>DAIDHB010000408.1 GCA_027452145.1 Planctomycetales bacterium
AGGAGCAGGCGATCGTCGACGAGGCCGAGGCGCGGGTGAAGGCAAATGAAAAGAGCATGGAGATCTATACGCTCCAGCACAGCTTCACTCGCGTGACCTCGCCGATCGACGGCAGGATCAGCCGGTATTACCTGACCCTGGGCAACCTGGTCAATGCCGACACCACGCTGCTGACGACCGTGGTCTCAGTGGACCCGATGTACGCCTACTTCGAGATGGACGAGCGGACGCACCTTCGCACCCTCCGGGCGATCAACGAGGGGAAGGTCAAGCTGCCCGAGGACCGGACGCTGCCCGTGCTGATGGGCCTTCAGGGCGAGGAAGGCTATCCGCACGCGGGGACGATCAACTTCGTGAACAACCAGTTCAACCCCGGCACCGGCAGCATCCTGGTGCGGGGCGTCTTTCCCAACCCGCGGCCTTCGAGGGGTGAGCGGCTGCTGGCGCCGGGGATGTTCGTGCGGGTCCGGTTGCCGATCGGCCTGCCGCACCCGGCGCTTCTGGTCGTGGATCGGGCGATCGGATCGGACCAGGGGCTGAAGTTCCTCTACGTCATCGACGCCGACAACACGATCAAGTATCGCCGCATCACCACCGGCGCCCTCCAGGAGGACGGCCTGCGGGTCATCGAGAGCGGCATCAAGCCGGATGACCTGGTCGTGGTGGGCGGACTCCAGCAGGTGCGGCCCGGCACCACCGCCCGGCCCGAGCCGATCGCCATGCCGACCTACGGGCCCGGCGAGTCGAGCGCATCCCCGCGCGAGGACCGCAAGGACCAGGACCAGGATCCGGCGTCCGGCCGCGGCGCCGGCCGCCGGAAGGCTGCCGGCAAGCCCGGCGGCGCGGGGCGCAAGGTGAACGACGACTGACGGGCGGCGAGCCACAACGAACGACCGACGAGCCGCCATGAGCCTCCGCTGAGCGACCCATGATCTCGAAGTTCTTCATCGATCGGCCGATCTTCGCCACGGTGCTCTCCATCGCGATCACCCTGGTCGGCCTGATCGCCTGGTACAACCTGCCGGTCGCCCAGTATCCGCGGATCACCCCGCCGGGCATCTCGATCACCATCAGCTACCCCGGCGCCAGCGCCCCGGTCGTGGCCGATACCGTCGCCGCGCCGATCGAGCAGCAGGTCAACGGCATCGACGGGATGCTCTACATGTCGTCGCAGATGGCCAACGACGGGACCTATACCCTCACGGTGACCTTCGACATCGGCACCGACGTGAATGCCGCGCTCGTCATGGTGCAGAACCGCGTCGCGCTGGCCATGCCGATGCTACCGACCCAGGTGCAGAACCAGGGGATCACGATCCGCAAGCGCACGCCCGACATGCTGATGATCGTCAACTTCTTCTCGCCCGACGGGCAGTACGACGACATCTACCTGAGCAACTTCGCCACGGTCCACGTCAAGGACGAGCTGCTGCGGGTCTACGGCGTCTCGGACATCAACTACATGGGCCAGCGGGATTACAGCATCCGCGCCTGGCTGGATCCGCAGAAGCTGGCGGCGCGGAACATGACGGCCATGGACGTCGCCAACGCGATCCGCGAGCAGAACATCGACGCGCCGGCCGGGCAGATTGGCCAGCTCCCCGCGCCGCGGGGCCAGCCGTTCCAGCTTGCCGTCGACACCCTGGGCCGGCTCAGCACGCCCGAGCAGTTCGGCGACATCGTGGTCAAGGTGGGCCGCGCCGACAGCCGCGAGCCGGCGCCCGGGATCGTGCGCCTCCGCGACGTCGCCCGGCTCGAGCTGGGCGCGCAGAACTACAACCAGTCGTGCACCTTCGACGGGTATCCGGCGGTCGGGCTGAGCGTCTACCAGCTCCCCGGCACGAATGCGCTCGACGTCGCCACCCGCGTGCGGGCCAGGATGGAGGAGCTGAAGAAGCGGTTCCCCGAGGGCGTCGACTACGTCGTCGGGTATGACACCACGTTCTACATCAGCGAGTCCATCAGCGAGGTCTACAAGACCCTCCGCGACGCCGTCCTGCTCGTCGGCCTGGTCGTCCTGATCTTCCTCCAGGACTGGCGGACGATGGTCCTGCCGATGATCGACGTCCCCGTCTCGCTGATCGGCACGCTCGCCGTGATGCTCGCGCTGGGGTTCAGCCTGAACAACCTGACCCTCTTCGGCCTGGTGCTGGCGATCGGCATCGTGGTGGACGACGCGATCGTCGTGCTCGAGAACACCGAGCGGATGATCGCCCGGGGGTACGACGCCCGCACGGCGACGATCAAGGCGATGGAGGAGATCACCGGGCCGATCCTGGCGATCACGCTGGCGCTGAGCTCGGTGTTCATCCCGTGTTGCTTCATCGGCGGGATCACCGGGCAATTCTTCCGGCAGTTCGCGGTGACGATCGCCGTGTCGACGATCATCTCGGCGGTCAACGCGCTGACGATGACCCCGTCGCGCGCTGTGCTGATCTTCCGGACCGAGCAGAAGGGCGCGCACGGCGGCCACGCGATGCGGCGCGAGGCGTTACCCTGGTGGGCCTTCGCGATCTTCGGGGGGCTGGCGAGTGCCCGGTTCGGCTACGCCCACGCGGCCGGGCAGATGGGCCTCATCCCGCCGGCGGCCGAGGGCCCCGGCGTCGCGGACGCCGGCTGGATGCCCTGGATCGCCTGGGGCGCGGCGTTCCTGCCCGGGGCGATCGCCGGCGGGATCGCCGGCTGGTTCGTCATCCGCCCGGTGAACGCGGTGCTCGGCTGGCTGTTCCGCGGCTTCAACCGGCTGTTCGACGTCGCGACCGACCTTTACGGCCGGATCGTCGGCGGGCTGCTGCGGGTCGGCGCGCTGGTGATCCTGCTCTACGGCGGCCTGCTGGCGCTGACCGTCTGGACGTTCGAGGAATCGCCCAAGGGCTTCATCCCCCAGCAGGACCAGGGCCGCCTGATCGTGAACGTCCAGCTCCCCGACTCGGCGTCGCTCGAGCGCACCAGGGACGCGATGGCGAAGGTCGTCGCGATCACCCGCGAGGACCCGGGCGTGGCGCACACCGTGGCCATTGCCGGGCTGTCGTTCCTGCTCCAGACGAATGCGTCGAACTTCGGCTCAATGTTTATCGTGCTCAAGCCGTTCCCCGAGCGGCAGAAGCCGGGTCTGCACGCTGACGACATCATGAGGCGGCTGCGCAGGGAGTTTCGGCGGCGGGTCAAGGACGCGGACGTGGTCGTTCGCAACTCGGCGGCGGTCCCCGGTCTCGGCGTCGCGGGCGGCTACAAGATCATGGTCGAGGACCGCGGCGGCCGCGGGCTGCGCGACCTCCAGGATCAGACCGAGCGCCTGATCGACGCGATGCACAAGGCCGGGTTGACGTCGGCCTCGACCCAGTTCCGCTCGCTCACGCCGCAGCTCTACCTCGACATCGACCGCGACAAGGCGCAGTCGATGGGGCTCACCTTCAACGACGTGAACCAGACGCTCTCGATGTACCTGGGCTCGCTGTATGTCAACAGCTTCAACCTGTTCGGCCGGCACTGGCAGGTGAACATCCAGCTCGACGGTGCCTATCGCACCCGGCCCGAGGCGATCAACCTGCTCCAGGTGCGGAACAGGCGGGGGCAGATGGTGCCCCTCGGCACGCTGGTGAACGTCCGCGAGGTCGGCGGGCCGATCAGCGTGACGCGGTACAACCTCTACACGTCGGCGTCGATCACCGGCAACCTCGGGACAGGCACCAGCTCGGGCGAGACCATCAAGGCGATCGATCGCCTGGCCGACGATGTCCTGCCGCTGTCGATGAAGGCGGACTGGACCGAGATCATGCTGTTGCAGATCAACGCCGAGCGGGACAACCCGCCGCTGGTCGTGTTCAGCCTGTCGGCCGTCGCGGTGTTCCTCGCCCTGGCGGCGCTCTACGAGAGCTGGCTGTTGCCGCTGGCGGTGATCCTGGTGGTGCCGATGTGCCTGCTCTGCTCACTGGCGGGCGTGCTGGGCACGGGGCGCGATGTGAATATCTTCGTGCAGATCGGCCTGGTCGTGCTGGTGGGCCTGGCGTGCAAGAACGCCATCCTGATCGTCGAGTACGCCAGGGAGAAACACCTCGAGGGCTGGTCGCGCGCCGAGGCCACGCGCGAGGCCTGCCGGCTGCGGCTGCGGCCGATCCTGATGACGTCGCTGGCCTTCGTCATCGGCGTGATCCCGCTGGCCGTCGCCTCGGGCGCGGGCTCGGAGATGCGGCGGTCGCTGGGGGTCGCCGTGTTCTCGGGCATGGTCGGCGTGACGCTGTTCGGCATCTTCCTGACGCCCGTGTTCTTCCACGTGATCCTGGGCCTGAGCGACGCCCGGATGTTCCGCCAGGCCGGCGCGCGCTGGCAAATCTCGGCGGCCGCCGGCGGGCTGGCCGGGCTGGGCGTGGGCCTGCTCTTGCTCCGCGCCGGGATCCTCGTGCAGTACCGCGCCGTCGCCGCGTGCATCCCGGCCGGCCTGCTGGCGACCCTGGTCGTGCTGAGCCTGCGCCCCGGCTTCCGGCTGGCGGTCTTCGGCCGCCGCCCGCCGGAACCCGGCAGCACCCGCGGGGCCGACGGCTCATCGTTCCTCGACGACGGCGAGGGCGACGAGACCGAATCGAGCACCACTGACCACTGACCACTGACCACTGACCACTGACCACTGACCACTGAAAACGAGCCCCATGATCTCCCGCTTCTTCATCGACCGACCCGTCTTCGCGATTGTGCTCTCGCTGGTCATCGTGCTGGCGGGGTTCGTGTCGTGGGGCATGCTGCCGGTGGCGCAGTATCCCCAGGTGACGCCGCCCACGGTGACGGTGACGGCGTTCTACCCGGGCGCGAATGCGCAGACGGTGCGGAACACCGTGGCCGCGCCGATCGAGGAGCAGGTCAGCGGCGTGGAGAACATGCTGTACATGTCGTCGCAGTGCACCAACGACGGCACCTATAACCTGACGGTGACCTTCCGCCTGGGCATGGACACCGACATGGCGCAGGTCCTGGTGCAGAACCGCGTGTCGCTGGCGCTGCCGGTGATCCCGGCGCTCGTGCAGAACGAGGGGATCAGCGTCAAGAAGATGTCGCCCAACACGCTGATGATCGTGAACCTGGTCTCGCCGGGGGGGCGGTACGAAAGCACTTACCTGAGCAACTACGCGACGATCCAGATCAAGGACGAGCTGGGCCGGCTGCCGGGCGTCGCGGGGATCACGTTTTTGGGCCAGCGTGATTACAGCCTGCGCGCCTGGCTCGACCCGGCCAAGATGGCCGCGCTGAACCTGAGCGCCTCGGACGTGATCAACGCGATCAGCCAGCAGAACCTTCAGGTGGCCGCCGGCCAGATCGGCCAGCAGCCGGTGCCGCGGGGCCAGCAGTTCCAGCTCACGATCAACACGCTGGGCCGGCTGATCGAGCCCGAGCAGTTCGAGGACATCATCCTCAAGGCGGGGGATGATTCGTTCCAGCCGGCGGCCGCGGCCGACGCCACGGGCGCCGTCGGCGGCGGGGCGAGCACCAACGGCGGCATGGGGGGCGCCCAGGCCACGCGGTCGTTCCAGGGCGGCGCCGAGGACCAGGGCGGCACGAACACCCAGGGCTCGACGCTCGCGCAGGCGACCGGCATCGTGCGGCTGCGCGACGTCGCGCGCGTCGAGATGGGCTCGCGCCAGTACGACCAGTCGTGCACCCTCGACGGCCGGCCCTCGGTGGCCATCTCGATCTACCAGTTGCCCGGCACCAACGCGCTCGAGACCGCCCACGGCGTGTATGCCAAGATGCGCGAGCTCAAAGGCCGCTTCCCCGACGAGCTCGACTACCGGATCGTCTACGACACCACGCCGTTCATCCAGGAGTCGATCGACGAGGTCTACAACACGCTCCGGGACGCCGTCATCCTGGTCGGCATCGTCGTCCTTGTCTTCCTCCAGGACTGGAAGGCGATGATCCTGCCGATGATCGACGTCCCGGTGTCATTGATCGGCACCTTCGCCGTGATGGCCGCGCTGGGGTTCAGCCTGAACAACCTGACCCTCTTCGGCCTGGTGCTGGCGATCGGCATCGTGGTGGACGACGCGATCGTCGTGCTCGAGAACATCGAGCGGCTGATCGCCACCGGGCTGGACTCGCGCACGGCGACGATCCGGGCGATGGAGGAGATCACCGGGCCGATCCTGGCGATCACGCTGGTATTGAGCTCGGTGTTCATCCCGTGCTGCTTCATGGGGGGGATCTCGGGCCAGTTCTTCCGGCAGTTCGCGGTGACGATCGCGGTGTCGACGATCATCTCGGCGATCAACGCGCTGACGATGACTCCCTCGCGCGCCGTGATGATCTTCAAGACCGAGGGCAAGGGCGCCGACGGCAGCCACGAGCTGAAGCGCGAGGCGCTCCCCTGGTGGTTCTTCGCGATTGTCGGCGGCCTGATCACCGCGCGGCTGGGTTACGCGTATGCCCGCGGCCAGCTTGGAGTGACGGCCGAGGGGCTGGAGGACGGCTCGGTCTCGGTCTGGATGTCGCGGGCGGCATGGTGGGCCGCGTTCGGCCCCGGGGCGGTCGCCGGCGGGATCGTCGGCCTCATCATCATCCGCCCGGTGAATGCGGTGCTCGGCTGGCTGTTCCGCGGCTTCAACCGGCTGTTCGACCGGATGATCGAGGTCTACGGCCGCGTCGTGGGCGGCGTGCTGAGGATCAGCGCCGTCGTGCTTTTGCTCTACGGCGGCCTGCTGGGTCTGACCTACTGGGAGTTCATCCGCACGCCCACCGGCTTCATCCCGCAGCAGGACAAGGGCTACCTGTTGCTGAACGTCCAGTTGCCCGACTCGGCCTCGGTCGAGCGCACCCAGCGCGCCATGGCGCGGATCGAGGCCCTTGCCCGCGAGACGCCCGGGGTGGCGCACACTGTGGGCGTCTCGGGCCAGTCGCTGCTGCTCAACGCCAACGCGCCCAACCTGGGCTCGATGTACGTTTTGCTCGAGCCGTTCGAGCATCGTCGCGGCCACGGGCTGTCGGCCGACGCCATCGCCGATCAGATCCAGGCCCGCTGCCGCGAGGTCCGCGCGGCGTCCGTCTCGATCTTCGGCGCCCCGCCGATCGACGGCCTGGGCGCCACCGGCGGCTTCAAGCTGATCATCGAGGACCGCGGCAACCTCGGCCTGGAACACCTCCAGCACATCAGCGACGCGATCGTCGAGCGCGGCAATCGGACGCCCGGCCTCCAGGGGCTGTTCAACAGCTCGCGCGCCAACACGCCCTGGCTTTATCTCAACATCGACCGGACCAAGTGCATGGTCCTGGGCGTGCCGATCAGCGAGCTGTTCAGCACGTTGCAGGTGTACCTGGGTTCGTACTATGTCAACAACTTCAACAAGTTCGGCCGGACCTGGCAGGTGAACGTCCAGGCCGACCAGCGGTTTCGCGGCGACGCCGAGGACATCCGCCAGCTCCAGGTGAGGAACAACCGCGGGCAGATGATCCGCCTGGCGACCCTGCTCGACGTGAGCAACACCAGCGGCCCCGTGGCCGTGATGCGGTACAACATGTACTCGGCGACGGCGATCACCGGGAACGCCGCGCCGGGGACCAGCTCGGGCCAGGCGATCGCCATGATGCAGGAGATCGCCGACAAGGAGCTGCCGCGGTCGATGGCCTCGGACTGGACCGAGCTGGCGTTCATGGAGCGCCAGCAGGGGAACACGGCGATCGGGATTTTCGCGCTGGCGGTGGTGTTCGTGTTCCTGGTTCTGGCGGCGCAGTACGAGAGCTGGAAGCTGCCGCTGGCGGTGATCCTGGTGGTGCCGATGTGTTTGCTCTGTTCGCTGGTGGGTGTGAACATGGCGGGGATGGACGTCTCGCTGTTCACGCAGATCGGCTTCGTGGTGCTGGTGGGCCTGGCGAGCAAGAACGCGATTTTGATCGTGGAGTTCGCCAAGCAGGCGCAGGAGTCGGGCGCCTCAAGACGCGAGGCAACCCTCGCGGCGTGCCGGCTGCGGCTGCGGCCGATCCTGATGACGTCATTTGCGTTCATCTTCGGCGTGGTGCCGCTGGTGCTCTCGGAGGGCGCGGGCGCCGAGATGCGCCGGTCGCTGGGCACGGCGGTCTTCGGCGGCATGCTGGGCGTGACGCTCTTCGGCGTCTTCCTGACGCCGGTGTTTTACTACGTCATCCAGCGCAACGCCGGCCCGTCGACCACGCCGACGGTCCCGCACGAGTCCAACGGCACGCCGCCCGAAGGCGATGTCGCCACGGTGGTCGACGGCTTCCCGGCGGAGGTCCGGCATTGAGGACATCATGAGATCTATTGCCTTCTCCTGCCATCCTTCCCGGGGCGATCGGCGGCACTATGTCGCGGAAGACGATGTCCGCATCGTCCTCGGTCGACTCCCTGAGCCGCTATGGGCCAGGCTCAGGGCCATTCATTTCAATGACCGGGCGATGGGGCGTCGGATCCTCGGCTACGTGAGGGCCGCCGGGAGGAACGAGATCAGCCTCTGCGCTCTCCCGCCCCGGGTCAGCTTGTCCCCCTTTTTGAAGCGGAATCAGTCGCCCACTCAGTTCGGCGCAGTACGCGGCTGCCAGTGGCCTGCACTGGCCGTGCGGCGATTCATGCTCTACGACGTCTTGCTCCACGAGATCGGCCATCTTCAGGTTGTCGACGCCCGGGCAAAGGCGAATCGTCGCAAGTTCGCGGAGGAGACCCGTGCCCAGGAGTTCGCCGATCACTGGCGCCGGGAAATGTGGTCGCGTTCCTTCGACCATCCCGACCCGGTCCACAACCCGCCTTCCGCCGAGGAGATCGAAGTCGTGCGCGCCGGCTGGCGGGCGGCGCAGGTCGATTACAAGCGGGGGATACTTCGCGAGAAGTCGGGGCAATACGACAAGGCTGTCCACGACCTGACCCGGGCCATCGAGCGTTATCCGGGCCACGCCATGGCGCTGGAACGGCTAGGCTTGCTGACCTATGCCGGCCGGGGGACGACCCAGTCCAACGACCGCGCGATCGAGCTTTTCCGTTCGGCGGTCCGACTGGACCCGACCCTCTACGCGGCGACCCTGTTCCTCGCGCTGGCCCTTTCCCGGCAGGGCCGCCAGTTCGAGGCCAGGGGGTGGTTCCGGCGTGCGATTCTCCTCGACCTGTTTCCTCCGCTGGCGATGGCGTGGTACGCGGACTCCCTGGCGGATTGGGGTCGCCTCGCCGAGGCGGAGGCCCTGTTCCTGAAAGCCATCAAGAAGGACGGGCGATGCGTCGTCGCGATTCGGGATTACGGGCGCTCCCTGCTGAGGGGCGACGATCCCGTGCCGGAGGACAACATCCGACGGGCCGTCGTGCTGTTCGAGCGGGCCGTGGCTATTGACCCCGACGATCCGGAATCCCATTATCGACTCGGCGACGCCTTGCTCGGCCTCGACGTCGACCGGGACCGGGCAATCACTCATCTCAAGCGGGCCTTGCAACTCAATCCATCGCATGCGATGGCCGCCGAGGCGCTCGCCGAAGCCCGGGCGGATTGCGAAGGCACCGACGCGAGCTGAGCGGCCCCGGGCAGAGCGGCCGAGGAGGACGACGGTGCCACGCCGCAGCCCATCTGGAGACCAATCGTCAAGAATGTCAATTGTGCCCAAAGCGGCTTTCAGTACGTCCCTCGACTCGGCCGAGGCCAGCGCCACCAGGCCGTCGAGAGATCCTTTCCAGGCATCGAGATGTGCCCCGGCCAGGGGGGCTGCGAGGAAGTCGCTCGTCGAGGGCAGGCGGTGCTGCCAGGCGGCCGCCACGACCAGCGCACGGACCGGAGGCCCGGCTTCGTCCTGATACGCCGTCACAAGGGCCGAGATGGCCTGGTTTCGAGCTCCGCCAACCCCTGAAACGCCGTCTCGTGCTCGCCGTTAAGGCCGCGTCAAGGTAGAGGCCGACCATGGTCAGCGGGTCCATTTGGACTCCTGGGAATCAACGCTCGTCAATGCATTCGATTTCCCCTGAATCGCGTCCCACGCGAATCCCAAGAAAGAAAGTAAAAGGCCTCCGCCATGGTAATCCTGGTCCCAAAGCCTTTGCAGCGAGCGACATGGAGATAGCGAACGCGTTGTGTTGTACTTTGTCTACAACCGTCGACGACCTCCGACTCCATCGGTTCGATCGAACAATGGCCATCTCCCTTGCGTCGTCCCGGAATTCGAGACTTCTCGCTCAACACCACCGCGGTCCCTCCGCAAGACCATGGTTGACAAGGACTTGAAGGCGGTTTTTTGGGCACTCCTCGCCGAACACCGCCTGGCCGGTCCTGGGCGAACCGGCGACGTCAGTCGCCGGGTGGACTCGCCAGCTCGGGCAACGCCGCTCGACGCCTTCGGGCGACCCGGCGACGTGAGTCGCCGGGTCATCAGGCCGAGAGCCAAAACCCGGCGACTCACGTCGCCGGTTCGCCCAGCCCGAGCGATCCGCCCATGCCGGGCTCGAACCAGATGGTGTTCGGCGAGGAGTGTCCGGAATTCGGATCACCAGGGCCGGCACTTGGGGTTACATTGTCAAAGACACGAAGGAGGTTGGCATGAGGACGCGCATCATCCGCATCGGCAATTCACAGGGCATCCGCATTCCCATGCCGCTGCTCGAGCAGACCGGCCTCTGCGATGAGGTCGAGCTCGTTGTTCGGGACGATTGCCTGATTATCCGTCCGATCAGGAAGCCACGGGCCGGCTGGGCTGAGGCCTTCCGCGAAATGGCCTGCCGGGGCAATGACGCCTTGCTCGATGATGCCGCGCCGAGCCTGTCGAGCTGGGACGAGTCGGGATGGCAATGGTGATCAGATCGTACTGTCTCGCCTCGGATCACTCCGCCACCCCACCCAATCCCCCCGCGATTTGCCATCTCACCGTTTTGTACTAGTCCTTGCCTGAGAGGTGCCTCGCGCCACCGCACCCGATCGATTGGCCGGATGAGGCTCCGACGGCGGAGCCGCGCGCATCCGGGGTGGCGAGAACCCGCAACGGAGGACGATCGACGATGGCGATGCTTGACCGCGCGCAGAATCTGCTGGCACGGAATTTCCTGGCCCACCGAGGGCGCCGACCCGCCCGGAACACCGTCCGTCGGCGCGAGCTCGAGGTCCTGGAAGCCCGCGCGCTGCTCACGACGTTCACGGTGACGAACCTGCACGCCGCGGGCGCCGGCTCGCTCCGCCAGGCGATCATCCAGTCCAATAGCCACCCCGGCCCCGACACGATCGACTTCGGCGTGATGGGAACGATCAAGGCCGGCCGGCAGTCGCTGCCGGCGATCACCGGGACAACCACGATCGACGGCACCACCGCGCCGGGATTTCAGGGCTCGCCGGTCGTCACGGTGAACTTCAACGGGACGCGCGGCCTGCGGTTCGCCGCGGGATCGGACGGCTCGGCGCTCGAGGCGCTGGCGCTCGTCCGGGCTGGTGGCGCGGGGGTCACGCTGATCGGCTCAAACATCACGGTGCAGGGGAACGACATCGGCGTGATGGCCAACGGCTCGACCGTCGCGGCGAACCGCGGCGACGGCATCCGGATCGTGGCCGCGTCGCACGGCGACATCATCGGCCAGCTCGACCCGGTGACGAGCATCAGCTACTACAACACCGCGACCATCGACCAGACGATGCCGGTCTCGGGCTGGCAGGGCATCCGCAGCGCCGGCACGCCGGGGCAGTACCTCATCACCGGCACCTCGAACACCAACGGCCTGCTGTACATCGGCCCGATCTCGGGCCAGGGCGGCACGCCCCTCTCCGTCAACTATCCGAACGCCTTCTCCACCAGCGTCTACGGCCCCGACGTCGTCTCGGGCAGCGGCAGCAGCCAGGTCCTGCGGCTGGTCGGCAGCTACAGGGCCACCCAGGGCGGCCCCGTCCAGGGATTCGTCTTCCAGGGGACGACCGCCGACCTGTCAAATTCCGCCGACTACAAGACGATTGACTACTCGGGCGCGAACTACGTCTACGTGCACAGCACGATGGGCGACCTCGCCGTGGGCAACGCCGGCGATATCCCCGCCCAGACCGACCATGCCTTCATTTACAGCGTCCCCCAGGGGCAGATCGTTTCGACCATCACCTATCCGGGCTCGCAGGTGACGTCCACCACGGCCTACGGCATCTGGTACAACGGCGGGACCAGCTACACGATCGCCGGCGGGTATACCACGCTGCTCAGCCCCGGCCAGACGGCCAGCGAGGCCTACCTGGTCGATTACAACGCGTCCAACGGGCAGTTCAGCAACTGGACCTCGTTTGCCGGGCCCGAGGGGCTCACGGGACCGTCCTTCGCCACGCACTTCCAGGGGATCAGCAGCCCCGTGCCGGGCGTCTATACCCTGAGCGCCGACGTGACCAACCCCACGTCGAGCACGCCCCTCCAGGCCACGCTGACCACGGTGCTGCGCAATCCCGACGGCACGTTCGGCCCCGCCTACTGGGTCAACCTGAACTATCCCGGCGCGACCGGGATGCAGACCGCCGACTCGGTGGCCGGCAACCAGGTCGTCGGCCTGGCCGACCTGGGCTCGAACGGGGGCATCATCTCGTACCAGGCGACGGTCAACCTGGGCTTCCGGCTGTCGAACGTCATCAGCGGCAACCGCGGCAACGGCATCGCGATCCACGGCGCCTCGGGCGTCCGGATCGGCATGAACAACATCGGCACCAACGCCAGCGGCACCCTCGCGCGCGGCAACGCGAAGAACGGCATCCTGCTCGACGGGGGCGCGTCGGGGAACCAGATCGGCGGCCTGGCACCCGTGGGCGGCGACAGTAGCAGCGGCAGCAGCAGCGGGAACGTGGGTGTCCGCCCGCCGCAGGGCAACCTGATCTCGGGCAACCGGGGGAACGGCGTGCTGATCACCGGCGGCGCGACCGGCAACGTGATGACCGGCAACTACGTCGGCACGAACGCCCAGGGCAACCCCGCGCTGGGCAACCGCCAGGACGGCGTCGCCGTCATTCACGCCGGCAGCAATCAGGTCGGCAACGGCATGCCGATGGGCAACGTGATCTCGGGCAATGCCCGCAGCCAGGTCCGGACGAGCGCGGCCGTCCGCCTTTCTGGTCGCGGCGCCTGACGGGACTCGGTTGAACTTCGATCACCCGCGCCCTGGTGGTCCCCCTGTGGGGCACATCCCC
This sequence comes from Planctomycetales bacterium, assembly GCA_027452145.1. Taxonomy (GTDB): domain Bacteria; phylum Planctomycetota; class Planctomycetia; order Isosphaerales; family Isosphaeraceae; genus JAKAUH01. Next base: position 13,104 of record DAIDHB010000408.1, read on the forward strand.
GATCGGGATGTGTCCCGGGGGGCCATTTCGTTGGAAGGGCTCCGAGGGCGCCGGGCTTCATGCAACGGCATCGTCGTGCAGGGCCACACGATCGCGGCGAACTCGCAGGGGAACGTCGTGCTGTCCCACTCGCGGGGCATCCCGTCCCTCCCGAAAACCGGCGGGTGATTCCACTCGACTCTGCCCCGCAGGCGGTCCTCGCAATCGTCTACTGGACCGGGCGAACTCGCCTGATGAGGCCTTCTCTCCTCACCACCAGGGAACCGCCCGCCGGGTCCCGACTTGCCCCAACCCTCCTCCTGGGTTACATTATTGTTTAACAGTCGTCCGACAGCAGGACGATGATGAGGATCCATCGGACCGGAGCCGGTCGGGCCTCGGCGTGGGAGGGGACGCGATGCTGACCTTGTGGGGCCCGGGCGGGGGCGGTCGATTCTGCGACGGTCATTCGCGGCGATCGTTTCTGAAGCTCGGCGGGCTGGCGATGGGCGGCCTGGGGCTGCCGGGATTCCTGCGCGCCGAGGAGGCTTCGCGCGACCTGAGCCCCGGCGGGGCAGGGCGGCGGGCCGGCTCGCCTCACAAATCCGTCATCATGATCTACCTGGCCGGCGGCCAGGCGCACCAGGACACGTTCGACCTCAAGCCCGACGCCCCCGACGGTATCCGCGGCGAGTTCAAGCCGATCTCCACCCGCCTGCCGGGGGTCCACATCGGCGAATTATTGCCCAGGATCGCCGGCATCATGGACAGGGTCGCCGTGATCCGCTCGATCGTCGGCCTGCGTGACGAGCACTCGAGCTTCCAGAACGTCACCGGCTTCCCCATGGGGCAGAGCCAGCGCGAGGGGAAGCCCAGCTTCGGCTCGGTGATCGCCCGCGTGCAGGGAGCGGTCAATCCGGTCGTGCCGCCTTTCATCGACCTGTTCCCGGTGATGCAGCACAAGCCGTATAACAGCCCCGGGCCGGGCTTCCTCGGCCATTCGTTCAAGGCGGCGCGCATGGAGGGCGACGACCTGGCACTCCTGACGCCGCCGGCCGACGTCCCGCCACCGCGGTTCGACCGCCGCCGGGCCCTGCTCGGCCAGTTCGACGACTTCCGCCGCCGCCTCGACACGACCGAGGTCGGCGGCATGGACAGCGCCTATCGCCGCGCCTTCGACGTGCTGACCTCCGACAAGGTCGCGCGGGCGCTGGACCTGTCGCGCGAGGACCCGAGGCTCCGCGCCCGTTATGGCTTCGGCTCGCCGCAGCCCCTGGGCGACGCCGCGCCGATGATGAACGACCAGTTCCTCATCGCCCGCCGGCTGGTCGAGGCCGGGGCGCGGGTCGTGACCGTCGCCTATGGCTTCTGGGACACGCACGGCGACAACTTCAACCTGATGCGCAGGCACCTGCCGGTCTTCGACCAGGGCGTCTCGGCGCTGGTGGAGGACATCCACAATCGGGGCCTGGAGAACGACGTCACCGTGGTCGTGTGGGGCGAGTTCGGCCGGACGCCGAGGATCAACAAGAACGCCGGCCGCGACCACTGGGCGCCGGTGAGCTCGGCGATGCTCTTCGGCGGCGGGATGCGGGTGGGCCAGGTGATCGGCTCGACCGACAAGCTGGGCGGCTCGGCGGCGAGCCGGCCGGTGCACTACCAGGACGTCCTGGCGACGATCTACCACAACATGGGGATCGACCCCCACGCCTTCATCCGCGACAAGGCCGACCGACCGGTCTGGATCCTCCCGCCCACCGCCGAGCCGATCCGCGAGCTGATCTGATGGGTCGAAGGACGACTTTCCGCCAAGGATTTTGCTGTCCGCCACCCGTCGGACAGTCGGGATGCAACCCGGAGTTCCAGGGGCCGAAGCCGGCCCCGCCGCGCCAGGAGAGGGATGGATCATGCTGACCTTGTGGGGCCAGGGCGGGGATCATCGGTTCTGCGACGGCCATTCGCGGCGGTCGTTCCTGAAGCTCGGCGGGCTGGCGATGGGCGGCCTGGCCCTGCCCGAGCTGCTCCGCGCCGAGGAGGCGACGCGGGCCGCGAGCGCCGGCGGCTCCGGCACCGGCATGCGGGCCTCGGGCTCGTCGCACAAATCCGTCATCATGATCTACCTGACGGGCGGCCCGTCGCACCAGGATACCTTTGACCTCAAGCCCGAGGCGCCCGAGGGCATCCGCGGCGAGTACCGGCCGATCGACACCCGCGTCCCCGGAATCCAGATCTGCGAGCACCTGCCGAGGCTCGCCGGCATGATGGACAAGGTCGCCGTGATCCGCTCGATCGTCGGCCTGCGCGATGAGCACTCGAGCGCTCAGACGATCACCGGCTACCCGATGGGCCAGGCCGATCGCGAGGGAAGGCCCAATTTCGGCTCGGTGATCGCGCGGGTGCAGGGGCCCGTGGACCCCGTGGTGCCGCCTTTTATCGACCTGTCGCCGGTGATGCAGCACCGGCCCTATAGCAGCCCCGGGCCGGGCTTCCTCGGCCACACGTACAAGCCGGCGCGGATGGAAGGCGAGGACCTGGCGCTGTTGAAGCCCCCGGCCGACGTCCCGCCGCCGCGGTTCGACCGGCGCCGGGCGCTGCTCGGCCAGTTCGATCAGTTCCGCCGGTGTGCCGACACCGTCGAGGTGGGCGGCATGGACAGCGCCTATCGCCGCGCCTTCGACGTGCTGACCTCCGACAAGGTCGCGCGGGCACTGGACCTCTCACGCGAGGATCCGAGGCTCCGCGCCCGGTATGGCTTCGGCTCGCCGCAGCACATCGACGACGCCGCGCCGAGGTATAACGACCAGTTCCTGATCGCCCGCCGGCTGGTCGAGGCCGGGGTGCGGTGCGTGACGATCGCGTTCGGCTCGTGGGACATGCACGGCGGCAATTTCGCCCGGCTCAAGCAGCAACTGCCGATCTTCGACCAGGCGGTCTCGGCGCTGATCGAGGACATCCACAACCGGGGCCTGGAAAACGACGTCACCGTGGTGGCCTGGGGCGATTTCGGCCGGACGCCGAAGATCAACAAGGACGCCGGCCGCGACCACTGGGCGCGGGTGAGCATGGCGATGCTCGCCGGCGGCGGGATGCGGGTGGGCCAGGTGATCGGCTCGACCGACAAGCTGGGCGGCTCGGCGGCGAGCCGGCCGGTGCACTACCAGGACGTGCTGGCGACGATCTACCACAACATGGGGATCGACCCGCACGCCTTCATCAACGACAAATCGAATCGCCCGGTGTCGATCCTGCCGCCCACCGTCGAGACGATCCGCGAGCTGGTCTGAACGGAACGATTACGCCCGTGATCGTCTCCTCCCGGGTCCCCGAGGCCATCCGGCCTCCCGGCGGACGTCGGGTATCATTTCGTCCGGGGCCGAGAGGCGCTGCGGCATTTCGCGTCGGCGCCGCCGGCACGCGCGCCGTCCGGGAGCCTCTTGTACGGCGGCGGGTCAGGCCGGATCATTCGGAAGTGCCGGTCGAGGTGGGCAGCGCTTTTACGGCCGCACTGCTCGTAGACCGAAGACCGAGGACCGAAGACCGGATCCCTGACCAACCGGAGCCCTGCCCTTGAATGCGAACGAACCTCGACCGGCCCCAGTCACTGCCGCCCCGGCCTCGCTGACGGGCACGCTGATCGGCAGCGCGCTGGTCGCCGCCCTGGGCGGCCTGCTGTTCGGGTTTGATACGGTGGTGATCTCGGGGACGACCGACGCGCTGAGATCGGTCTTCACGCTGTCGGACTGGGGTCTGGGGTTCACCGTCGCCATCGCCCTGATCGGGACCATCTTCGGCTCGATCCTGGCGGGCCGGCCGGCCGATGTACTGGGCCGCAGGGCGGTGCTGATCGTGCTGGCCGTGCTCTATTTCGCCACCTCGCTCGGCACCGCCGTGGCCGGGGACTGGACCTCGTTCCTCATCATGCGCTTTCTGGGCGGCGTCGCGGTGGGCGGCGCCTCGGTCGTCTCGCCGCTCTACATCGCCGAGATCTCCCCGGCACGCTATCGGGGCCGGCTGGTCGCGATCCAGCAGTTCAACATCGTCCTCGGCATCCTGCTGGCGCTTCTGTCGAACTACTTCATCGCGAGGCTGCATCTGGGCGCGTCGGAATGGCGGTGGATGCTGGGCGTCATGGCGGCTCCGTCGGCCCTGTTCTTCCTCCTGCTGTGGACCACACCCGAGAGCCCCCGCTGGCTGGTCGGCCGGGGCCAGATCGACCTGGCTCGCGCGGTGCTGACGCGGCTGGGCGTCGACGGCGTCAGCGTCGAACAGGAGATCGCCGACATCCGGGCCTCGATCGATCCCGAGCACCACAAGGAGGGCGAATCGCTGTTCCGGCCGGCGTATCGCAAGCCGGTCCTGCTGGCGGTGGCGATCGCCGCGTTCAACCAGCTCTCGGGGATCAACGCGGTGCTGTACTACGCCCCGCAAATCTTCAAGAAGGCGGGTGCCGACGTCGACTCGGCGCTGCTCCAGGCGGTGGCCGTGGGCGGGACGAACCTGGTCTTCACGATGCTGGCGATGCTGGTCATCGACCACTTCGGCCGCCGCCGGCTGATGGTGATCGGGTCGATCGGCTACCTCATTAGCCTGGGGACGACGGCGTGGGCGTTTATCACCTACGGCGAGAAGTTCACGACGATCGGCAACGCGGTCGTGCTGGCCGGCCTGATGCTGTTCATCGCCTCGCACGCGTTTAGCCAGGGGGCGGTGATCTGGGTGTTCATCAGCGAGATCTTCCCGAATCGCGTGCGTGCCGCCGGCCAGGCGCTGGGCAGCGCGACGCACTGGATCATGGCCGCGGTGATCTCGTGGACCTTCCCGATCATCGTCGGGAAGATCGGCGCCGGGAGCGTCTTCGTCTTCTACGCGTCGATGATGTTCCTGCAACTGCTGTGGGCCCTGTTCGTCATGCCCGAGACAAAAGGCGTCCCGCTCGAGGAGATCCAGCGCGAGCTGGGGATCGAGTGATCCTCTTCGACGATCCCGATCCAAGCGGCTCCCGGCCTTTTTGTTTGACCGGAGCCGATCGGCGGACGAAGATCGGGGCCTCGTCCCAGGCTCGAGGAGGACTCTGAACATGTTCGCTCCCCCCTATCGCGCGGCGGTCATCGGCCGGACCGGCCGCGGAGATTACGGCCACGGCCTCGACCTCGCCCTGTTGCACCAGGAGAAATTGCAGGTTGTCGCCGTCGCCGACGAGGACGCCGCGGGCCGCGCCGCGGCGGCGAAGCGCCTGGGGGTCGAGCATGCCTACGAGGACTATCGCACGATGCTGGAGCGCGAGCGGCCCCAGTTCGTCGCGGTGGCGCCGCGATGGCTCGACGGCCACAGGGACATGATCCTGGCGTGCGCCGAGCGCGGGGTCCTGGGCATCCTCTGCGAGAAGCCGATGGCGCCCGACCTGGCGGCGTGCGACGCGATCGTCGAGACGTGCGAGCGGTCGCACGTGAAGCTCGCGATGGCCTTCCAGACCCGGTACAGCCCCCGCTACGAGCGGATCAAGGCGATGATCGCCGAGGGGGCGATCGGCGAGATCCTCGAGCTTCGGGGACGGGGCAAGGAGGACCGTCGGGGCGGCGGCGAGGACCTGATGGTCCTGGGCGTGCACATCCTGGATCTCTGCCACGACCTGCTCGGCGAGCCGTCGTGGTGCTTCGCCCGCGTGACGAGCCAGGGGCGAGCGGTCGGGCCGGCCGACGTCCGCCGGGGCCCCGAGGGGATCGGACCGCTCGCGGGCGACCGGATCGACGCCATGTTCGGCTTCAGGAATTTCCCCGCCGTCGCCCATTTCGCCACGGCCCGCCCGAAGGAGCCGGGCCGTCGCTTCGGGCTGACGATCGCCGGCTCGAAGGGCTGCATCTGGACGGGGACCGGCTGGATGCCCCCGGCCTTTCTCCTGAAGGATCCCGCCTGGACCGGCATCGGCACCGGTACCGGTACTGCACGGGCGGCGTGGTCCCCGATCACGGAAGCCGGAGCCGATAAGTCCAGTTCCGGCGCCGCCAACGACCTGGTCGCCGGCAACCGCGCCATCGTGGCCGACCTGATCCACGCCGTCGAGACGGACACCCAGCCGCGAACGAACGTGAGGGCGGGCCGGACCGCGATCGAGATGATCCTGGCCTGCTACGCCTCGCACGGTCGCGGCGGCATGGTCACCTGGCCCCTCGCCGATCGCGACGCGCACCCGCTGACCCGGCTGCCCCGTTCCTGAGCTGAGCGCGGGGCCGGGCAGCCGAAATCGAGGGATCGACTGCCCGCCTCTGTCTTTCCGGCCGTCAGGTCGCCACCGGCGCCGCCCAGTGACCCGCGCGGTAGCGGCGGCCGACCATCGCGGCGGCCTCGCTGTCGCCGAGGATCTCCTCCGACCGCGGGTCGAACTGAAGGACCCTCCCGACCCTCGCCGCGATGTTGGCCAGGTGCACCAGGGTGGCCGCGCGGTGCCCGGCCATCACGTCGGCATGGGGGGCCTGCGACGTCCCGCGGATGCAGTCGAGGAAATTCTGATGATGCGCCGCCAGGTCGGCGGGTCCGGTGCGCTCGGCGATCTTTTTGTTCCTGGGCCCGTAGAGCGTCCAGCCGACCGAGTGGCCGATGACGAGAACCCCGCGCGTGCCGTAGAACGCCGCGCCGTTCTCGTAGCCCTCCTGGACGTAAGGCGACCAGATCCGCTGCTCGAAGATCAGTCGTTTGGCCCGGCCCGGTCCGGCCGCATCGGGGTACTCGAAGACGGCGTACTGGGTGTCCGGAAACTGCTGGTCGTCGTCGAAGAACGACTTGCCGCCCAGGCAGGCGATCCGACTCGGGTGGGTGTCGACGCCCAGTCCCCAGGCGGCCACGTCGAGGTCGTGCACGCCGTCGTTGCCGATGTCGCCGCAACCGAAGTCGTACCACCATCGCCAGATGCCGGGCAGCAGGTTCGACCGGTACGGGACCTCGGGCACCGGCCCGAGCCAGAGGTCGAAGTCGAGCTGGGGCGGCGGCTGGGAGGGCTTCGTCTTGCCGATCGAGCGTCGGAGCTGGCTGTTCCACGCCTTGGCCACCAGGACCTCGCCGATCGCCCCGCCGCGGACGCGGTCGATGGCGTCCCGGACGACAGCCGTGCTGCGGCTCTGTGTGCCCACCTGGAGCGGCTTGCCGGAGCGGGCCACCGCCTCGCCCATCAGCCGCCCCTCACGGATGTTGTGGCAGCAGGGCTTCTCGACATAGACATGCTTCCCCGCGGCGAGGGCGAGGATCGCCGCCGGCGCGTGCCAGTGATCGGGGGTCGTGATCCAGACGGCCTCCACGCGCCGGTCGTCGAGGATGCGACGGAGATCCTGCACGCCCGCGGGGGCCTTGCCCGAGGCCTTCTCCACGACCGAGATGCCCTCGGCCAGCCGCCCACGATCGACGTCGCAGACGTAGGCAATCTCGACATCGCGCCGGGCGGCGAGGAGCCGGAGATGATTGCTGCCCATCCCCCCCGCGCCGATCAGCCCGACGGCGATCCGCCCCTCGGCCGAGCCGTTCGCCGACGCGCCGGCGAGGGCCAGGCCCGCGGCGCCTCCCTGGAGGATGGTCCTGCGCGTCATCGCTTCCATCGTCGGGTCTCCGGTGGGAACGGGTGTCCGGATCAGATCCGCTCATGATCGCTCCGTCCGGGTCTCAGGGCAAGCGAGCAGGAGCGCCGAGCACGGGATCGTGGGGGGCCGACCGGCATGGACGATGTTCGCTCGCGATTGGATTGGGGGATGGCGAGGGTTCCCTCGAAGCCGGCGCGTCACGATGGCCCGGGCGTCAGCGGGCGCGGGACTGATTGCGGTACTCGGTCGGCGTCAGGCCGGTCTCCCGGCGGAAGACGGTCGAGAGGTGCTTCGCCTCCGAGAAGCCCGAGTCCCCGGCGATCCGGGCGATCGGCAGGTCGGTGTCCGCCAGCAGGACCCTGGCCCGATCCAGGCGGACCCGGCGGATTTCCTCGGCGACGCCGCGCCCCAGGGCCTTCACGAACCGGCGCTCCAGCGATCGCCGCGAGGTGGCCACGGCGTCGAGCACGGCGGCGACTCCGATCGGCCTGTGAGCATGCGTCCGGATGAACCGGACCGCTGCCGCCACGTCCTCGTCGTCGATCGCCAGGATGTCCGACGAGGGCCTCGTGACAACGCCCGGCGACGGCAACAGGAGCGTGCGGGGCCGAACGCGGTCCTTTTTTCCCCGGCGGGAGATCAAGCCCTCGAGCATCCGCGCGGCCTCGAAGCCGATCCGCTCGGCCGGGAGGGCGACGCTGGACAGCGGCGGCCTCGCCATCTGGCAGAGCAAATCGTCGTTATCCACGCCCAGGAGCGCCAGGTCGTCCGGTACGCGAAGGCCCGCCCGGTGGCAGATCTCGGAGAGCTGGACGCCCTGAATGTCGTGGCTCGCCAGCACCCCGGCCGGCCTGGGCAGGCCGGCAAGCCAGCCCTGGAGTCCGTCGTTCCACCGCCAGAGGCCGCTTGGCTCCGGATGCAGCGGATCGTCCGAGAGATAGCTGGAGACCTCGAACCCGGCCCGCTCGACCTCGCGGCGAAAGCCCGCCTCGCGTCCCTTCGAGAACGCGTGATCGGTGTAGCCGAAGAAGCCGAAATGGCGGAGCCCGCGGTCGAGGAAATGCCCGGCGGCCAGCCGGCCCGCCTGCTCGTGATCGGCCATGACGCGCGGGATCTTCAGGTCGGGCAGGACCCCCGAGACGTTCACCACCGGCTGGCCGAGGCGGCCGACGGACTCGGCCAGGTCGAGAGTGAAGATGTGGGCGATCAGCCCGTCGAGCTCGAGCGGGCGGATCGACGCGATGGCGTCCGGATCGGGGGCGACCGGCGTGAAGGCCCACCCGGGCCTCGACGCGGCGAACGCACAGATCCCCCGCACGATGTCCCGGTAATAGGTCAGGTTATAGTTGAACACCAGTCCGATCCGGGCCGGGTGGGTCGTCATGCTCACCAGTATAAGGGATGACGTAAAATCGGAACAGATTTCCGCAATCGCGGATCGCGGTTCCGGCTTGCCGGGAGTCAAATAGTCCATGTCCACCGGAGAAGCCGGGTCACCCGGCCGCGAGCGCGAGCCGCTCGCGGCCGCAGTCCTTCGTCGTCGAGGTTGGCCGTGATGATGCGCAGATTACCGGGTCTATTCCTGCTGATGGCCTTGCCCCTGGAGATGGCGTCCGCCGCGCCTCCCGTGACCTGGGACGAGCTGCGGCGCCTGCCCGCCGATTGCCCGGTCGTCTACGACAACGACTGGCTCGGGGACACCAACGACGATGAATACCTCCTGGCCAGGGCCAATCTCGGCAAGGCCAACCTCCGGGGCTTCATCCTCTCGAAGGACGAGTGGGACCACGGGCGGCAGTACCGGGTGGAGGACGGCCGCAAGGATTTCGAGCATGACCTGGCGATCGCCCGCCGGGCGGGATTCCGCAACGTCCCCGAGCTGACCATCGGCGCCGACCGGCTCCTGAGCCGGCCGGCCAGCGGCAAGGTCGAGGACACGAAGCCCGTCTCCTCGGCGGGGACCGACCTGATTGTCCGCGAGGCGCGGGGCGCCAGCCCCGAGAAGCCGCTGGTGGTGATCGTCGGCGGCCCGCTCGGCACGGTGGCGAGCGCCTACCTGAGCGACCCATCGATCGCCGGGCGGATGGTCGTCATGATGACCGATATCGACGGCTACAACGGCACCGACCCCTGGGCCAACTTCATCGTGGCCACCCGCTGCAAGCTGGTGAACTTCGGCGCCAGCCCGCTCTGGTGGCCGCAGCGTCCCGATCCGCCGGTCATGCCCCCGGGCCGCTTCGACGGCCTGCCCGATTCCGAGATCGTCCGCTCGATGAAGGAGGTCGCCCGGAGATTCTGGGAGCGGAGCACTCGCAAGCAGAAGCCCGACCGGGACGACGGGTTCGCCGACGGGGCCGGGACCTTTTTGCTCTACCGTCCCGAGACGTGGACCGGGGTCAAGAAGGTGCGGGTGACCGCGGCCTGGTCGCACGAGGACGCCCCCGCGGGCGAGTATCATTACCTCGACGCCACGGGTATCAATCCCCAGATAATGACCGAGGAGTTCTTCGGCACGTTTGCGCTCGCACTCGGTGCCCCCGCCGCGAGCCGATCCGTCAAGGAGACGCCGTATCCCGTACGCGTCAGCGACAACCGCCGCTTCCTGGTCGACCAGCACGGCCGGCCGTTCTTCTATCTCGGCGACACCGCCTGGGAACTCTTCCACCGGCTCGACCGCGACGAGGCCACCGTGTACCTGAAGGACCGGGCCGCGAAGCGTTTCACGGTCATCCAGGCGGTCGTCCTGGCCGAGCACGGCGGGCTCGACGTGCCGAATGCCTACGGCCATCGGCCACTCGAGGCGAAGGATCCGACCCGGCCCGTCGAGGCGTATTTCCAGCACGTGGACTTCGTCGTCGATCAGGCCGAGCGGCTGGGGCTGGTCGTCGGGATGCTCCCCACCTGGGGCAGTTGGTGGCACGACGGCCGCGGGATCTTCACGCCCCAGACGGCCGAATCGTTCGGCGAGTACGTCGGCCGGCGCTACCGGGACCGGCCGATCATCTGGATCCTCGGCGGCGACCGGCCCGTCGAGAACGACCGTCAGAGGGCGATCGTCGTCGCGATGGCCCGGGGCCTGCGCAAGGGGGATGGCGGGCGGCATCTGATGACGTTCCACCCGCCGGGAGGCCAGGGCTCGTCGAAGTGGTTCCAGGGCGAGGACTGGCTGGCGTTCAACATGATCCAGTCGGGCCACGGTTACAACCACCCCAACTACGCGATGATCGCCGCCGATCATGCCCGCAAGCCGACCAAACCCTGCCTCGATGGCAAGCCGGGCTACGAGGACCATCCCGCCGAGTTCAACCCGAAGAACGGCTATCTGGACGAGTCCGACGTCCGCAAGTCCGCCTACTGGTCGCTGTTCGCCGGGGCCTGTGGGCACACCTACGGCTGCCACGACATCTGGCAGTTCCTCGCCCCGGGCCGGGCGCCGATCACCGCGGCGCGGACGCCCTGGCGGTCGGCGAAGGATCTCCCCGGCGCCTCGCAGATGCAGCATGCCCGCGCGCTGGTGGAATCGCGCCCCGTCCTCGTTCGCATCCCCGACCAGTCGCTGCTGGCCTCCGACTTCGGCCGGGGCTCGGATCATCTCCAGGCGACCCGCGCCGAGGACGGCAGCTACGCCTTCGTCTATTCGCCCTCGGGCAAGCCTTTCACGGTGAACCTCGAGAAGCTCGCCGGCAAGCGGCTGCGAGCCTCGTGGTACGACCCCCGCAACGGCCAGGCCCGGGCGATCGGGACATTCCCCCGAGCGGGCCGCAAGGAGTTTCCGCCTCCATCCCAGGGCAAGGGGCACGACTGGGTCCTCGTCCTCGACGACGAGGCGCGCGGATACCCCGAACCCGGCAAGATGGGTCATTGAGAGTATTGAAGCAGAGCCAAGGTCGATTCGAAAGAAGAGCAAGCCCACGGGACTCACGGAGCCTTCCGGTCATGAGAAACGCAATCCTTATCGCTCTCTCGGCCCTTGTGGTCGGCCAATCCGCTCGCGCCGAGGACCGGCCGGGTGCGGGGCCGCTGCGCTACACGACCTCGTGGGTCGGCAACACCTTCGGCGGCGGGCCGAGCTGGGTCCAGAACGCCGCCGAGTCGATGCAGGTCCTGCCCGACGGCACGCTCGTCGTGGGGAGCTTCTGGGATGAGGGCGGCCGCGAGGTCGGTCTGTACAAGAACGGCGAGATCGCCGGACAGCTCCCCGATACCCACATGAGGGCCGGTTTCGCCGTCGCCGCGAACGATCGTTATTTCTTCTATGCTCATACCTGCGGCCTCGAGAACCAGCCCGAGGCCAAAGCCGGCGAGGCCCAGCGCGAGAAGCCGATCTGCTATTTCGGCGTGAGCCGCTACACCCGCGACGGCAAGCACGCGCCATTCCCGGGCGGCAAGACCCGGTTCAGGAATATGGTCGCCTTCCGCGAGGCGCCGGACAATCACGCCCTGATTCCGCGAGGGGTCGCGGCGACCGCCAGGGCACTCTTCGTCGCCGATACGGCCTTCGACAGGATCCAGGTCATCGACGCCGAAACCATGAAGATCCTTCGCGAGTTCCCCGCGCCTCGGCCCGGCCGGCTCGCGACCGATGCCGGGGGCAACCTCTGGGTGATCTGCGAGGGTGGGAAGCGCGTGGCGTCGTACTCGGCCGACGGCCGGCTCCGGCTCGAGGCCCTGCCGCTGCCGGCCGGCTCCGCGCCGAGTGGACTTGGGTTCGACCACGAGGGCCGGCTGCTCGTCTGCGACAACGGGCCGCAGCAGCAGATCCATGCCTTCGACATCAAGCAGAGTCCGCCCCGGCTGGTCGAGTCGCTCGGCGAGGAGGGCGGCATGTTCGCCGGGCCCGAGCCCGGCAAGGCCGGCCCCTGGCGGTTCGCCGGCCCGACAGGCGCGGGCTGCGACGCGGCCGGGAACCTCTACGTCAGTTGCAACGTCCCGCGCGGCGGGACGGTCCTTCGCGCCTTCTCGCCCCGACGCCAGTTGCTCTGGGAATTGCTCGGCCTCGAATTCGTTGATGTCGCCGACGCCGACCCGGCCTCCGACGGCCGCGACGTCTTCACGGCCGACGATCGCTACCGCTTCGACCCCGATGCCCCGCCCGGGAAGAACTGGCGATGGGAGGCCCACACGCTCGACCCGCACCGCTATCCGCACGATCTGAGGCTGCATTTCCCGGGGCTCCAGTGCGGCACGTCGGTGCGAACTCTCGGCGGCGAGCGGTTCCTCTGCCAGCGCGGGATGTGGCAGGGCGTCCTGGGAATCTACCGGATCGACGGGGATCTCGCCGTGCCCGCGACCGTGCTTAGCAGCGGACCGATCAAGGCCGACGACGGCTGGTCGCCGCCGGGCCAGCCCGCGGCCGGACGGTGGTTCTGGCGCGATGCCGACGGCGACGGCCGGATGGCGGCCGGCGAATATGTCCCGACGACCGGACCGGACGGCGAGTACTGGGCCAGCAACGTCGATTCCCGGGGCGATATCTGGCAGGCGGGCCGCGAGTCGGGCATCTGGCGATGGCGATTCCGGGGCCTGGACTCGCACCACAATCCCCAGTACGACCCCAGGCCCGAGCACTCGCCGATGCCGTCGCCGTTCACCGACCTGCTGCGGACCGAATATATCCCCGAAACCGATACGATGTACCTGAGCGGCCAGACGAAGGACCGGCCGATCTCCAACGGCGAGTGGGGGACGGCCGGGACCGTGATCGTCCGGTACGATGATTGGAGCAAGAGTCCGAAGCTCCGCTATCGCATCGACCTGCCGTATGTCGGCGAGAAACGGTTCATCGTCTCGATCGCGTATGCCGGAGACCTGGCGTTCGCCGTCGATTGCAAGAGCGCCGAGGTCTTCGTCTACAACCTGCGCGACGGTTCAGCGGTCGGGTCCATGAAGCCCGGCCCCGAGGTCCACGGCGAGAGCGGCTGGGTCGATTTCCGCGACGGCATCCGGGCCATCCGGCGAAGGGACGGGAGTTACCTGGTCTTCGTCGAGGAGGACTACAAGGGCAAGTCGCTGGTGTATCGGCTGGAGGATCCGCTCGGGACGGCGAGGTGAACGCGCCCGCAACGACATTCACTCGAGGAGACGACACGAATGATGCTACTGATCGCCGCGATCGGCCTCGTGACGGCCGGCCCCAACGCCGACACCGACCTGCACGGCCATCGGTTCCTGATCACCTCGGTGAGGACGGGCGACACGGAGGTGTTCCTCGTCGATCCCACCTCCGGTGACGCGACGAACCTCACCCGGAGCCCCCGGTCGGAGGACCGCTACCCGTGCTGGTCGTCCGACGGCAGGCGGTTCGCGTTCACGTCCGATCGCGACGGTGTCTTCAACCTCTACGTCGCGGACATCGACGGCGCGAACGTCCGGCGCGTCACCGACCTCAAATCCCCGGCGGTGGCCTACATGCCGAGCTGGGTCGGCGACCGGATTGTCTTCGGCCTCCACGACGAGCGCGCCCGGATCGCCGTCGTCGGGCCCGATGGAAGTGGCATGCGAGTCCTCGGACCCGGCCACGACCCCGTCCTCTCGCCCGACGGGAAGAGGATCGCCTTCACCGGCGAGGCACCCGGCGGCGTGACCGTGTTCGTCATGGACGCCGACGGCTCGCATCGCCGCCAGGTCGTCAAGGAGGCGAACTCCTGGGGCGCGGTGTTCCCCGACTGGTCGCCCGACGGCAGGAGCCTGGTGTACGCCTTCAAGGTCCGAGAGGGCCTGGAGCTGTTCACGGTCGACGCCGAGGGCGAGACGGCTCCTCGACAGCTCACGCACCTGGGTGGCGTTTCGACCCCCGCCGCGTGGTCGCCCGACGGCTCGTGGATCTCGTTCCGGCACACGAATGAGGCCTACTGGCGAGACCCCGAGCGGATGAAGCGGATCTACAGCGAGAAGCCGGGGGACAAGAGGCCGGTCTGGGTCGTCCGATCGGACGGCACCGCGGCGCACGTCGTCGAGTGCCTGCGCTACCAGTGCGGGATGGACGGCAGCCGCGCCGCGTGGCGTCCCCGGCGGCGCTGAAAGGCGTGGTGGCGGCGTCGGGACGGAATGACGGGCCCGTCACAGCCGCTCGAGCCAGCGCTCGGAGGGCAGGACCTCGCTGAGCAACTGCGCCTGGGCGGCCAGGATCGAGCGCTGGAGCTCCTCGGCGGTGACATTCCCGCCGGCGTTGGAGAGCGGCAGCGTGCCGGTGGCGTCGCTGAGGAATTCGGATTTGAATCCGCGGTGGACGGCCTGGCGGGCGGTTGTGTCGCAGCACATGTGGGTCATGTAGCCGGCGATGGTCACGGTGTCGATCCCGCGCGCCCGGAGCCACTCTTCCAGCGGCGTGCTGGTGTAGCTGCCGGGCAGGGATTTCTCGATCCGCAGGTCGTACGGCCGGGCCGCGACCTCGGGGTGCAGCTCCCACTCGCGGGTCCCCTTGCGGAAGATCGGCAGGTTCTCGCTCTCCGAATGATGCTGGATGACCACCGTCGGAATACGGCCCGCCGCGGCGTCCATCACCTTGAGGATTTGCTCGAGGTGCCCGACCGGATGGGTGATCGGCAGCGCGCCGGTGAAATACTCGTTCTGCACGTCGATGATCAGGAGGGCACGGCTCATGGAGGACTCCGTTGGTGAGGGAGCGGGGACTGGCTCCGCATTCGATGGGCCCGTCCCGCCTGGCGAACCGGCGACGTGAGGCGCCGGGTCATGCCTGAAGCCTGATACACAGACCCGCTGATGCGGTCTGGTTGATGGGAGGACGAGGCTCCTGCCGAGCCGCGGGGGAGGGCTCGCCGGGAGGCTCGCCCTCCCGGACCGACCGGAAAGCCTCAGCGGGCTCATGAAGGAAAAGAACCCGGCGACTCACGTCGCCGGTTCGCCTGGCGGTTAACCCCTCGCCCCGTTCGCGCCCAGGTCGAAACGGTCGAGGTCCATCACCTTGCTCCACGCCGCGGCGAAGTCGCGGACAAAAGCCTCCTGCGAGTCGTCGCAGGCATACACCTCCGCGATGGCCCGGAGCTGCGAGTTCGAGCCGAAGACCAGGTCGACGGCCGTGCCGGTCCACTTGACCTGGCCTGTTTTGCGGTCGAGGCCCTCGTAGAAGTGCTCGCAACGAGAGGACTTCCGCCACTCGGTGCCCATGTCGAGCAGGTTCGCGAAGAAGTCGTTGGAGAGCGCCCCGGGCCGACTGGTGAAGACGCCCAGGTTGGACTGCCCGAAATTCGCGTTCAGCACGCGCAGGCCGCCGAGCAGCACCGTCATCTCGGGGGCGGTCAACTTGAGCTGTCGCGCCCGGTCGACCAGCAGGTCGGGCATCGAGCGCTCGTCCCCCTTGCGCTGGTAGTTGCGGAAGCCATCAGCCGTCGGCTCGAGCACGTCGAAGGATTCGGCGTCGGTCATCTCCTGGGTCGCGTCGGTGCGCCCGGGCGTGAAGGAAACCTGGATGTCGTGCCCGGCCTGCTTCGCCGCCGCCTCGACGGCCGCGCAACCGCCCAGGACGATCAGGTCGGCCAGCGAGACCCGCTTGTTGCCGGCCTGCGCGCCGTTGAAGTCCTTCTGCACCTTTTCGAGGACCTCCAGGACCTTCGCCAGCTCGGCCGGCTGGTTGACCTCCCAGTTCTTCTGCGGCGCGAGGCGAACGCGCGCCCCGTTCGCCCCGCCGCGCTTATCGCTGCCGCGGAACGTCGACGCCGAGGCCCAGGCCGTCGTCACCAGTTGCGAGATTGACAATCCGGAGGCGAGCACCCTGGCCTTGAGCTGCGCGATGTCCTGCGCCCCGATCAGCTCGTGATCGACCGGGGGCACAGGGTCCTGCCACACCTGCGGCGGGGGCACGAGCGGGCCGAGCAGGCGCGAGACCGGCCCCATGTCGCGGTGGAGCAGCTTGTACCACGCCTTCGCGAAGACCTCGGCGAACTCGGCCGGATTCTTGTGGAATCGCCGCGAGATCGGCTCGTAGATCGGGTCCATCCGCAGCGAGAGGTCCGTGGTGAACATGATGGGCGCGTGCCGCCTCGACGGGTCGTGCGCGTCGGGCACGGTGCCCTGGGCGGACGGGTCCTTCGGCGTCCACTGGTAGGCGCCGGCGGGGCTCTTCGTCAGCTCCCACTCGTGGCCGAAGAGGTTCTCGAAGT
Source organism: Planctomycetales bacterium (assembly GCA_027452145.1). GTDB lineage: Bacteria > Planctomycetota > Planctomycetia > Isosphaerales > Isosphaeraceae > JAKAUH01. The sequence continues at coordinate 29,767 of DAIDHB010000408.1, forward strand.
AGCCGTTGTCCCACTTCACCGGGTTGGAGGTCCAGGCGCCTTCCAGGCCGCTGGTGATCGTGTCGTCGCCGTTGCCGGTGCCGAAGCTGTTCTTCCAGCCGAGGCCCATCTCCTCGATTCCGGCGGCCTCGGGCTCGGGGCCGCAGTACTCGGCCGCGTTGGCGGCGCCGTGGGCCTTGCCGAAGGTGTGGCCGCCGGCGATCAGCGCGACGGTCTCCTCGTCGTTCATGGCCATCCGGCCGAAGGTCTCGCGGATGTCCTTCGCCGCGGCGACCGGGTCGGGCTTGCCGTCGGGCCCCTCGGGGTTCACGTAGATCAGGCCCATCTGCACGGCGCCATAGGGCTTCTGGAGCTGCCGGTCGCCCTCGTACCGCGCGGCGCCGAGCCACTCGATCTCCGAGCCCCAGTTGATGTCGGATTCGGGCTCGAAGACGTCCTCGCGGCCGAAGCCGAACCCGAACGTCTTCAGCCCCATCGACTCGAGAGCGCAGTTCCCGGCGAAGACGATCAGGTCGCCCCACGAGAGCCTGCGACCATACTTCTGCTTGATCGGCCAGAGGAGCCGCCGGGCCTTGTCGAGGCTCGCGTTGTCGGGCCAGCTATTGAGCGGCGCGAGCCGCTGCGTGCCGCCCGAGGCGCCCCCCCGGCCGTCGGAGATGCGATACGTGCCGGCGCTGTGCCAGGCCATCCGGATGAAGAGCGGACCATAATGGCCGTAGTCGGCCGGCCACCAGTCCTGCGAGGTCGTCATCACCGCCTCGACGTCCTTCTTCAGGGCATCGACGTCGAGCTTCCTGACCTCCTCGGCGTAGTCGAAGTCCTCGCCCAGGGGGCTGGCCAGGGGGGAGTTCTGGTGGAGGATCTCCAGTTTCAACTGGTTCGGCCACCAGTCGCGATTCGACCGGGGCCTGGTAGTGGCGTGTTGCGGAGCTCCGTTCATCACCGGGCAGCTCGTCGTGTCGGTCGCCATGATTCCTCCCGGCTGTTTTTCCTGGATCAACGCGCTCGGCAAGCGCGGATGGGGTTCTAGAAAGTGAGTGTATGCCCGCGAGTGGCCGATGGCCAGTCTCTTCCCGTCCGGGCGTTCGATGGCAGGCATCCTGGCGGGGCTCGGGCGGATTGGCGTGCCCGCCTGGTGCGGCCATCGCGATCGGCGACGACCTGCCCATGGACTGCTCCCCGATTCCTGGTCCACCTCCCCGGAAAGGTGAAACGCCTCAGCAGAGAAGGTCGGGGTGAGGGGGGCCGGGCGGTGGCGTTGAGCGAGGAGTCTCGAAATAAGCCAATATCCGCGACCCGGCGGCGAATCCACCAGCGCGATCGCGGCCCGGACGTGGCATGCGGCCGGGCCGGTCGAATCGCACCCGGTCGTCGTCCGCCCGGGGACAGCTCGTGATCCACAACACAAGGGGAAGGCTGATGAAGACTCCGCGTGCGGGCGTGGGGGCATTGGTGGTTCTGGCGGTCGGGTTCGGAACGCTCGCCGCGGCGCCGCCGGCCCGTGCCCAGGTCAAGCTCGAGTACAAGTACCCCGAGGGGAAGACGCTCAAGTACAAGATCTCGACGAAGTTGAAGCAGGTCCTGACCCTCAACGGCACGGAGATCCCGACCGACATCGATCAGTCGATCGTCGCGTCGCAGGCGATCGGCAAGCGGGCGGCCGACTCCAGCCTGCCGATCCACGAGAAGATCGAATCGCTCAAGATGGAGCTCAGTCTCATCGGCGGCAACCAGGTCACGTTCGACTCGACGGAGGGTAAGCCCAGGATCGACAACCCCGACCTCGAGTTCCTGGGCGACGTCTTCAAGCTGGCCTCCGAGGCGGCCTACACGATCGTGCTCGACGGCCAGAACAAGGTGAAGGCGATCGAGGGGGCCGAGAAGCTCCAGGAAAAGGCCGAGAAGCTGGATCCCAAGGTGCGCGACGCGATCCGCTCCAGCATGTCGGCCGAGAAGCTCAAGCGCCAGTTCGAGCAGTCCCACAGCAACCTGCCCGACGTCCTGGCCCGTCCCGGCGAGCCGTGGGAGCGGACCGAGGACATGCAGGGCGGCAGCGGCAATGACCTGGTCTTCAAGAGGAAGTACGAGTACGTCGGGACCGAGAAGAAGGGAGACCGGACGCTCGACCGGATCAAGGTCACGACGATCGATGCGAAGCTCAAGGAGGATGTCGACTCGCAGGCGCCGGCCAAGATCACCAGGAGCGACCTGAAGGTCGAGTCGTCCGAGGGATCGATCCTCTTCGACCGCGAGGCCGGCCGGATCGTCGAGGAGCGGAACAAGGTGCACCTCAAGGGGACCTTGACCCTGTCGGCCGGAGGCCAGGAGATTGCCGGCGAGATGGACGTCCAGATGGAGACCGGCCGCGAGCTTCAGCCCGGGGCGAAGTAACAATCCAGGCGAGTCGCCTGGAAGAAGCGGCCGGTCCGGCGCTCGCGGGCCGTCGAAGGCGTGAGGGATCGACGGGTCGTGTCGTTTCGCCCACGATGGATGCGGCCGGCCGGCCGGCGCCGCCCGGCCGCCATTCGTCTCACTTCGCGTCACGGCCTGCGATGAATCCGGCCCCCTTTCATCACCAGCCGGACGCGGCGCAGCGATTTGATATCGGCGGTGGGATCGCCCTCGACGGCGGCCAGGTCGGCCAGGAGCCCCGGCCGGACCGCGCCGATGCGATCCTGCCAGCCGATCGTCCGCGCGGCGACGTCCGTGGCGGCGCGGAGCGCGTCGGCCGGCTTCATGCCGTAGTCGACCATCAGCTCGAGCTCGCGGGCGCCGTCGCCGTGGGCGAAGACGCCCATGTCGCTGCCGTTGGCGATGACGACGCCCGCGGCCAGGGCCTTCCTGAACGTCTCGCGGGCCCGCCGCAGCCGCGGCGGCTCGGGGCCCGAGCCGGGCCGATACCCGGCATAACGCGCCGAGGCCTCGAACGCGGCCAGCGTCGGGCACAGCACGACCTTGCGCTCGGCCATCAGCCGGAAGACCTCCTCGTCGCCGCCGTCGCCGTGCTCGATCGTCGTCACGCCCGCCATCGCCGCGCGGCGCATCCCTTCCTTCGACGTGGCATGGGCCGCCACCGGGACGCCCACCGAGCGCGCCGTCTCGACGATCCGGTTCATCTCGTCCTGCGTGAACGACGGCCGGACCGGGCCGCCTCCCATCGCCGTGTCGGCGTAGACCTTGATCCAGTTGGCCCCGCGGCCGATCTGGTCGCGGACGACGCGGATCAACGCGTCGACGCCGTCGGCCTCCTCGGCGCCCTGGGGAATGTGCCACTCGGGCGCGAATCCCTTCGGCGCGTAGCTGCCCGTGGCCACGATGGCCCGGGTGACGACGAGCATCCGCGGGCCTGGCACGATCCCGTCGTCGACCGCCTGCTTGATCCCGACGTCCGCGTACATCGCCCCCTCGGTGCCCAGGTCGCGGATCGTGGTGAAGCCCGAGTCCAGAATGCTGCGCAGGTGGTTGGTCGCGCGGCAGACCCGCAGGGCCAGCGGCTCCTTGAGGACCTGGTCGTTCCAGACGGCCTCGTCGTAGGGATGGAGTAAAACGTGCGTGTGCAGGTCGATCAGGCCCGGCAGCAGCGTCATCCCGGGCAGCTCGATGGTGCGGGCGCCCTCGGGCGCCTTGACATCGCCGGCCGGTCCGGCCGCCTCGATCCGCTCGCCGACGACGACGACCGCCCAGCCCTCGTGGGGCAGGGGATCGATCCCGTCGAACACCCGCGCCGGCCTCAGCACGACCGGCGGATCCTGCGGCGACCTGGCGGGGCGAGGTTGTTGACGAGACGGGCCCTGCGCCCGGGCCGACCCCACGGACAACATCAGACACAGCACCGCCATCAAAACGCGCCGCACCATGGTCGCTCTCCGATGCTCGTCCAGGACCGGGCCCTTCCCGCGAGATCGACCGGCCGATCGCGGTCCGAGCATCATCCCAGCCGGAAGGGTCGGACGCCATGGCCCTTCGCGCTCCACCTATCGATGTTCAGGATCTCCTCCCGGAGCGGAAAGCTTTCGTCGATTTGTTGGGCTCGCTATGATGGGGGAAGTGATCATCCCGAGGGAGGACGCTCATGTCAGAATCGACGACCTGTTCGGCGCTCAACCTCCAGGCGGCTCGCCAGATCAACGAAGCGGCGCGGAAGGATCCCGGCTCGCCTTTCGCGGGCAAGTTCGTCGGGCTCGTCGATGGCCAGGTTGTGGCGGCAGGCGACGACCCGGATGATGTGGTCGAGCGGCTGCGCCAGATCGAACCGGATCCGAGCCGGACGTTTTGCTTTGAGGCCGGCCTGGACTATGACCGAGTCGAAGACATCTGGGCCCTGCGCTGATGCCCCAGATCCTCTGGCCCCTGGTCAATCATCGACCGATCATCGAAATCGTCCTCTCGCCGACCACGGGAGGTCCGTCCCTGGTCCGTCAGGTCATCGCAGATACGGGGGCCGGCAGAGCGCAGTCCGGCTTTGAACTCGTCGTCAACGAGACGGACTGTCTCGTTTGTGGCGGCATCCCGTCTTACCCGATCACACTGGGCGGGGCCTATGCGGGATTGTTCCCGGTGTACCTGGTCCGTATCGGGATTCCTGCATTGAGCTTCGACCATACCCTGCGGGTCGCGGGCGTACCGTCATGTCCGACCGGGTTTGACGGCATCGCGGGCTTTCGCCTGCTCAACCGCTTCACCTACGGGAATTTCGGCGATCCGAGCCGGTTTGGCCTGGAAACCTGAGCGGTGGGCGCCAACGCGATACGGTCGTGGGAGCACGGGGACGCGGCGGCGCAAGGACAAGTGATTCGATCTCCCTCTCGGCAGGCCGCATCGGCATGGTACAATCGCGTCGATGAGGCCGCTGTGGCGCGGCCTCGCCGCCGGTTCAATCGTCGCCCCACGAGCCCTCGGCCACTAGCCAGGACACGACGCCAACTCCATGAGAATCGGGATCGCCAACGACACGGCCCTGGCCCGCGAGGCGTTGCGCCGGGTGCTGACGTCGTCGCCGGAGCACGAGGTCGTGTGGACGGCCACCGACGGGGCCGAGGCGATCGCGCTGGCGCGGGCCAATCCGCCCGACCTGATCCTGATGGACCTGGTGATGCCGGGGGTCGACGGGGTCGAGGCGACGCGGCGGATCATGGGCGAGTCGCCGTGCGCCATCCTGGTCGTCACCTCGACGGTCAGCGGCAACCTGGGTCAGGTGTACCAGGCGATGGGTTATGGCGCGCTCGACGCGACCGACACGCCCCGGCTGGGCCCGCGTGGCGAGGTGACCGGGGCGGCCGTATTGCTGCACAAGATCGAGCTGATCGGCCGGCTGGTGGGCAAGCCCGACCGGCCGCCGCGCGAGCGATGCAGCGAGGTGAGGGCCGGCGCCTCGGCGGCGGAGTCGCCCTTCGCGGCCGGCCCGCCGCTGGACCCGCTGATCGTGCTGGGGGCCTCCACCGGCGGGCCCCAGGCCCTGGCCGACATCCTCGGAGGTCTGCCGCGGCACCTCGACGCGGGCGTCGTCATCGTGCAGCACGTCGACGCCGCCTTCGCCCCCGGGCTGGGCAAGTGGCTCTCCGAGCAGGCCAACCGGCCCGTGACCATGATCGCCGAGGGGCACCGCCCGGCCGCCGGCGAGATCCTGCTCGCCGTTACCGACGACCACGTCGTCCTCGGCGACGATCGCCGCCTGCATTATTCCCCCGAGCCGGTCTCCGCCTGCTATCGCCCCTCGGTCGACGTCTTCTTCGAGAGTGTCGGGCGGAACTGGCCCCGGCCGGGCGTCGCCGCGCTGCTAACAGGCATGTTCCACGACGGCGCCCGCGGGATGCTGGGCCTCCGCCGCCTCGGCTGGCGGACCATCGCCCAGGACGAGTCCTCCAGCGTCGTCTGGGGCATGCCCAGGGCCGCCGTCGAGCTCGGCGCCGCCGAGGAAGTCCTGCACATCAACCACATCGCCGACAGGATCGCCCGGCTCGTCCGCAACGGCGGCCCGGACTGGGCACCCATCGAACCCTACCGCCGGGAGCCCCTGGTATGAGCACCGACGCCCTGCCCGCCCTGACCGAGCACAAGGTCACGGTCCTGTTGATCGACGACCAGCCCATGATCGGCGAGGCCGTCCGCCGCATGCTTGCCGGCGAGCCCGACGTCGTCTTCCACTACTGCCGCGACGCCGCAAAAGCCCTCGACGAGGCCCACCGCGTCGAGCCCACCGTGATCCTCCAGGACCTCGTCATGCCCGACATCGACGGGCTCACCCTGGTCAAGACCTTCCGCGCCAACGAGCGCACCCGCGAGACCCCGATGATCGTCCTCTCCACCAAGGAGGAGCCCACCGTCAAGGCCGAGGCCTTCGCCCTGGGCGCCAACGACTACATCGTCAAGCTCCCCGACCGCCTCGAGCTCCTGGCGAGGATCCGGTATCACTCCAGGGGCTACATCAACCTGCTCCAGCGCAACGAGGCCTACGACGCTCTGCTCGAAAGCCAGCGCAAGCTGGCGCACGAGATCCACCAGGCCACCCGCTACGTCCGCTCGCTCCTGCCCGAGAAGCTCAGGAAGGGCGAGGTCCGCACCGACTGGCGGTTCGTCCCCTCGGCCGAGCTGGGGGGCGACTCGTTCGGGTATCACTGGCTCGACGACGACCACTTCGCCTTCTTCCTCCTGGATGTCAGCGGCCACGGGGTCGGCTCGGCCCTGCTGTCGGTCTCGGCGCTGAATGCCCTGCGCTCGCAGGCGCTGCCGAATGCCGACTTTCGCGTCCCTTCGCAGGTGCTCGCGGCGCTCAACAACGCGTTTCAGATGGACCAGCAGAACGGCCTGTTCTTCACCATCTGGTACGGCGTCTACCACCGGCCCAGCCGAAAGCTCGACTACGCCGGCGGCGGGCATCCGCCCGTGCTGCTGCTGACCGGCCCGTCGGTCGACCGCGCGGCGCTCTCGGTCCTCGAATCGCAGGGCCCGATGATTGGCGCCGTGCCCGACCTCGAATTCCAGTCCGGGTCCGCGCAGCTCGACGCCTTCGCCAAGGTCTACCTCTACAGCGACGGGGCCTACGAGATCCAGCGGACCGACGAGACCATGTGGCCGTTCGACGAGTTCGTCGCGTTCATGAAGCAGGGGCCGCACGACGCCGCCGACGGCGCCATGATGGACCGCCTGATCGCCCACGACCGCATCCTCCAGGGCCGCGACGAGTTCATCGACGATTTCTCGATCGTCGAGCTCCAGTTCCTGGGCGGCTCGTGAGCCCTGAGCGCCAATCGGCTGGACTGCGCAGCGGCGAAGACCCCTCAGCCCATCCCTCTCCCCGGCGGGCGGATCAGCCTCTGCGCGATAGGCGCTCGAACGCCCCGGCCGCGATTCACCGGCCGAGGACCCGGAATCGGCGCATCAGCTCGTCGCGGCCGGCCGGGTCGAGGTCGATCAGCTCGCCCAGCGCGGCCCTGGCCTCCGCGGTCTCGCCGCGGCGGATCAGCGCCTGGACCAGCAGCGTCCGGGCCGCGCGGCCGAACGGATCGAGCCGCACCGCATCGCGGCAGGCGGCGATCGCGCCGTTCCAGTCGCGCCCCTGGAAGCAGAGCCGCGCGAGTTCGACGTGGTAACCGGCGTTCCAGGGGTTCACGCGGATCGCCCGTCGCCAATGGTCGATCGCTTCCCGGGACTGGCCGGTGCGGTCGGCGAGGTGGGCGGCGCCGGCCAGGGCGGTCTCGATGTCCGGCTGGCGCGCCAGCGCCTGGCGGAACGACGCCAGGCCGTCCTCGGGCCGACCGAGCCGTTCCAGGACCACCCCGCGGCACTGCCAGGCGAGCAAGTCGTCCGGGCGCGCGGCCACGGCCGCTTCGAGCAGCGGCAGCGCCGACGCCGCCCACCTCGGCCCGCTCCGGCACAGCGCGATCCCCAGGTCGCGCGCCGACTCTGCCCGCCGGCGGGCCTCGGCCTCCTCGCCGTGGAACAAAACCAGCGGCGCCTCCCCGGCACGGGCCTGGGTCGGGCCGTCCGGGAGATTCCGGCCTTCCTCGGACCCGGCCGCGCCGGGCTTCCTGGGGATGCGGTGGTCCGTCGCCGCGGCGTGGGCGATGTCCGACTGTCCCAGCCTCGGCATGTGGCAGGCGGTGCAGTCGTCCTGTCGCTGGCGCCGGCGACGCTCCGGCTCGGGCACCGCGCAGCCGCGATCGCCGCCGTGGCACTCGAGGCACCGCCCCCGGTAGAAGGCGATCCGCTCGGACTCCCCAGGCCGGCGGTGCGGGTCGTGGCACGAGATGCAGCCCAGCCGCCCCGAGCTGTCGCGGTAGCAGCGGCTGTCGTGCATCTGCTCCACCTGGCCGACGAACTTCTCCGTCGACCGGCTCGAGGGGCGGACGAACACCGACCACACCGCGTCGAACGGCAGGCCCGGCCGGAAATCGTCGTCCCGGCGATCCAGCCGCACGACCCGCTGCTGGCCCATCAGGTGGCACTGCTCGCACACCGCGTCGCGCAGCGCCGGCTCGAGCGAGGCAGGGTTCACGATCGTCGGGTCCAGCCCGCCGCCGCCCGCGGAGCGGCCGCCCGGGATACTGCCCGACTCGCCGAACGGCCGACGCACGTGCAGCTCGCCCGGGCCGTGGCAGCGTTCGCAGCCGATCGCGTGGCCCCGGAAAATCGGCGGCTCATACCGGTTCACGGTCCCCTCGACCGGCTCGACCCGGTTCGCGTGGCAATACAGGCACGTCTCCACCACGCCCCGGCCGAAGTGCGGGTTGCTCTTGCGATACCCCGGCGAGAGGTCCCATTTTCGCTCGCGCGTGAACCAACTGATCGGCGACTGGAACAGATAGCCGTCGCGATCGACCAGGAAGCTGGCGCCCTGATTACCCGAGCCCAGCACGTATTTCACCTCGGCCTCGTCGACGATCGCGGGCTGCCCTGGGCCGTTGCGCCTCGCCTCGCGATGAAAGACACGGCCGCCGCGGCGCACGATCGAGTAATCCAGGCCGTCGGCCTGGAACAGCGTCCGCCCGTCGGCCGACTGGTCGAACGCCGGCTCCGCCGCCGCGGCCTCCTCGATCGGGGCGAGCGAGCGGCCCATCGGATGCCGTCGGTAGGTTGACGCGATCTCGCCGTGGCAGCGGGCGCAGGCCCCGTCCCCAACGTAGGCGACCCCCGCGCGGGTGTTCGCATACGGCGAGGCGATCTCCGGCGGCCGAGACCCTCGGGCCGTGGCCGCGGCCGTGGCGGGCGCCGGCGCGGTCGACACCGCGATCTGCCACGCCACGATCGCCGCGACCACCCCCAGCGCCGCCGCGGCCGCGATGAGCCAGGGGACCACGCGTGCCCGCGGCTCCTGACGTGGTGTCCCAGACTCGATCGACCCGGCCATCATGTCTCCCCATTCCTGAACTCGCACCATCGTAGCGGACCGATCGGCCCGGGGCCATCGCCACGGTCGTCGCTGACTGACTTGTGATTCCTCCTTGCACGGACGATAATCCCGGGACGAACCAAAACACCCGGGAGGCCATTGCCATGCGTCGCTGGATGGTGTTCGGCTGGTTGGTCCTGGGCGGGGCCGCCGCGATGGCGGATCCGCCGGAGAAGGTCGCCTCGATCGAGGGCGTGACCGAGTACCGCCTCGCCAACGGGGCGCGGGTGCTCCTCTTCCCCGAGGCCTCGCGGCCGACCGTCACCGTCAACATGACCGTGCTCGTCGGCAGCCGGCATGAGGGCTATGGCGAGTCCGGCATGGCCCACCTGCTCGAGCACCTCGTCTTCAAGGGGACGCCCGACCATCCCCAGGTCCCAAAGGCCCTCCGCGACCACGGCGCCAGCTTCAACGGCACCACCAACAGCGATCGCACCAATTACTTCGAGACCATGCCCGCCACCGACGCCAACCTCGAGTTCGGCATCGCCCTCGAGTCCGACCGGCTGGTCAACAGCTACGTCCGGGGCGAGGACCTGGCGTCGGAGATGACCGTCGTCCGCAACGAGTTCGAGCGCGGCGAGAATAACCCCGCCTCGATCCTCAACCAGCGGATCCAGGCCGCGGCCTACGAGTGGCACAACTACGGCAAGGACACGATCGGCAGCCGAGCCGACATCGAACGCGTGCCCATCGAGCGGCTCCAGGCTTTCTACAGGAAGTACTACCAGCCCGATAACGTCGTCCTGATCGTCGCCGGCCGGTTCGACGAGGCGAAGGCCCTCGCCCTCGCGGAGAAATACCTTGGCTCGATCCCTCGGCCGGCGCGCAAGCTGGAATCGACCTACACCGAGGAGCCCCCGCAGGACGGCGAGCGGACCGTGACGCTGCGTCGCGTCGGCGCCGTCGGATCCGTGGGCGTGGCGTATCACATCCCCTCGGCCTCGCACGACGACTGGGCGCCCCTGAGCCTCCTGGGCGGGCTCCTCTCGCAATCGCCCAACGGCCGGCTGTACCGGGCGCTCGTCGAATCCCGGCTGGCGACCAGCGCGAACGCCCGCTCGGACAACTCGCACGACCCGGGGCTGTTCTTCGCCTCGGCCTCGTGCGACCCCGAGAAGGTCGAGGTCGTGCGCGACGCCATGGTCAAGACGCTCGAATCGCTGGGCGAAGTGCCGTTCACCGACGACGAGGTGAACAAGGCCAAGGTCCGCAGCAAGCGCGCGGCCGAGATGCTGCAATCGAACAGCCAGGCCATGGCCCAGGCGCTGAGCTCGTCGGCCAGCCACGGCGACTGGCGGTTGCTGTTCATCCAGCGCGATCGGGTCGCCGGCGTGACCGCGGCCGACGTCAATCGCGTGGCGAGGACCTACTTCCAGCGGCCCAATCGCACGGTCGGAATCTACATTCCGTCGCGGGAATCGACCCGGCTGGCCGTACCCGCCGCTCCCCCGATCGACCTGGTCGTCAAGGACTACAAGGGAGGCGCCGTCGGCGCGGCCGGCGAGGCCTTCGACCCCACGCCCGCCAACCTCGACGCCCGGATCAAGGTCGTGAACGACGGCGGCCTGAAGGCCGGCCTGCTGCCCAAGAAGAACCGCGGCGAGACGGTGTCACTGGTGCTGACCCTCCACTATGGCAACCCCGACTCGCTGAAGGGCCAGAGCACCGCGGCCGGGATGCTCCCCGGCCTGATGATGTCCGGCACGAAGAAGCACGACCGCCAGGCCCTGCGCGAGGAGCTCGATTCGCTGGGCGTCCGCATCGCGCCGGGCGCCGGAGGCGGCGGCGGACGCGGCCGCCGAGGCGGCGGAGGAGGAGGCGGAGGCACCCCGGGGCAACTGACCTTCTCCGTCCAGGCCAAACGTGACACGCTCCCCCGGGCGCTCGAGCTGCTCGGCGAGATCCTCCGCGAGCCGGCCTTCCCCCCGCAGGAGTTCGAGACCTCGAAGCGGCGCATGGCCTCGATGCTCTCCTCCGGCCGCACCGAGCCGGCCGCCCTGGCCCGCAACAGGCTCGGCCGTGCGCTGTCGCCCTACGGCAAGGACGACGTGCGCTACGTGCCGACGCTCGAGGAGAACCTCGACCGCGCCCGGGGCGTGTCCCTCGACCAGGTCAAGGCGCTGTACGAGACCCAGCTCGGCGGCACGCACGCGGAGCTCGGCGTCGTCGGCGACTTCGACCCCGAGAGCACGCTCCGCCTGGTGAAGCAGATGCTCGCCGGCTGGGAGTCGAAGACGCCCTACGTCCGGATCGACCACAAGGTCGGCGAGAGCGGCACGGGCATGAAGGAGGACATCGTCACGCCCGACAAGGCCAACGCCGAATACCTCGCGGGGCTGTCGTTCCCGCTCTCCGACGGCGACCCCGACTACCCGGCACTCCGGATCGGCAACTTCATCCTCGGCGGCAGCACGCTGGCCTCGCGGATCGGCGACCGGATCCGCCAGAAGGAGGGCCTGTCGTACGGAGCATCCTCGGGCCTCTCGGCCTCATCCCACGACCCCGTGGCCTCCTTGACCGTGACCGTCAGCACCAACCCGGCGAACATCGGCAGGGTCACGGCCGCGGTGATGGATGAACTCCAGCGGTTCCTCAAGGACGGCCCGACCGAGCGGGAGGTCGACGACGCCAGGCGGGCGTTCGTCGAGTCCCAGAAGGTGGGCCGCTCCAGCGACGCGGCGATCGCCGGGCAGATCGTCTCGAACCTCGACACGGGCCGGACGTTCGCCTTCGCCGCCGAGCAGGAGAAGGCCATCCTGGCGCTGACGCCGGCCGCCGTCGCCGAGGCGTTCCGCAAGCACATCGACCCGCGGCGGCTGGTCGTCATCCGCGCGGGGGATTTCCCGAAGTAGCGAGCGGCCGGGCGGCGCGACATGGCGTCGGGACGGACCTCGCCGACCCCTCATTCGGGGAGGGTCGGACCGTCGCGGCGTCCCCGCGCGCGGAGTTCCGGCGTTTGTCGTCGGCGGGGCGGCTCGGTATAAAGAGGTGAGGGGCACCCGCCAAAATGCCACCGCAACCGTCAGAGGGTACGGATCGATGCCAGGGGGATTCCATCGCGACACAGGCGGCCCAGACCTCGACTCTCGCCGCCTCTCATTGACCCGCCGCCATTTCTTCCGCGACTGCGGCATCGGGGTCGGCAAGATCGCGCTGGCGTCCCTGCTGACTGGCTCGCAGGCGCGATCCGCCTGGGCCGCGGGCGATCCGGACTCGGACCGCGATCGCGGAACCGCCGAGACCCCCGTCCATGAGGGACTGGCCCCGCGACCGCCGCACTTCGCCCCGAAGGCCCGGCGCGTCATCTTCCTCTTCATGGCCGGCGCGCCCAGTCAGCTCGACCTGTTCGACAACAAGCCGACCCTCCGGCGCTACGACGGCCGGCCCGTGCCCGCCGAGGTCGTCAAGGACCAGCGCTACGCCTTCATCCGGCCCGACGCCAGCCTGATGTCGGCGCGCTATGCCTTCGCGCGGCACGGCCAGTGCGGCGCCGAGCTGTCGGAGATGCTGCCGCACCTGGCGCGCGTCGTCGACGACATCGCGATTGTGAAGTCCGTCCACACCGACCAGTTCAACCACGCGCCGGCGCAGATCTTCCTCAACACCGGCTCGCCGCTTCCCGGCCGGCCGAGCATGGGCGCATGGGTCTGCTATGGACTGGGGAGCGAGTCGTCCGACCTGCCGGGCTTCGTCGTGCTGTCGTCGGGCACGGGGATCAGCGGGGGCGCGGCCAACTGGTCGAGCGGCTTCCTGCCGACGTCGTACCAGGGCGTGCCCTTCCGCAGCAAGGGCGACCCGATCCTCGATGTCGCCAGCCCGGCCGGCGTGGATCGCCGCCTCCAGCGCGACTCCCTCGACCTGATCGGCGACCTCAATCGCAGGCACCTGGGCGCGGTCGGCGACCCCGAGATCGCCACGCGGATCGGCTCGTACGAGATGGCCTTCCGCATGCAACAAAGCGCCCCCGAGCTGATCGACCTCTCGGGCGAGTCGCCCGCGACGCTGGCCCTTTACGGCGTCGAGCCGGGCAAGCCGTCGTTCGCCGCGAACTGCCTGCTGGCCCGCCGGCTGGTCGAGCGCGGCGTCCGGTTCATCAACCTCTATCACGAGGGGTGGGACCACCACTCGGACGTGGCCGGCGGCCTGAAGGCGCAGTGCGGCCAGACCGACCGCGCGGCCGCGGCGTTGGTGATGGATCTGAAGCAGCGCGGGCTGCTCGAGGACACGCTGGTCGTCTGGGGCGGCGAGTTCGGCCGCACGCCGATGGTCGAGTCGAACGCCGCGCTCGGGCGGAGCATGGGCCGCGACCACCACCCGCAGGCCTTCACCATGTGGATGGCCGGCGGCGGCATCAGGCCGGGGATCACCCTGGGACGCACCGACGACCTGGGCTTCCACGTCGTCGAGGACGCCGTGCACGTCCACGACCTCCAGGCGACCATCCTCCATTTGCTCGGCCTGGACCACACCCGGCTGACCTACAAGTACCAGGGCCGCCTCTTCCGCCTGACCGACGTGCACGGAAACCTCGTGCCCAGGCTCCTGGCGTGAGAGCTTGCCTCGAATGGGTCCTGATCGGGAGGGCGAGCCTCCCGGCGAGCCGGGATAGGGAGGAAGCATCGCAGAATCCCGGCTCGGCAGGAGCCTCGCCCTCCCACCCTGGAATCGACGCGACGCGACGGAGACCCACCATGTCCAGCGCCACGACCACGACCATCGCCGGGGCCCCTTCATCGAGCATCGGCGGCGCCTCGCCGATCTCGCCGATCCCGCGCCGGCCGCTGGGCCGCACGGGCCACGACGTGACCCAGTTCGCCCTCGGCGGCGAGGGCGTGCTTCGCACGCACGGGCGCATGGCCGAGGCCGTGGCCGTGATCCACCGGGCTCTCGACCAGGGGGTCAATTACTGCGACACGGCGCCGGCCTACGCGGGGAGCCTCGACTACTATGGCGCCGCGCTGGGCGACCGCCGCCGCGAGGTGTTCCTCGCCTCCAAGACGCACGACCGCACCCGGGATGGCTCGCTGCGCCTGCTCGACGAGAGCCTCAAGCGGCTGCGCACCGATCACCTCGACCTGTGGCAGCTCCACGACCTGCGGACCCCGGCCGACCTGAGAGCGATCTTCGGCCGCGGCGGCGCGCTCGAGGCCCTGATCCAGGCGCGCGACGAGGGCCGCGTACGGTTCCTCGGCCTGACCGGCCACCACGACCCGGCCATTCTGCTCGACGCCATGGGCCGGTTCGACTTCGACACCGTGCTCGTCGCCCTGAATGGGGCCGACGTCCACCGCTCGTCGTTCGCCCGCAGCGTGCTCGTCGAGGCGAGTCGTCGGGAGATGGGCGTCATCGGCATGAAGGTCTACGCCGCGGGCGGTCTGGTCCGCTCCGGAGCCCCGGGCCTCACCCCGGCGCAGGCCATGGGCTACGTGCTGAGCCTCTCCGGCGTGTCGACCGTCGTCATCGGCTGCTCGAGTCCCGACGAGGTCGACGAGAACGCCGGAATCGCCCGCGAATTCCGGCCGTTCGAGCCCTCGATGATGCTCGCCGTCGAGCAGCACACCGCCCCCAACGCGGGGTACTTCACGTCGTACAAGAAGTAGGTCGGGCCGTCCTGCCCGACGCGCCCAGGCCCAGTCGGGCAGTCCTGCCCGACCGACTTTCCGACCGACCCAAAAAGGAAGGGCCGGTCGTCCTCGAAGGTCGAGGCCGCCGGCCCGCAGGAAGGCCTGTGAATGGTGAGTGTGAGGGGGGCGATCAACTGCCCTTGGGCGACGAGCCCGAGGACGCGGGCGTCGCCAGGTGCTTCTCGCCCGCCTTGGAGATCGTGTAGTGGTAGTGGCCCGAGGCGTGCTTCTTGCCCCTCTTGACGAGCTTGTGCTTGAGCAAGCTCTCGAGGGACTTGTTCTCGGGCTTCTTCTCGGCGTGATAGCCGGCGGGGTCCGTGTGACCGGCCACCTTCTTGAGGAGAGCGCCCTGGGCCTCCGACAGCTTCGGGCCGGCGGCCTTCTTGGGGGCTGCCTTCTTGGCCGTCGTCTTGGCCGTCGTCGAGGCCGCCGCCTTCTTGGGCGCCGCCTTCTTCGCGGTGCTCTTGGCGGCGGTCTTCTTGGCGGTCCCGGTCGCTCCTGCGGACTTCTTCAGTGCCATGTTCGAGTACCCTCTGACGGTGATGAAACCTCGTCGATCGGCCGATCCGCCGATCTTGCGTGGAATCATTAGTAAATCTATCAGGTCGCGCACAACATAAAAGGTCGATTTCTCACGATTTTCCGGATTTCCAGGAAATTTCTGCGGATTATTCGGCTCGTAGGGGACCACGAGGGGTCTTCGATCGGCACATACAGGGATTCCCATCTCCATATTCCAGGCTCTGATGGTCCTCGCGGGCCTTCCGCGGGCCCCGACCTCGCCGCCGGGCGGCCCTCACTCGCGGGCCCCCAAAAACAGGGCGAAAATGATGCAAGCGAGGATGTCGAAGGCAGTGGCTCGGGGTGCCACCGAGGCCAGTGCGAGGAGCGCCAGGAACGCGAGCGCCGCGGCGGCGAGCGAGAGCGCGAGCGCCGCGCGGCCCCTCGGACGCGAGCCGCGCGCGGCGAGCACCTCGAGCCTCCAGAAGAGCCCCTGCATCGCGAGCAGCAGCAGCGTCAGCAGGCCGAACGCCGCGGCCCGCGCGCGATCGAGGTCCGCCTCGCGGACCGCGGACGCGGCCATCGCCAGCATCGCCGCCAGCCCTGCGCCGCAGGCCAGATTCAGGGGGCCAAACGGCCTGCGCGGCGTCGCGTCGCCCCGCGCTCGATCCTCGTCAACCGGACGCTCGTGCCTCATCGCCGCCCCCCAGCGCCGCCTCGTCTCGCCGCGAGGATTGTAGGACCGCGCCGGCCCCGCGAACAGGGACTCGCGGCGCCGTCGCGCGAGGATCGAAGGCCCTCGCGAGCGAGCCATCGCGCCGATCGCGGGCGCGGCCCCGACGATCGCTCGCCCCCGGCGCGCGGCGCCGGGCCATCGCCACGACCTCGACGAGTCGCTCGCCATCGTCCAGGCGACCGCGACCTGCCTCGTCGAGGGGCCACGCCGCGAGCGCCCCGGCCTCACACCGCGCCCGTCCCGCGCGGCCGTTGCCACGACCCCATCGACCGCGCCAACGGCCCCTCGACCATGATCGGGGTCCATGGCGCCGGCATGCCCGTCCGACCGCATCGCCGCGGACGAGTCCGCCCGCGATCCCCTTGCTCGCGACAGGTCCGAACGGACCGGGAACTCGCCTCGAGTCGTCGAGGTGCCTGCCCCCATCTCGTTCGGGCTTCCCGCTCGCGATGAGCCCAGCCCAGGCCCGATCATGCGATCCGGCCATCGGACCGGGCCTTGCGAGAGTGATGGGTATTGGGTACAAAAATTGTTGGAGAGTCAGTCCTGCCTCATGCCGTCTCGTCTCCGTCCGGGACCCGGCGCCTGTGCCTCCGGCCGTCGGCGGACGAGCCTGCCTCGCGCGGTCCCTCGCGGAGCCTCCCGGCTCCGAGCCGAGCATCGGCCCGCGTGCCTCGTCGATGGTTGCCCTGCCCATGCCGCACGAGAACACGAACGAGAACGAGAACGACAACGAGCCCATCCCCATGATCGGTCGTCCCGGCGGGCGCGGGCTCGCTCGCCCGCGACCCCGCGCCGGCCTCGCGCCGGCCGGCTGGCTGGCCCTCGCCTCGGCGCCCTTCCTTATTGGTGCCGGGGTCGGGATCGGGATCGGCGCCGGCGCCATCGCAGGCGATGAGGCCGGCCGCGACAAGGGACGGACCGGCGAGCAGATCTACCGACAGATGTGTGCCTCATGCCATGGCGCCGCGGGCGAGGGGACCGACGACCATTATCCCCGCCCCCTGATCGGCGAGCGGCCCGTGGCCAGCCTGGCGAAGCTGATCGCCCGCACGATGCCCGAGGACGAGCCCGGCACCTGCGTCGGCCCCGACGCCGACAAGGTTGCCTCCTATATCTATGATGCCTTCTACTCGAAGGCCGCCCAGGCCAAAAACCCGATGCGTCCCGCGCGCATCGAGCTCTCGCGGCTGACCGTGCGCCAGTACAGGAATGCCCTGGCCGACCTGATCGCGCGGCCCGACAACGCCCCCCGCTGGGACGATCGCCGCGGGCTGAACGGGCAGTACGCACGCGCCGGCCGACGACGACGCGGGGGCGGCGGGGGCAACGCCGACGGATTCACCCGGCTCGACCCCGAGATCCGCTTCCACTTCGGCGAGGACAGCCCGATCCCGGCGCAGAACGCCGTGAAGGAGCAATCGCGCCACTACGTCCCGCTCCCCGCGCTGCCGGTCCCGGTCGACCTGTTCCGCCCGTTCTCGCAGGAGTTCCGGATCAACTGGCAAGGGTCGGTGCTGGCCCCCGACACGGGCGAGTACGAGTTTGTCGTCCGGACCGAGAACGCCGTGCGGCTCTGGGTGAACGACAACGACAAGCCGCTCATCGACATCTCGGTGAAGTCCGGCAGCGACACCGAGTACCGCGAGACGATCCACCTGCTGGGCGGCCGCGTGTACCCGATCCGGCTGGAGGTCTCGAAGGGCAAGGAGAAGACGGCGTCGATCGAGCTATTGTGGAAGGTCCCGCGCCGCGGCCTCGGGCCGATCCCCGGCCGCAACCTCTCGCCGATCGACGCGCCCGCGGTCTACGTCGCCAGGACCCCCTTCCCGCCGGATGACCGGAGCGTCGGCTACGAGCGCGGCACGTCGATCTCGAAGGCCTGGGACCAGGCCACCACGGACGGGGCGCTCGAGGCGGCCGACTTCATCGCGGCCCGCCTCAGGGACGTCGTGGGTATCCCCGATGGCGCGAGCGACCAGGACCGCCGGCGCCGGCTCCGCGAGTTCTGCTCGCAGTTCGCCGAGCGGGCGTTCCGACGCCCGCTGACCGACGAGCAGCGCCAGCTCTACATCGACCGCCAGCTCCAGGAGTCCCGCGACCCGAAGACCGCCGTGAAGAAGGTGGTGCTACTGGTCCTCAAGTCGCCGCGGTTCCTCTACCGCGAGATTGGCACCGGCGCGCCCGACTCGTACGACGTCGCCTCGCGGCTGTCGTTCGGGCTGTGGGATTCGATCCCCGACCGGGCGCTCGCCGACGCCGCGGCCTCCGGGCGCCTCGCCCGCCGCGAGCAGGTCGCCGAGCAGGCCCGCCGCATGGCCGGCGACCTCCGCGCCCGGGCCAAGCTTCGCGAGTTCCTCCTCCAGTGCCTCCGCGTCGACCAGGGGGCCGAGATCGCCAAGGACCCGAAGCTCTTCCCGGGCTTCGACGAGGCGGTCATCACCGACCTGCGCACCTCGCTCGAGCTGCTCCTCGACGACGTGATCGCCTCGCCCTCGGCCGACTTCCGCGAGCTGCTGGGCTCGCGCTCGCTCTACCTCAACGGCCGGCTCGCGCGGCTCTACGGCGTGGACATCCCGCCGGACGCGCCGTTCCGCAAGATCGACAAGGCCCCGGGCGAGCGCTCGGGGGTCCTCACGCATCCCTACCTGATGGCCGGCTTCGCCTACACGGCCTCCAGCTCGCCCATCCACCGCGGCGTGTTCTTGTCGCGCAGCGTGCTCGGCCGGCCCCTCCGGCCGCCGCCAGTCGCCGTCGCCCCGATCGCCGCCGACCTCCACCCGAGTCTCACCACCCGCCAGCGCGTCGAGCTCCAGACGAAGCCCGAGTCGTGCCAGTCCTGCCACGCCATGATCAACCACCTCGGATTTGCGCTGGAGCACTACGACGCCATCGGCCGATACCGGGACACGGAGAAAAACCGGCCCGTCGACGCGACCGGCTTTTACGAGACCCGCGCCGGCGAGCGCGTCCGGTTCGACGGCGCCGCCCAGCTCGCCCGCTTCCTCGCCCAGAGCCAGGAGACCCACAACGCCTTCGTCCAGCAGTTGTTCCACTACCTGGTCAAGCAGCCCATCCGTGCCTTCGGCCGCACCGAATTGACCGACCTCCGTGGTGCATTTGCCGATCGCGGCTATAATATCCGTGAACTGATGGTGGAGATCATGACGTCGTCGGCGCTCGCGTCGCGCGTGGGGACCAAATAGGTCCTCGCAAGGGGAAAGGTAGGGTGGGCATCGCCCACCGGTCGAGGCCATCGCCGGTGGGCGATGCCCACCCTACGCCATCCCGCCGCCTTGTGAAATCCCTCGCCCTGGCCCCTCGCCCCTTCGAGAGGTAATGCCATGCCCCGGATCATCAGCAACAGCAGCACCAGCCGCCGCGAGTTCCTCCGCGACCTGGGGATCGGCGCGGCGACCCTCCCGTTCGTCCTGAACCTGCCCAGCCTGGGCTTCGCCAACCAGGGCGCGCGGAAGAAGCGCCTGGTGATCATGTTCAGCCCCAACGGCGTGATCCCCTCGACCTTCTGGCCCGACGAGGAGGGGGCGAAGTTCACGCTCAAGGAGAGCCTCAAGCCGCTCGAGCCGTTCAGGGACCGGGCCCTCATCCTCCACGGCGTCTGCGACAAGCTCCGCGGCGACGGCGACAACCACATGCGGGGCATGGGCTGCCTGCTCACGGGGATCGAGCTGTTCCCCGGCAACATCCAGGGCGGCTCGGACACCCCCGCCGGCTGGGCCCGGGGGGTCTCGATCGACCAGGAGATCCGCAACAAGCTCCAGAGCGCCGCGGCCAGTCGCACCCGCTTCGGCTCGCTCGAGTTCGGCGTGATGGTCCCCGACCGCGCCGACACCTGGAGCCGCATGGTGTATGCCGGGCCCAACAAGCCGCTGGCGCCGATCGACGACCCCTACCAGATGTTCAACAAGCTCTACGGCCGGATGAAGGACCAGGAGAGCCTCAAGAGCATCCTCGACGAGCTGAAGGAGGACCTGGGCAAGGTCCGCTCGGCCGTCAGCGCCGAGGACCGCCAGCTCCTCGACGAGCACGCCACGTTCGTCCGCGAGATGGAGCAGGAGCTGAAGGACCAGTCCAGCCGCGACAACAGCCACCCGGTCCCCGAGATCGAGCCCGGCGTCCGCCACGCCAACGACCAGATGCCGAAGCTCAGCAAGATGCAGATCGACCTGATGGTCGGCGCCTTCGCCGCCGACTTCGCCCGCGTGGCCACCTTGCAGTACACCAACTCGGTCGGCCAGGCGCGGATGAACTGGGTCGGCGTCAGCGAGAGCCACCACGAGCTGTCCCACCACCCCGACAGCAACAAGAAGTCGCAGGAGAGCCTGACGAAGATCAACAGGTGGTACTGCGAGCAGCTCGCGTATCTCGCTCGCCGGCTGGCCGAGACCCCCGAGCCGGGCGGCGGCGGCAGCCTGCTGGACAACACCACGGTCGTCTGGACCAACGAGCTGGGCAAGGGGAACTCGCACACCCTCGACGACATCCCGTTCGTCCTGGTGGGCAACGGCCTCGACTTCAAGATGGGCCGCTCGCTCAGGTTCAAGAAGGTCCCCCACAACCGCCTGCTGCTCGCCCTGGCCAACGGCATGGGCCACCACATCGAGAAGTTCGGCAACCCGAATCTCTGCGGGGATGGGGTGCTTACCGGCCTGATCTGATCCTCTTCGTCCGTTGTCCGTTGTCCGTTGTCCGTTGCAGGGCTACCGCCCTTCGTGCCTTCATCGGCCCTCATGCGATCGGCCCGTCATCTCGGAGCCACCCTCGACATCCGCGGCAGCGAACAACGGACAACGGACAACGGACCAGGAACAAATGAAACTCATCATCGCCGTCATCCAGCCGACGAAGCTCGAGGCGGTGAAGGAAGCCCTGTCGAAGGTCGAGGTCTTCCGCCTGACGGTGATGGACGTCCAGGGCTTCGGGCGGGAAAAGGGTTCGTCCGAGCTGTACCGCGGGCACGAGGTGACCGTCAACGTGCTCCGCAAGATCGAGCTGCAGATCGCCGTGAACGAGGATTTCGTCGAGCCGACCATCAGCGCGATCCTTGAGGCGAGCCGCAGCGGACCCGACGGTATGATTGGTGACGGCATGATCGCTGTGCTCCCGCTCGCCGATTGCGTGCGAATCCGGACCGGCGAACGCGGCCCGGAGGCGATCTGATGGCGATCTCGGCGGTGATCTTCGACTTCAACGGCGTGCTGATCGATGATGAGGCGGTGCACTGCGCGCTCTTCCAGGAAGTGCTGGCGGAGGAGGGGGTGGTCATCACCGAGCGCGATTACCACGATCGGTACATGGGCTATGATGACCGCGGTTGCTTCGACGCGGCGCTGAAGGACGCCGGCCAGGCGGCCGACCGCGCCCGGCTCGACGACCTGATCGCCCGCAAGGCGCGGCGATACGTGGAGGCGGCCGAGCGGGGGCTGCGATTCTTCCCGGCGGCGGCCGAGACGATCCGGGCCATCTCGGCACGCTGGCCCGTGGCGATCAACTCGGGCGCGCTGCGGCCCGAGATCGAGTACGCCCTCAACCGGCTGAAGTGCCGCGATTGCGTCGCGGCGATCGTCTCGGCCGAGGACACCGACCGGTGCAAGCCCGACCCCGAAGGCTATCGGCTGGCCTTCGAGGCCCTTCGGACCCACGGCAACGCCCGGCCCGTCGGTCACGGACACGGACACGGACACGACGCACCGAGCCCCCTCGCGCCGTCGGCCTGCCTGGTCATCGAGGACACCCTGGCCGGGGTCATGTCGGCCAAGGGCGCCGGGATGCAGGTCGTCGGGGTCAGCACGACCTTTGACGCCGACTCGCTCCGAAAGGCCGGGGCCGACGATGTCGTCGCGGCGCTGGCCGACTTCACTCCCGAGTGGATCGAACGGCGCTTTCGCTAATGGGTCATTGGTCATTGGTCATTGGTCATTGGTTCGCTGCCGCGGACGTCCGCGGCTGAGACATGGCGATCGAGGAGAGCCGGTGGAGGCAAGACGGGCGGTAGCCCGACCAATGACCAATGACCAATGACCAATGACCAAACCTGGAATAGCCCTGGTCATCACCGACCTGGACGTCGGCGGCGCCGAGAAAGCCCTGACGTCCCTGGCCACGCGGCTCTCGCCGTCGCGATGGCGGGTCGGCGTCTTCTGCCTGGGTGGTGAGGGACCGCTGGCCGAGGTGATCCGGTCCGCGAAGTTGCCGTGCGAGTGCCTCGCGATCGGCCGCCGCAATCCGATGGGCGCCATCACCCGGTTGGCGGCGAGCCTCCGGCGCTTCGGGCCCGACCTGATCCAGAGCTTCCTCTTCCACGCCAACATCGCCGCGAGGCTGGCGGCGCTGTCGCTCGGCCCGCCTCGTCCGGCGGTGCTCGGCGGCATCCGCGTGGCCGAGCCCCGGCGCTGGCACCTGGCCCTCGACCGCTGGACCTCCCGGCTGGTCGAGGTCGAGGTCTGCGTCTCGCGCGGGGTGCTCGAGCACAGCCGCGACGCCGGCGGCCTGGATCCCTCGCGACTCGTGGTCATCCCCAACGGAATCGACCCGTCCCCCTTCGACGCGGCAACTCCCGTGGCGCGATCGTCGATCGGTATTCCTGATGATGCCCACCTGGCGCTCTACGTCGGCCGGCTCGACCCGCAGAAGGGGCTATTTGACCTCCTCGCCGCCGCCGAAACCGTGATCGCGCATCGCCCCGACTGGCACCTCGCCCTGGCCGGCGACGGACCCGACCGCGAACGGCTGGTCGACCACGTCTCCGCGAGGCCCGCGCTCTGCGACCGCATTCACTGGCTGGGCCGTCGCGATGACATCCCCGGCCTGCTCAGATCGGCCGACGTGCTGGTCCTCCCCTCGCACTGGGAGGGCATGCCGAACGTGGTGCTCGAGGCGATGGCCGCAAAGGTTCCCGTGGTCGCCACGGCCGTCGAGGGCACCGTGGACCTCGTCATCCCTGGGGAAACAGGCTGGCTCGTGCCCCCTCGCGTGCCTACCGCGCTGGCGCAGGCCCTCGACGAGGCCGCCGCCGACCCCGCGCACCGCCGCCAGTTCGGCGAGGCCGGCCGCCTCAGGGTCGAGCGCGAGTTCTCCCAGGGCGCCGTCGTCGCCGCTTACGAACGCCTCTGGACCGAGGTCCTGCGGCGACGCTTCTCCTTTGTCACTGGTCATTAGTCATTGGTCATTAGTTGCGAATACCCAGGCCATTCGCGACGCCAGCCTCAGGAGTCAACGTCAGCGACCAATGACCAATGACCAATGACCAAAGCGCGGATGCACGTTCACAACCACCGGATCTTCGATCGCTACGGCCGCGAGGTGGTCAGCCTGGCGATCCTGGCCGACGACGCGTCTGGACCCGCAAGCGGCGGCCGAAGGCGGAGTGACGCAACTCGCCCGTTTCGGCTGGAATCCCGACCCTCGCACGCCCCTCACCGCCCCAGCCGCGCCCATCCCTTGCGCCGGGCCTGGGGATTCTCGCCGAGGAGCCAGCGCCTCAGGTCGTCGGCAAGGGCCTGGCAGTCGGCATAGCGCCGCTCGGGGTCGCGGGCCAGCGCCTTGAGGCAGATCGAGGCCAGTGCGCGCGGGACCTTCGGCTCGACCGTCCTCGGCGACGGCACCGCGTGGTGGGTCGCCTGGAACAGCACATACGACGCCGGTCCCATGAACGGCGGGCGGCCGCATAGCAGCTCGTAGAAGACCGCGCCCAGGCTGTACTGGTCGCTCGCCGGCAAGGGATGGCGCCGCCCGCTCTCGGCCTGCTCGGGGGCGACGTACGCCGGCGTCCCCAGGATCGTGCCGGGCTTCAGCGGCACCTCATTCGAATCCGGCCGATAGGCGATGCCGAAGTCCATCAGGTGCACCGCGCCCGCCCCGTCGACCCGGATATTCGCCGGCTTCACGTCGCGGTGCACCACGCCCTGCGCATGGGCATACGCCAGCGCCTCGGCCAGCTCGGCGGCCGCGCCCGCGGCCTCGGCCGGCGCCATCGCGCCCCCCTCCGCCAGCCGATCGTCCAGGCTCTGGCCCTCGATCAGCGCCATGGCGATGTAATGCCTGTCGCCGGCGCGCCCCGCCTCGTACACCGGCACGATCCTCGGGTGCCGCAGCCTCGCCTGCGCCCTCGCCTCGCCCAGGAACCGCTCGAGCGACCGCTCGCTCCGCAGGACGCCCGGCCGCGGCACCTTCAACGCCACCTCGCGCTCGAGCATCGCATCCCACGCGCGATACACCGTTGCGTGCCGACCCTCGCCCAGCACCCCGACGATCCGGAACCGCCCGAGCTGCTCCCCCTCGCCCGAGCCGATCCCCCCGCGCGTCGCCGCCGCCGCCGCCGTCGCCGACGAAGCCGAGGCCGTCGAGATCGCCTCGACCGACCGCGACGCCGACATCGACGCCGCCCGGCCAGCCGCCTGCGACGCCACGCTCCAGGCCGACACCCGCGTCCCCGGCTGCGACATCGCCTCGACGACCACCTCGCCGCTATCCCACAGCCCGTAGGACGTGCTCGACTCGCCCCCGGGGTCGGCCTGACTGCCGCTACCGCCCCCGTGAATCCCCCAGCCCAGGCCGCCCACGAAGATATCGCCGCTCTCGAATTCCGCGCGGAAATCCAGGTCCGCCGAATCTCCCTCGGCGGCCACGACCACCGCCACGCCGCCGGTCCCTTCGCGGTACGGGGTTAGCGCCCGGCCCGCGACCGCGAGCCCCCGCGCGACCGACCGCGCCAGGCCGCCCGCACCCTCGAAGCCCGACGAGCTCCCACCGGCCCCGGCCGATGCCGACGCCCGACCGACCGACGTCCACCCCGCGTCCGCCGCCGCCGCCGAGGCCGTCGGCAGCTTCGTCAGGCACCGCGGGCAGCGGAAGATCCTCCCCAGCGGGTCATCCACGAGCTGCGAGACCCGGCCGCAGGACGCGTTCGGACATCGTGTCATCGCGGGCATCTGCCACCTCCCTTCCTCCCTGATGTGCCACTCGCCCGGCTTCTCTGCCTTGCAAGCCGACCCTCGGCCGACGACCGCACCCCCCGCCCCCGAAATGACTCGTCCCGACTTCCCTCGACGACGCGAGGAGAGCTCGCAGACTTCCATGGAGACGCGGGCGTCGGATTGGATGCAGAGGCGTGTCCCGGGTCCACGATTGCCCGGGCAACACCTATGGATATAACCCAATAACGCGCTGCGGCAAACCGATCTTGACAAAAAGATCGGCCGCCCGACACCCCTCTGGCGGCAAAAGCCGGAATCTCGCCCAGGTCGCCGCGGCCCGCCTCGGGCACAACCCGCGCAGGCCCTGCCGCCCCGCCAGTCCCATCGGCCCGGCGCGGCCATCCTGGTAGAATAATCCGCCGGCGCCCACGCGCGGACGCGGACGGACGCGCCCCGCCCGGCCCACCTCGAGGAACCGGCCCGGACATCCTCCGGCCGCATGGATCAAGACTTGTAATGATGATGTCCATCCTGGATGAAATCGTCGCGTCCAAGCATCGTGAGGTTGCATCGGCGAGGCGGCGGCTACCGCTCGAGGAGATCGAGGCCCAGGCGGCCTCGGCGCCCCCGGCCCGCGACTTCCGCGCGGCGCTGGCGGGTCCCGGCCCGATCCAGCTCATCGCCGAGGTCAAGAAGGCCAGTCCTTCGGCGAAGGTGATCCGCGATGACTTCGACCCGGTCGCCATCGCACGAGCCTACCAGGACCACGGTGCCGCGTGTCTGAGCATACTCACCGACGCGCCTTATTTCCAGGGGCATCTGTCTTACCTGGCCCGCGCCCGCGCCTCCGTGGCCATCCCCATCCTGCGCAAGGATTTCATGATCGATGAATACCAGGTCGCCGAGGCCCGCCTGGCCGGCGCCGACGCCATCCTGCTCATCGCCGAGATCCTCGACGACGACGCTTTGGTTTCGCTGCGCGAGCGCGCCGCCGCGCTCGGCATGGCGACCCTCGTCGAGTTCCACGACCCGGAGAACCTGGGCCGCGTGCTCGACTCGGGCGCCGACCTCGTCGGGATCAACAACCGCGATTCGAAGACGTTCACCACCGACCTCGACCAGACGATCCGCCTGCGCGACCGCATCCCGGGCGACGTGGTGCTGGTCAGCGAGAGCGGCATCCGCACCCGCGCCGACGCGATGCGCCTCGAGGCGGCGGGGGTCCACGCCATCCTCGTCGGCGAGTCCCTGATGCGCCAGCCCGACGTCGGCCTGGCCGTCGAGCGCCTCCTCGGGCTGGCGCCCGAGGCGTGAGAAACCCTGCGGCGCCGAACGGTTGGAGGCTCACACTCGGGCGAGAGGAGTAGGCCCGGCGGCCCGTCCCGTCGATCCCGAATCCGCCCGCGGGCCCAATCTTCTGTAGGAGGGGGCTCCGTCCCCCGACCCCGCGGGCCTGAATCGGATCGGACGGGATCGGCGGAATCGGACGGGATCGGCGGACAGAGTCGCCTCCTAAAACGGATGTCCGCCGGTCGGTTCCGGTCCTGTGATGCTCTGTCCCCCGACCGGATCGGATCGGCGGACAGAGCCGCCTCCTACAGAAGACCCGGTCGGCCGGATCGGGTCGGGTCGGCGGCCCTCTGCCGCGATCCAGGTCGTCGGTATCCCTGCCCCCATTGCGTTCAGACCAGCTCAGCGAGCCGGCTTCGCCTCGATCCGCCGCAGCGCATCGGCGGCCCAGCGGCGGACGAAGCGGTCGCGGTACGTGAGCAGCCGCTTCAGCTCCGGCACGGCGGCCCTTGCTCCGGGCCCGAACCGGCCCAGCCTCCTCAAAGCATCGGGATCACACATTCCGCTGCTGTACCAGTCGTACCCGCTCACGCAGTTCCGATTGCTCCCCGTGAAGAGGGCTTCCCGCGTGAAGAACTCCGCCTCCAGACTCCACCGGCCCAGCGCCCCGACCAGGGTCGCTCGCGTCCAGGACCAGGACCGCGGCGAGTCAGCCATCAGCGCCAGATACTCGTTCGCCGCCCGGTTCGTCGGGTCGATCTGGTGCAGGGCAATCGCGGCCCGCGCACATCGGTAATCCCCGGCCTTCACGTGTCGCTCCAGGGCCGGGACCGCGGCTTTGGCCGCCGGGCCGATCGCGCCGAGGGCCTCGGCGGCATCAGACCAGCCCTTTTCACCCAGCCCGCGGATCAGGGCCGGGACAGCGGGCGCGGCACCTGGACCGATCCGAGCGAGGGCATCCCGGGCCCAGTCGGCGACGCCTTCCCGATCGTCGTTCGCCGCGACGGCGAGGGCCTTGATCACAACCGGAGGGATCGGCTCAAGCATCGTCGCCTCGAGCATCGCGTACCTATCGCCCCGGCGGATGGCACGGATCAGGGCCGGGACGACCAGCTTCCCCGTGGGATCGATCCGGATCATGACGCCGATCAGCCCCGGGAAGTGACTGGACTCATCGTTCCAGTCCGAATCCTCGAACTGCTCCTGCTCCTTCAGGCACTCGAGCAGGGCCGGCAGGGCGGCTCGCGCCGGCGGGCCGATCCAGCCGAGGACCAGGGCGGCGTCCTGACCATACGTACTCCTGGCATCCTGCTCGGGCGTCACGGCGCGGGGGTCCTTCGGGTCGTGGCGCGGGTATTCCAGGACCTCGATCAAGGCCGGGACCACGCCGGGCGTCTCCGGCTCGATCGCTCCCAGGGCGACCGCCGCCGCGGCGCGGATCGCCGGCCGCCGGTCGGTCAGATAGGGCCGGAGCGCCGGGGCGGCCTCGCACGCGTCCGGCCCGAGCCGCAGGAATCCCTCGACGTCGGGCGCGATATCCTCACTGGGACGGAGGAAATCCCCGGCCTCCTTCCGGAAGACCTCGACCATCACCGGCACCGCGGCCGCGCCAATCCTCGGGAGGGCGTCGAGGATGTCCCCGGACCCGTAATCGCTCTGCCTCAGCTTCACCGCGAGCGCGGGGACCGCCGGCGCGGCGGCCGGCCCGATCCGGCCCAGGGCGTGCGCGACATGCGGCTCGAGCGCCGGATCATCGAGCGCGGCGATCAGGGCCGGGACGGCCTCCGCGGCCTCATCCTGCATCACCCCCAGGGTCTCCACGGCAAACCGCCTCAGGTCGGGATCCTTGCCCTGAAGCGCCCGGATCAGGGCAGGTACGGCCGGCCGGCCGATCCGGCCCAGCGCCAGGGACATGGCCCAGTCCAGCCCCGTCGCCCGCCCGTCGGCGAGCCTCCCGTCACCGGCCCTGGGAAAGAGCTTCGGCACGGCTTCCGCGGCCGCCGGACCGATCCGCCCGAGTACCTCGATCGCGGCCCTGCGGAGCTGGTCATTGGCCTTGTCGACCTTCGTGTCGCCCGTCCGAGGCTCGTCGACGACCCGGATCAGGCAAGGCACCGCACTCGCCGCCCCCGGGCCGAAGTGGCGCAGCGCGTCGATCGCCCGGTCGCGCTCGTTCGTCGGACGCCCCCTGTCCTGGACGATGGCGATCCATTCGCCGACCGTCTTGCCGCCCACGACCGGCTCGTCGCCGGCGCATGCCGGCGCCCCGGCGCAGAATACGAGGGCCAGTCCCAGCAGCGCAGACCACCTCATGGCTCCCCCCAACGATCGCGGCGGCTCAAGATGCCTCGACATCCTGATCTTACCGGGCGCTGTCCCGGCCAGATAGCCCGCACCTCGTCGCGGTCCCCGGCGCCCGGGACCGGCCGATCCGCCTTGGTCGAGTCGGGACCGACGCGGTAAACTGAACCCACATCAATTCCCCCGATGAAACGAATCGAGGACCCTCATGGCCATCACCATCGAACTCCGCCCCGACGAGGAGCAGATGCTCGGCGAGTGCGCCCGCGCCAGCGGCCAGACGCTGACCGAGTACATCCGCCAGGTCCTCGAGCAGCATGTGCGCTCCGCCTCGCACCCCGGCACCTCGGACGCCGCGCTCGACCAGATCCTCGCCCCGGTCCGCGAGACCTGGCGGCAGAACGGCCTGACCGACGAGCAGATCAACGCCGTGCTCCAGCGCGACCTCGAGCAGATCCGCCGCGAGCGGCTCGAACGCACGGGGCTCGAGTGAACGTGAGAGCGCACGACCCTTTCGGGCAGTCTTGCCCGACTCGGGCCGACCGCCCGTCCGCGTCGGGCAGGACTGCCCGACCTACGCGGATCGGTTCCAGTTCGTCGCCGGCCGACTCCGCCGCGCCCGGTCGATCAGCACGAGGTTCCTCGTGTAGATGAACAACCCCATCGACTGCCCCATCACGATCACCGGATCGCGCCTGGAGATCGCGTAGGCCAGAAGCGCCGCGCCCCCCAGCAGGCTCAGCCACCAGAACATCACCGGCACGACCGCGTCCCGCCGGCGCTCCGAGGCCATCCACTGCACCAGAAACCGCGCGGTGAAAAGCGCCTGGCCAACAAAGCCGACCGTCAGCCAGAACGTCGTCATTCCGGCCACGGCTCAGCCCTCCACAACCCGTCGCCGCGACCGCGACCAGGACGACACCCCGGCCCCAACCGGCTCGACGCCATCCGACGGACCGAACGTCCCGGCAGCGTCCCACGCCCGCGCCACCCGGAACTCGATCGGCCGTCGCAACAGCCACGCCACGCCGATCAGATCCACCACGACCTGGATCGAACGATTCCAGATGTTATAGTGCGATCGCCCGTGCGGCCGGGGCCGGTGCCCGACCGGCACCTCGACCAGCCGGCACCCCTCGCGCAACAGCAAGGGCCCGAGGAACCGGTGCACGCCCCGGAACGCCGGCAGCCGCAGCGCCATCTCGCGGCGGAAGATCCGCACCGAGCAACCCGTGTCGCGGATCGATTGCCCCAGCACGGCGTTCCGCACCCGGTTGGCCCACCGGCTGATCACCCTTCGCGACCAGGTATCCTGCCGCACCGCCCGCCATCCCAGTGCCACGTCATGCCCCGGCAGGGCTTCCCACAGCCGCACCAGGTCGGCCGGGTCGTTCTGAAGGTCGGCGTCGAGCGTCGCGATCCACTCGCCCCGCGCCGCGCGGATGCCCGCCACCGTCGCCGACGACTGGCCGACCCCCGGCCGCAGCACGATCGCCCGCAACTCGGGATAATCCGCCGCCAGCCCCTCGAGAATCCCGGGCGTCCCGTCGGTCGACCCGTCATCCACGACGATGATCTCGAACCCGCCCAGCCGCGGCAGGCCGGCCCTGGCGATCCGCCCATCGCAGAGAGGCCGCAGCGCCTGCGCGACCTCCTCGACGAGGCCTCCGATCGCGTCGGCCTCGTCCCGCGCCGGCACGACGACCGACAGCACCGACCCCGGCCCGGCCCGACGCCCGTCGCCCCGCAGCTCCGCGGCCCCCGCCGTCTCGCCCGCGGCCGCATTCTCGCGCGGCCACGCCCTGGGACTCCGCCGCGATTGGCCCGTCCGGACCGGCCCCGGCCGATGGGCCGGGTCGTAGCGCAGGGTCGACATGTCCGGGCCTCCTTGCCTCGACCTCGTCTTCCGATTCCGATAGGGATGTGACCAGGGCGCGCAACGCCGAGATGGGAACGCGCATTCTCCAAACTTCGCGAGCGGCGTCCACCCCAGATTCCGGGGTAGCCCGGTCCAGGCGAACCGGCGACGTCAGTCGCCGGGTCCTGACGAAACCTCCATCGCCGGGTCATTTCCGATCCAGCTCGCCGCAGATCCCCAGCGCCCTCATCGCCCTCGCCGTGGCGATGTACGTGATGAAGTTGTAGTTGCCGCGATACAGCGAATTCATCCACCACCAGCCGCCGACCCGCTGCTCGGCCTTCAGCCAGGCGATGCCCTTCTGAATCCGCGGGTCATCCGCGGGGACGCCGCTCTCGCGCAAAAGGATGATCGCCTGAGCCGTCATGAACGGGTCACTCTGCGGCCTGGCGGCATCGGGCAGCCCCTCGATCAGCTTGACGGAAATCTCGCTCATCGGCGTCCGCCAGTTCCGGGTGTCGGACATATCCCGCGTGCACCAGCCGCCATCGTCGTGCTGCTTCGCCCACAGCATCGCGATGTCCGCCTCGCGCGTCTCCCTCGGCACGAGCTCGGGCAGAATCGACGCCAGGCCGATCCGCAGCGCCCGCTCATAATCGTTCCGCGGCCGGGTCTCCGCGAGAAATGTCTTCATCCGTTCGATCCGCTCCAGCAGGTCCTTATCCTTCAGCGCGGCCAGCCAGCCCGGGGCCTCGACAATGGCCCGCGCGGCGTGAAGGGTCAGTTCGAAGTCGGTCGTCACATAGGGGATCTCGACCTCGCCCGGCATGTACCAGCCGCCGTGGCTCGCGCTTTGCCGCAGCATGCTCCTCAGCGCCCGATCCGTGGGCTCGGAGACCTTCCCGGTCCCATGCCGGTCCCACTGCACCAGGCCCGCCGCGCGCCACACGGCCCGTTCCGACTGGTCAGGATACCTGATGCCGCCGGCCTGCCTCGCGGCCGGCGGCTCGTCGGAAATCCCGTCGACAAATCGGTCGTGGACCTCCTCGTTGGGCTTGCCGAGCCATGGCGTGAGCGCCGGCCGATCGAGCATGTAGGCCCCCGGCGTATGGCAGGCCAGACAGGACTTTTCGCGCATCCAGGCCACGGCCCCGTCGTCGAGATACCTCGCCGCGGCGCGGATCGACTCCGGCCCAAACTCGCGGACCTTCGGATCATCGGCCCTGGGCACGGGGATCCGGATCGCGCCCGAGTCATATTGCAGGGCCGGCCTCGGCCGTGGCGTCGGCGTCGGCGTCGGCCTCGATTTCGTCACGGTCTTCTTCGACGGCTCCTGCGCCGGCGCCGAAACCCAGGAAACGGCGAGCAGGACGATCGGCAGGGCAAACCGCTTCATGGTTCGCTTGACCTTTCGTTCGGTGGTCGAATCGGCGGGCAGTGCCCACCTGGCAGGACGGTCTCAGGATCTTCCGCGATCGAGTCTAGCAGAACGGGGACCAGCTCCGATTTTCCCCTGACCACCCAAGCGAACCGGCGACGTGAATCGCCGGGTCATCCCTCCACCGTCGCCGTGTATTGGGCGAGCCCGCGCCAAGCCCTGAAAGCGCGGCACAGAGACAACCGCGGCCCGCCCCCTGTCACGCCCTTTCCGGGCCTTTCCCCGCGGGTTCGCCGGTTCGGTTCCCCGGGGCGATGCCCGGGCTGATCTGTTTGGCCCCTTCGGGGCGATTCGTGGTGGCGTCCGGCGAGGAGGCTCCTCCCGACCGCCGCCAGCCGGGCGCCCGGGTCGGGTCCGACCGGTGGGATAGCGACAACATTTCCCATCGGCCGACCCGCCGGCCCGCAACGCCAACCAGGTCGGTTCGGCCGTGACGGACGGGACCGAATCGCGGCGATCCCGCCGCGGCGGGCACGGGCGACCCGCTCGGCCGGGCCGGAGCCGCGGCGTTGTTCATCCGTCCGGCGGCCTCGAAGAGACGCCTGAGACGCCGGCCCGGCCCCGGCACCTCAGGGGACGTGCCCTCTCGCCGGCAGGGGTACGCGGCGAGGTGAGGGTTGCCGGCGCGGCCGCCGATCGGGCGGGCACGAGGTGTTCTGTTCGCGAAGAACCTCCGGGAACCCGGTCCAATCCCGGCCGTCCTCCTGGCTCAGCTCGAGTCCGAGCGAGGCTCCGGGGCAACCGGGCAGGCGATCGAGGGTCGGCACGACTCGACCCGGTCGAGTCGAGGGGCGACAACCACAACCACCCACTCACCTGGTCTTCCACCCGACCTGGTTCAGTTCGCGACAACCGGAACAGGACGTGCATCTCGGAACGGGGCCGCCGCGGTGGCGCAAAGACCTCATCTTGATTCGGGGAGGAGAGCGACGGATGGCGGAGACGAGCAGGCCAAGCGCGGTCGACCTGGTGGGGGTTCGCAGTCGCGTGAGCTGGGGTGCGATCGCGGCCGGAGCGATGGTCGCCCTGACGATCTATATCGTGCTGACCATGGTGGGCGTGGCCCTGGGCATCGAGCTGGCCGTGCGCGGGACCGGCACTGGCAACAGCCTCGGGGCCGGCGCGGCGATCTATGCGATCGTCGTGCTGCTGCTGTCGATGTTCTTCGGCGGCTGGGCGACCAGCCGGCTGGCCGTCGGCGAGAGCAAGCTCGAGGCCGTCCTGTACGGCCTGATCCTCTGGGGCGTGCTCTTCCTGGGCATGGTCTGGCTGCTCGGATCGGGCATGCGCACCGGCTTCGGCGCCCTGTTCGGCACGGCGTCGGGGGTCTACACGACCGACGACGGCCGGATCGACTACGACCGCGTCGCCCGCGACCTGAAGGACGCCGGCGTCGACCAGGCGACGGTGGACAAATATCGGAGCTATTACGACCGGGTCCGCGGCAAGCCGACGGCCGCGGCCGACGTGGGACGCGAGCTGAGCGGCGACGCGTCGGCCCGCGAGGCGGCCCGCGAGGCCTCGTGGTGGACGGTCGGCGGCATTTTGATCTCGCTGGCGACCGTCATCCTCGGCTCCCTCGTCGGCTCGGGCGAGCTCCTCCAGCCCGTCCCCATCCTGGGCGTGCGCCGCGCCCCGCGGCGGACGACGGAGTAAAGGTCGGTCTCGAAAACGGCGGTAGCGATCGCGTCGGGCGGGCAGCCCAGCGATTGCCACGGCCTTGCCTCGGTGGATTGCACCCGCCCGACACCCCTCGGGCCGACCTCCCGCGACCGGCTCGAATCACCTGGTCCGGCGTCCGCTCAATCGCTCAGCGTCTGTTCCGAAAGCGCGGATGGGCGACCTGGGCCGGGCGACGCCCGCCCGACAGGATGGTCGCGGAGCGGTCGGGAACCGGCCCCGAGGAAAGAGAAACGGCGCGGCGCATCGGCCCGATTCATGCCCTTCGTGTCATTCGTGGTCGATTCCCGACATCCTTGCCGAACGGACAGTCTCGACCACGAATATCACGAATATCACGAATGGGTGTCTGTTCCGAGAGGGCGGCCGGGCGACTCTCACCCGACAGGATGATCGCGGAGCGGTCGGGAGCAGACCCGGGACTCTCGGTCGGATGGCCGGACGTCCCCCGGCGGATCACCGCACCGCACCGCGCCGCGCCGCGACCCCACATCGAGGGCATCCATACCAGTCGGAACGTCCGCCGGTTCGTTCGTGTCACAACGACTTCCTCCCGCCCTAAATAGTCTCGGAGGTCCCGGGCCGCTCGGTGACCCCCAGGCCGGGGAACTTCCCGGCGGTCCGGAGCGTCCAAAAAGAGGGGACCTTTCGACCCGGTCACGGACCTCCGTGACGCGATCCGATTCGGGCGGAAGGTCGAATCCCGCGGCGCGCGTCGGGGCACCCGCATCCCGGGGCCCTCAATCAGGCCGCCCCGGGACTGAATATTCACCCTCCACACATCCGAGGATGAGCGCAGTGGCAGCAGCGACCGATCAGGGGGGGCGAAGCGAGGTGAAACCACGAGCCGATGCGCCTCAGGTGTCGACGAGCTGGTCGATACCCGAGATCCGGGTCGTCAAGGATGAGCAAGGGCGTCTGCGGATCGACCAGTCCGATCCCGCCACGTACGGCGCGTATACCGCCCGGCAATTGCTGGCGACCGCCGAGGCGGACCCGAAATACCGGGACGGGATGACCAAGCGTCCCTCCACGCCCTTCATCAAGATCACCTACGTAAACAGCGCCGGCGGGCTCCAGTCGGTGGGCGTGAAAGAGATCTTCTGCCGGATGGACGGGGACGCGCTCGTCCTGACCCAGTTCGAGACGGCGGACGGGAAGAAGATCAAGGACCTGCCGATTCCGGTGTCCGTCGCCTCGCCGGCGCCGGCGCCGGAGCCGGCCCACGCACCCCCGCCGGCGCCGGCGTCCGAAGATCACGACGACGACGACGATCTGGACGACCTGGATCGGCTGCATGCGATCGCCATGGCCCAGCTCGATGACGCGCCGGCACCACGCGCCCGGATCGAGCCGGAGCCCGAGGCGCCCCCGGCGGAGCCGCCCCGGGAGCGTCGGCGCCCGACCGGGCCGCTTCGCCAGCATGACGAGCCGGCAGCCGGCCCGGCT
>DAIDHB010000409.1 GCA_027452145.1 Planctomycetales bacterium
CATCCCGATCGGAGACGCGATGACACCAAGCCTGCCGATGTACCTCGAGGACCTCTCGGTCGGTCAGATCTTCCGCTCATCCGCGGTGCGGGTGGACGCCGAGCAGATCCGCACGTTCGCCGCCGAATTCGATCCTCAGCCGTTTCACCTCGACGAGGCGGCCGGGCGAGCGAGCCTCTTCGGCGGTCTCGTCGCCAGCGGGTGGCACACCGCGGCGCTCACGATGCCGTTGATGGTCCAGGGCGAATGCCGGATCGCTGGCGGACTCGTCGGCGCCGGCGTCGAGTCGATCCGATGGCCGCGGCCGGTCCGACCGGGCGACGTGCTCCGGGTCGAGTCCGAGATCGTCGAGATCCGTCCGTCGAACTCGAACCCCGAGCGCGGCGTCGTGCGTGTAAAGAGCACCACCTTTAACCAGGACGATCAGCCTGTGATGTCGCAGGTCGCCTACGTCATCGTGCCTCGCCGTGAGACGACGACGGCGACCTGAATCCCGCCGCGATGCGTCATTTCTCGCCCGTTGGCTCCCCGATGTCCTCGTCCCACAACGACGGCCGGGCGCGAATGAACTCCTCCATCATCCGGACGCACTCGTCGTCGTCGAGGATCTCGAGCCGGACCCCGCGCGACCGGAGATAGTCCTCCGGTCCGCGGAATGTCCGGTTCTCGCCGATGACGATCCGCGGGATGCGGTACAGCAACGCCGTGCCCGAGCACATGTCGCACGGTGAGAGGGTCGAATAGAGCACGCCGCGCCGATAATCGGCGGCCGTCAACCGGCCGGCGTTCTCGATCGCGTCCATCTCCGCGTGGAGGATCGCACTGCCGCGCTGGACGCGGCGATTATGACCACGTCCGACGATCCGGCCGTCGATCACCAGCACCGACCCGATCGGGATTCCCCCCTCGGCCAGTCCGGCACGCGCCTCGTCGATCGCCGCTTGCAGGAACTCATCCCGGCTCGCGCCCTCGCTCATCGGTTCGCCTCCATTGGCCAAGATGAAGCCGGTGGACGAGCCGGGACCACGCCGAGCGGCCTCCCGGCTCAGGACGTCAACAACCCGCCACGCTTCCTGTCGTGGATCGTACTCCTTCCGAACGGGGCACGCGACGGGATGCCGGCCTTGCCGAGGCGAACGAGCCGCTGCTCATGCTTTTGCCTCGCGTGATGACCCTTGATCGGCGCGGTGCCCGAGCTGGTCGTCGCCAGCGCCGCGGCGGTGATTCCCGAGCCGATGGGGACGCCGTTGAGCAGGTAGCCGGTTGGCGCGGCGGGCCTGCCCCCCGGCGTGCCGAGGAAGCCGATGGAGACGCTCTGCCCCGGCGCGATGGTGCCGTTGTAGCTCGCGTTCCTCAGCACGTAGTGGCCGCTTGTGTGGCTGGCGATCACCGCGTTCCAGATGTCGTAGATCGACGGCGAGAACTGGAATTGCAGGGTCCAGCCGTTGATCGTGGTCGTCCCCGTGTTGGTCAGCGTGATGCCGGCATCGAAGCCGGTGTTCCACGCGCTATAAACCGTGAAAACCACCGATGCGCTGGACTTCGCCGGGGGGGCGACCGTGACGCTCGCCGTCGCGGCGATCGAGCCGCTCGCCGCTCGGACCACGGCCGATCCGCTCGCGTTCGGGGCGTGGTACACGCCGGCTGTCGTGATCGTGCCGACCCCGGACGCCACCGACCAGCTTAGCGCCGGCTGCGCGGCCATCGGGTTGCCGAACTGGTCGTAGCCGATGCCCGAGAACGACTGCTGGCCGCCAGCGGCGATCGTCACCGACGACGGGCTGACCCGGATCATCGCGAGGGTCTGGTCGACGACGACCGTCACGCTGCTGGTTGCGACGTAGCCGGAGGGGTCGCTCACGTCGACCTGGAAGGTGTAGGTCCCGGCCTTCGAGAACGTGGCAACGACGCTATGCGCGGCGTTGGTGCCGTCGACGCTGAAATGCACCGGCGCGGGCGGCGTTCCCGTCGTTGCCCATGTGTAGGTCAGGCCGGAGGTCCCCGAGGGGTCAGTCGCGCCCACGGAGAGTGTCGTCGACACCCCCATCACCGGGCTCGGCGAGGCGCTTGCGGCCTGGGTGATGGTCGGCCCGCCGCCGCCATTCGACAACGCCCGGCCCAGGTCGAGCACCGTCATCGAGTATGCCGGGAACGCGTAGGAGAAGCTCGACCCGCTCACGCCGAGCGTCGCCGTGAACGACGCCAGGGCCGACTGACCGTCGGTCGTGTGGCCCTGCGCCGTGTCCTGGGCCTCGCCGTACTGCCAGGCCTGCGCCTGAGACGCGGGCTGGAAGTTGGCGAGCTGGAACTGGCCGGTCAGAGAGCCCGTGGGGCTCTTGTTGATGACCAGCAGGTCGAGGTGCCCGGTCGGCTCGAGAACGGAGTAGACGGCGAGATTGGGGTCGCTGCTTGCGGCCTGCACGACCTTGCCGCCGGCCTGGATAATCTTCGAGGCGAGCTGCTCGGCGAAATAGGTCGGATAGGGCACGTACGGCCCGGTCGCCGGCGCCGAGCCGCCCGGGCTGCCGATCAGCCCGTAATCGCCTCCCTGCCGCCAGCCGTACAGGCTCGACGAGTTGTTGCCGCCCGTCGACCACGAGTTCCGCAGGTCCCACACGTCGGCGCCGTTGTAAGGCGTCTCCAGCAAGGCCCCGAGTGAGTCGGCCACGAACAGCCCGTTCACCAGGCTGGTCGTCTGCTTGCCGGGGTTGGAGTACACCGAGTTGAACTCGGTCGTCAGGAGCTGGACCTTCGACCCCGACGCGCCCAGGTACCTGGTCAAGAGGGCCTGGTAGTCGGCGGCGCGGACCGCCCAGTCATACGGATTCCCCGGATCGCCGGCATTGCCGTTGGGGTTGGAGACGGTGTTGAGCAGCAGGTTCGAGTCGCTCTCGCTGCCCGGCGCCTGCACGTAATTGTGGTCGCTCAGGAAACCGGGCGTGAAGCCCTGGCTCGCACACTGCTGGAGCATGAGCGACGTCCAGTTGTTGTTGTCGCCCGGGCTGCCGACGTCGACCCCGATTGAGATATTCGGATCGATCTGTGCGGCGTAGGCCGCGAACTGCTTCGCGAATGCGATGTAGGTCGCGGGATCGTGCTGGGCGGCGTGGTGGTCGATCTCCCACCCGCCGTATTCCTCGTTGCCGACCTCCCAGTAGGCGACGCTGAACGGCGCGGGATGGTCGAGCCGCAGGAAGTTGAGGCCGTCGTCCTGCGCCAGCGGCGCGTGCGCCCGCAGGCTGGCCCAGTACCCGGCGTTCTGCCAGTTGACCGTCTGCCAGGCGTTCGCCGAGTCGCTCCACTCCTGGCCGTTGCCGATCGGCGTGGTGCTGCCGACCGGCGCCTCAAGGTAGGCCAGAAATGCTGCCGCTTCCTGCGGGCTCCCCGACCCGTAGTCGATCGTGGCCAGCCCCGTCCCGCCGGCCGACGCGATGAAGCTCGCCATGCTCCCGTCGGTCCCCTGGCCGTTGTAGCTCGGCGGAGAATTGAAGTGGAAGCTGTCCGAGCTCGAGCCGCCGGGGAACCGGAACATCGTCAATCCGGCCGCCTGCACCATTTGCTGCGTCTGGGGTGTATTCAGGTTCGAATCCCACCAGCTCACGTTGACACCCAGGAGCTGGGTGTCGACCGGCCGGATGACCTGGCCGGCGTTGACCGAGACCGTTGCGAGGAGCTGCCGACACTCGAGCCCCTCGACCCGGGGCCTCAGGCGCCCCCGGTTCGATCGATCGCGCCGCGTTCCCGAATGATGGCGCCGGATCGATCCGGCAGCCCCGCCGTTCCACTGGCTATGGGTAATCACGGATGCCTCGTCTTGTGATGGGAGTTGAGATAGGTCGAGCGAGGTGGCCGTGTCACATCGAGATGTCTCCACCGCCGCCTCGCGATCCCATCGTAACGAGCGACTACTCGGATATCATGGCATGAATACAAAAAACATCATCAGTATGATATGGCAAGCAGGCGAGTGGAGGCGCTTCGGGCCATCAGCGGTTTGTGACACGTCGCAGGGAGAGCGCGATGTCGTCCGCATAATCGGGTGATGTGATGTCGACACGCGTCCCGGGGGATTCGATTTCCTGGGCACTCTCGACCTTCCCGGTAAGCGGGCTCGTCCACTCAGCGCGATAGCGGCCGGCCGGAATGTGGAGCGAGAGTGTCACACGATGGCCGCCGTGGGCGTAGATGGCGTACGAGCGACCGGGTTCGGAGAGCGCGCGGGCCGAGGTGGTCTCGGGCACGACGCGGGCGATCGCCTTGTGGTCCGGCGCCATCTTCACGAATTCGAAGCCCTCGACGAACCGCTTGAGGATCTGTAACTGCGCGCGAAAGCCGGGCCCGCCGCCGCCGGGGGTCGGGGCGACGACGCGCGCCGTGCCGTCCTCGTGCTCGGTCGTGAACGAGTAATCGAGGTGGTCGAAGACCGCGCCGCCCGCGAGCAGGAAGTCCCACGCCTCGATCCGATAGGGACGATCCTCGACGCCCCGGAATCCGGTCTCGTCGTCGCCGATCGGCCGGCGCAGGTGCTCGTTGAGCGCGACCGTCGCGGGCGGCGTCGCATAGTGGAAGTTGAAGATCGATACCGACGGATTGGGCCGGTCGACGCGCGCCTTCTCGTTGGCGATGTTCTGGGCGATCAGGTGCTTGCTGGGCAGGTCCTTCTCGGCGTCGACGATCACCGACGCGATGCGCGCCTGCCACTCCAGCGTGACGCCGCCGAAGTAGGGCTCGTTGCAGATCTCGAAGTAGACGTTGTCGAAGCCGTTCAGCTCGCGGACGACCTTGCGCGCGAAGGCTTCCTGGATCGCTTGAAGCTCCCGGTTTTTCCCCGTGTAGACTTCCGTCCGCGCGACGCGGCCGATGTTATTGACGTTGTTCCGTGCGTTCATCGGATTCACCGCCCAGAGCGAGTCGTCGTAGAACGGGCAGAACAGCGTGAACTCGACCACGATCCCCCGTTCCGAGGCCGCGGATAGGAACGCGCGGAGCCTGTCGAAATACGCCCCGTTCCACCGCGATAGATCGAACCTGTTCCGCCCGTCGGCCGCGCCCGCGACGTCGCCGCGCGGCCACGGCGCGACGTACCGCTCGGCCGACGGCGCCAGCGTGTTGTGCTGGATTCGGAACGAGCCCGGGACCTCGCGATATGTGCCGGAGAACGTCCGGGTCAGGTTCAGCCCGCGCGCCTTCAGCTCGTCGAGATACGGGATCGCATCGAAGTCGCCATTCAGCACCGCGCCGTAGTGCTCGGTCGAGCCGACCAGGATCGTGGGGCGGCCGCGGAAAAGCAGATACCGCGAGTTCTCCGGGTGCACGCCGAGCGGGCCCGAGGTTCCCGGCTGATCGTCGGCCGCGATCGAACTCGACGCCGGACTCAGGATCAAGAGCAGCAGGATCGGGAGGCTGAGTCGTCTCATCGTCCACCACAGTCAGGCCCGGGCGAGGGTTCGCCGCGCGATGTCAGGACCGTCGACGCGCCGCCACCATAAACCCGATCGCGCCCATCCGCAATGTGCGACGCCAGTTTCGTGGGACCCGCTGGGAGCGATTCCGGCCCGGTTCGACGGCACGGGCTTGACAGGTCAACTTTGTGTTGCAAAGCTGACGAGGACTTTGCGGTGCAAAGTTTCCTCCGGTCCCGCTGCCGGAGGGTGGGATCCGACTGGTTCATCGATGAAGGACTCTGCAATGAAGTCCCCGTGGATTCCCCGCGCGCTGCGGCTGGCACCGGCCCTCGACTGGGGGCTGAGGACGGGTCCGCCGCGGGCTCGGTATGCGCTGCTGATCAATCCGTTCTACCCGAAGGACCCGCATGCCAGCTTCGGCAAGCACGTCCTGACGCCGTCGCTGGCATTGACAAGCATTGCCGGCGCCACGCCGCCCGACTGGGAGGTGAAGTACTGGGATGAGAACCTGCTCCAGGGTGGACCGCCGTCGGAGCCGTTTCCCCAGGTCGTGGGGATCACGGTGCACCTGACGTTCGCCGATCGCGCCTACGAGCTGGCGAGGTGGTACCGGGAGCGCGGGGCCAGGGTCGTCCTGGGTGGGTTGCATGTGCTCTCGTGCCCGGACGAGGTCGCTCCGCACGCGGATGCGATGGCGATCGGCGACGGTGTGGCGGTCTGGCCGGAGATCCTTCGCGACGTCGAGGCCGGGGCGTTGCGACCGGTTTACCGCGGGAGCTATCGACGGCCTTACCGCGACGAGCCGGCGCCCCGCCGGGACCTGCTGCCGCGCCGGGGCTTCTTGACGACGACCAGCCTGATCGCCACGAGGGGTTGCCACAACCGCTGCGGATTCTGCTACCTGTCGACGGACGGGCTGACGATGCCCTACCAGGTGAGGGACGTCGAGCAGGTCGTCGAGGAGTTCCGCCGGGACGGGCAGCCTTATGGCGTGTTCATCGACAACAACCTGGGCTCACGGCCCGAGTATCTGCGCACGCTCTGCCGCGCGCTACGGCCGCTGGAGGTGATCTGGAGCGCCGCGGTGACGATCGACGTGACGAACGACCCGTCGCTGGTCCGCGAGATGGCCCTGGCAGGGTGCACGGGTGTCTTCGTCGGGTTTGAGTCGCTGACCGGCGACAACCTGGTTGAGGCGAGCA
Organism: Planctomycetales bacterium; assembly: GCA_027452145.1. Classification (GTDB taxonomy): domain Bacteria; phylum Planctomycetota; class Planctomycetia; order Isosphaerales; family Isosphaeraceae; genus JAKAUH01. Next base: position 6,608 of record DAIDHB010000409.1, read on the forward strand.
AGAAGACCCCGAGCCCGGCCGATTACCTGCGTCGGGTGGCGATTTTGCACGACCACGGCATCCAGGTGAACGGCAGCTTCGTGCTGGGGTTCGACCACGACCGGACCGACGTCTTCGAGAGGACCGTCCGCTGGATCGAGGCCGCCCGGCTCGAGTGCGCGACGTTCCACATCCTGACGCCTTATCCGGGCACTCCGCTCTTCCGGCAGATGGAGGCGCAGGGGCGGCTGTTGCACAGGGACTGGCGGCTCTACGACACCGCGCATGCCGTCTTTCGACCGAGGCACATGGCGCCGGAGGAACTGGAGGCGGGGTATGCCTGGTGCTATGAGACGCTGTTCTCGCACCGATCGATCTGGCGGCGCCGGCCGGCCGACCTGCGTGCCGTGCCGGCCTACCTGGCAATGTCCTATCTCTACAAGAAGTCGAACCGAGTCTGGCACCGGCTGATCCGGCACCGGCTGACCGGGCCCGTCTGGCGGCCGCTGGTCGAGCTCACTCGCCGGCGGCATCTGCGGTTTCGTCGACGGCTGGCGGCGAGTTCGCCCGGGACTCCGGCGATGGCGGCAACGGTGGTGTCCGCCGGGGTATGAGGGCGTTTTTCCGGCTCGGCTCGGGGCGTCGAAATCGGGATTTCGGACGCTCTTCGATCAACGGGTGCGGGACCGTCGTGGCGAGCGTTCCACGGCGTCATCGCGAGTGACGGTGGCGATCCGGTCAATGTCGGCCTGGGTCGGGCGGCCGCGCCGGGCCATCGCGGGGCGGATCACGCTCCATGTCCGGCCGTCGCTCTCCAGCGCGATCGTGCCGAGCTGGTCGGTGCGCAGGAGCGGGATGCGGTCGCGGCTCAGGAGTCGGAGGGTCTCGGGATGGGGATGGCCAAATTCGTTGTCCCGGCCCATGCTGGCGACGGCGAGCTCGGGCCGGACCAGCTCGAGCCACCGTTCATCGGTCCCGTTGCGGCTGCCGTGGTGGGGGAGTTTCAGGATCGTGCAATCGCGGACGAGCGAGGGGTCGTGCCGCTCCCACCATTCGCGCTCGACGACCTCGCTGTCACCCGTCAACAGCATCGAGAAAGCCCCGTATCTCAGCCGGAGGCCGATCGAGTTGTTGTTCTCGTTCCTGGGGTCCTCGGGCGGCTGGGGGAAGATCGTCAGCTCGACGGTGCCCAGCTCGATCCTGCGCGGCCGCGAGCCCGGCTGGATCGCGGTGATCGACTGCGCCTCGACCGCCCGCAGCAGGTTGAGGTAAGTCCTTGTCGAATGCCCCGACCTGGATGCCAGGAAATACTGGGGATGCAGGACGCGGACCACCTCCTCCATACCGCCGTAGTGATCGCTGTGATGATGGCTGATCGCCACCAGGTCGAGGTGCGTGACCCCCATGCGCCTGAGCAGATCCACCGCGCCGCGTCTCGTCGGACCCGCGTCGATCAGCGCCGTCTTTCCCTCCGGCGATCGGATCAGGATCGAGTCCCCCTGCCCGATGTCAAGCACCTCGATCACGAGCCGCCCGCCGCTCGAGCCTCGCGACGTCCACTGGGCGCGGGCCGTCGACGCGGCGGCCAGGAGGGCCAGCCCCAGCGCGAGGAGGCGCGTAAACCTTAGCAGGTTCATATTCGTATGTCTCCTCCGGGATCGCGTCGGGAAAGCTCGCCCTGGATGCGCCGGGTCTCGTCCGCGAGCCCGCGGGTGGCCTCGGCGTCGTACTCCAGCGTGAGGGTGAGGACGTCGCCGGGCTTGACGCCCGGGGGCAACAGGGACCGGGGCACGTTGACGGATTCGCCGTCGTCGGTGAGGAGGACGGCGATCGCCCGATCCCGGCCTTCGAAGCGGTCGACGGACAATGAGTGTCGGACGGCCACGGGGCTCGCTCCTTCCGCCCGGCGGGGCTTACCTGATGACGATGGGGGCGTCGTCGGATCCGGAGTCGTCTCGCGATGCGGCGCGGGCCCCGTTCGGTCGAGTCAGGTCGCCCACCCGGCGGCTCTCAAGGACGATGCGGACGTTGCGGGGATCGACGCGGGGATCTTCCTTCGAGGTGTCGGGCTGGAGCGGGAACGTGCCCGGCCGGAGCGGAAACTCGCGGGGCGCGGCCTTCGGATCGGCCAGGAAGAACCGCTTCGGCTGGGCGAAGAGGCCGGTGCGGCGGTCGTAGACCTCGACGGTGAGCCGGTCGCCGGGGTTCCAGGCGACCTCGAACGGCCGATGGTCCCACCCGGCGATGAGCTCGTCGCGGCCGGCCACGGCCAACCGCTCGCCGTACGCGACGGTGTCCCAGAGCGTCGTGGTATGGCCCTGCTCGTCGCGGCGCAGAACCTTGGCCTGGATGTCGACGGTATGGCCCGCCTGGAACAGGTTGGGATCCAGATGGACCTGGCGAATCTTGACCTGGTACGTCCCCGGCTGGCTGAACGACTGGGCGGGCTCGAGCAGGTCGACGACCTCGGCGACCGGGTCGGCGGAATCCTTGCCCAGCTCGTTGGCAAGCGGCTTGCCGGTCACGACGGCCAGCAGGGCCTGGACCCGGGGATGATCCTTAAGCAGCCAGCCGCCGACGCCCGCCCCCCCTCCGCTGACCAGCATCAGGAAGTAGGTGATCCGCCTGAAGAGGGACGGCCGCCGGTTCCTTCGCGCTCTGCTCATCTTCCGAATCCCCTCCTGGGCGTCCGACGCGAGATTCCTCGGCCCGATGGATCGAGCGAACGGACTGCGCGCGGCCGCGCCGACGAATCGCCGGCTCCGCGTTACTGTTTTCCGAGTTCCCCGGATGGATCGGGGTGAGATGGCTCGATGTGGGGAAGAGTCGTCCTTTTAGCAAAGATCCGCCAGGCGTCAAGGCGACCCGGTTTCCATCTCCGCTCTGCCGTCCCCCGGCGGCGGTCCCTCCGGCTGGATCCGGCCGGGCCGGCGGCGCGCGCGGCTGGCGTTCCGTCGGGGTGCCGATTACAATCGTCACACGCTGGCGAACCGCACGCGAATGGTATCAGGCGCCGGCGTGCATTTGTGTCACCGACACGACCGGGGGGGCGCGGTTGCGATGGACCTGATGACGGGGCTCCCGCTTCTCTGGGCCCAGGCCCAGTCCGCGCCCGCGAACCCCAGCGCGATCAGCCTGCTCGCCCTGAAGCGGTGGTGCGGCAGCCTTACGCTTAGCTCGCCGCAACCCGTTCCCGATCTCCACGGCCTGTGGGCGCTGCTCGCCGGTCTGGGCGGACTCCTCGCGCTGGTCCTGGTCATCCAGGGCCCAGCGCGGGCGTTCCGCCAGCTCGTTGACGTGCCGGGGCACGTCCGCCTCATCCGCGGCGGAATCCTCCGGATCCGTCGTGCCAGCCGGATGGTGGCGATGTTGATCGGCTTCATGGTTCTTTCCTGGACCGGCGCGCAGTCGCTGGTGTACTCGCGCGACTCGGGCCGGACCGACCTCGTCGCGTTGCTCCGCTCGCGGGCTCTGGGCGAGCTGGCAGCCGAGCAAGGGTCGCTCGCCGCCCTGACCCCGCTACGCGACGTCGCCGGCCTGGCCGACGATCTCCCGCTGCTCGTCGCCGCCGCGCTCTTGATCTTCCGCGCCTCGATCGAGCCCCAGCGAGCCGGCGAGGACGGGACCTCCCCGGCCGGCCTGGATCGCGGGCGAGGCAGCCCGGGCTGGACGACCGCCTGCTGGGGGATCGGGTCACTGTATGTGCTCTATCGCGTCGTGGCCCGGGCCGCGGGTAGCCCCGAGCTGCCGTACGGCAACTGCCTGGTGGTCGAGACGCTACTGATCCCGGTCGCGATGGCCCTGGTCGACGGGTTCCTCCTGGCCTGGGTCCTGGTCGAATTGAGGAACGCCGGCCTCGACGCCTCGGGCGAGGGGCGGCTCGAACCGCTCCAGCCGATCGCGCTGCTGCCGGCCGCGATCTTGGCCGTGGTCGTGGCCCTTCCGTCCCGCTACATTGCCACCCTGCTGGTCCTCGCCAATGACCACCTTCCGACATCGGTCCAGGCGACCGGACTGGGCGCGTACATGCGCTGGCAGCTCGGCGGTTGGGGCCTGGCCGACATCCAGGCGGCGGGCATCGTGGCGGTCGGGCTCGTGGGCGCGGTCGCCTGGACCCGCGGCGGCGTGGGCGATGCGCTTGTCGGCTATGGGCGGATGCTGGCCGCGGAGGGTGGGCACCTCGTCGCCGTGCTCGTGCTGGCGGCGCTCGCCACCGGTGCGCTTTCCGCCGCCGCCTACGCCGTCGTCCTGCTCCTGCCGGCTCAGTCGTGGGTCCTGGGGGCCGCCGACAGCTATGCCCATTTCCTGACCCTCCCCGTGGGACTCTGGACGGCCTCGGTCTTCATCGAGCTGGCCCAGCGATCGCTACCGACGGCCGACGCGGCAGGAACCTCGACGCAGTCGGCTGCAGCGCTGGATCGAGAGCACCCGCCGGTCCACGACGTGCCATCGTCCATCTCCGCGCCTGCCTCATGATCGGCGGGGACGCGGCCGGCAGGTGGACGTCGCCGCGCGACGTGCGACTCCGCTCCATCCACGGCTCGCGCGACGACCGAAGAATCCCCGAGTCCCGATCGACTCGGAGCCGCTTTGGCACGCCGATGGCTACCGATGGACGGGCCGGCGCGGGCGGGAGCCGCCCACCGGGGTGGTCCCGTCCTCTCCGGCATCGGGGGGAGCACGGAATGCCGTAGCCGCGGGTCGTGGCCGGTATCAAGGGGGATGACGCGAAGCAACGCGGGAGGCTTCGGAGCCCCGGTTCGCTTGACAGGGGATCGACGGGGGGGGTGTAATGAAAGTGGTGGGCCGGAGATCGTGTCGACGCCAAGACCGGTCCCGGGTATCCTCGCGACCGCGACGACCTTCTCGTCCGTCCCCCCGGACCCTCGTTCGGTGATCGGTCCCAGGCCGCCGATTCGTTCTTTCTTCCCCCATCGTCGATGTGACGCTTGACAATTTGGCCGAGCCCTCACAGAGAATGGATGAGGACGCCCCGGGCTGCGCATGGGCGTCGGGTCATGGCGGGGTGAACCCGGACCACGGGTCCCGTCCGACCGCCTCGTCGATCGTCGCGCGGGCCGGATCGAGCCGCATTCAGGAGGGAAACGTCCCATGTCCATCGGATCGGATCTGATCAAGCTGATTGCCGGCCGCCATAACCTGGACGACTACCAGAAGAAGCACTGGACCGGCAACTTCTCCGAGTACCTCGACATCATCCGTCGTGATCCCCGGGTGACGCGCACGGCGTACCAGCGGATCTACGACATGATCCTCAGCTACGGCACCGACGAGATCGTGGTCAACAAGGAGAAGCTCCTCCGCTACCGGTTCTTCGAGGACCCGGACACCCAGGGCGAGGACGCGATCTTCGGCCTCGAGCGGACCTTGATGAACCTGGTCAACATCCTCAAGAGCGCCGCCAACGGCTATGGGACCGAGCGCCGGGTGCTCCTGCTGCACGGGCCGGTCGGCAGCTCCAAGAGCACGATCGCCCGCCTGCTCAAGAAGGGCCTGGAGCGCTACTCGCGCCGCGACGACGGCGCGGTCTACAGCTTCGGCTGGCGCGAGACCGGCCCGGACGGCGAGGAGTTCTACTCCGAGTGCCCCATGCACGAGGAGCCGCTGCACCTCATCCCCCACGAGGACCGCGCCGAGGTTACCCAGTACCTCAACAGCGAGAGCGACACGGACGGCTTTCAGGTCGTCATCGAGGGCGACCTCTGCCCGTTCTGCCGCCAGATGTTCAACGAGCGGATGGAGCGCCACGGCGGCGACTGGTCCCGGGTCCTCGACGACGTCCGGGTTCGCCGGCTGATCCTCTCCGAGCAGGACCGGATCGGCATCGGCACCTTCCAGCCCAAGGACGAGAAGAACCAGGACGCCACCGAGCTGACCGGCGACATCAATTATCGGAAGATCGCGGAGTACGGGACCGAGAGCGACCCCCGGGCGTTCAATTTCGACGGCGAGTTCAACATCGCCAACCGCGGCATCATCGAATTCATCGAGGTCCTCAAGCTCGACGTCGCCTTCCTCTACGACCTGCTCGGCGCCAGCCAGGAACACAAGATCAAGCCCAAGAAGTTCGCGCAGACCGACATCGACGAGGTCATCATCGGGCACACCAACGAGCCCGAGTACAAGAAGCTCCAGTCGAACGAGTTCATGGAGGCCCTGCGCGACCGCACCGTCAAGATCGACGTCCCCTACGTGACCCGGCTGGCCGACGAGGTCCGGATCTACGAGAAGGACTACAACAGCCGGAAGGTCCGGGGCAAGCGGCTGGCACCCCACACCCTCGAGGTGGCCGCGATGTGGGCCGTGCTCACCCGGCTCGAGGAGCCCAAGAACGCCGGCCTGACGCTGATGCAGAAGCTCAAGCTGTACAACGGCAAGACCCTCCCGGGCTTCACCGAGGACAACATCAAGGAGCTCCGCGAGGAGGCCGAGCGCGAGGGCATGCACGGCATCAGCCCCCGCTATGTCCAGGACAAGATCTCCAACGCCCTGGTCTCGCACACCAACGAGCGATCGATCAACCCGTTCATGGTGCTCAACGAGCTCGAGTCGGGGCTGAAGCACCACTCGCTGATCAACAGCGAGGAGACGCGCAAGCACTACCGGCACCTGCTCTCGATCGTGAAGGAAGAGTACGAGGACATCGTGAAGAACGAGGTGCAGCGCGCGATCGCCGCGGACGAGGACGCCCTGACCCGCCTGTGCGGCAACTACATCGACAACGTCAAGGCGTACACCCAGCGCGAGAAGGTCAAGAACAAGTACACCGGCCAGCCCGAGGAGCCCGACGAGCGGCTGATGCGCTCGATCGAGGAGAAGATCGACATCCCCGAGAGCCGCAAGGACGACTTCCGCCGCGAGATCATGAACTACATCGGGGCGCTGTCGCTCGACGGCAAGAAGTTCGACTACCGGACCAACGAACGCCTCCAGAAGGCTCTGGAACTCAAGCTCTTCCAGGACCAGAAGGACACGATCAAGCTCACCAGCCTGGTTTCCAGCGTGGTGGACAAGGACACCCAGGAGAAGATCGACATCGTGAAGGCCCGGCTCATCCGCAGCTACGGCTACGACGAGGACTCGGCGACCGACGTCCTCAACTACGTCGCCAGCATCTTCGCCCGTGGGGACGTGAAGCGCGGGAGCCATTGAGCGGCAACCCCTCGAACCTTCGCGTGCGTCGCAGCCTCCGTGCCACGGGGGCTGCCGTCGCGTTGAACCGGGGTTGCGGAAAGGGAGCGTCATGGATTCCGCCGTTATCGTCCCGCTCCCGCCACCTTACGAGCAGCGTCTTCGAACCGATCGGTTGTGGAGCATGAGCGAGGGAGATCGCCACTTCGGCCGTGAGGGTCAGGTTTTTGAGACCATGCGCCGGATTGCTCGCCGGCTCGATGGCCTGGGCGTGTCCTACGCCGTGGCCGGGGGAATGTCGCTGGACGCTCACGGATTTCGCCGCCTGACCGTTGACGTCGATATCCTCGTTACGCGTGCAGGTCTTGGGATAATTCACGAGAAGCTGGAGGGACTGGGTTACGTGCCGCCGTTTACCGGCAGCAAGAATCTCCGGGATACGGAGTCCGGGGTCCGGATCGAATTCCTTGTAGCCGGAGAGTTTCCGGGCGACGGTAAGCCAAAGCCTGTTGCCTTCCCCGACCCGGCCGAGGTCGGGATTGAGATCGATGGAGTCCGGTTCCTGAGTTTGCCGGCTCTTGTGGAACTGAAGCTCGCCTCGGGCATGACCAACCTCGGCCGATTGAAGGATCTGGGCGACGTCATCGAGCTGATCAAGGCGAGCGGCCTGCCCTCAAACTTCGCCGACCAGCTCAACCCCTACGTCCGCGACAAGTACCTCGAGCTCTGGCAGGCCGTGCGCGACGCCCCGCCGGGTCCGGACGAGGGCTGAGTCGGCCGATTGAGTCGGAAAAGTCGGTTATTCGACCCGGATTCGCCGCGGATCGGTCAATTCGGGCTTGCATTGGCCTTGGCCAATGCGGGGGTCGAGGAATACAATTTGCAGTAGGGGATCCCGGGTCACTGGCCGCCGCAACCGGAGATCAACACCCCGACTTGTCCAAGACCCTCCTCGACCCCTCGTTCCCGGGCGAATCCCCTTAAAGATCTTTTGCTTTTCGGCTCGGTGGACCGCTGAGACCGGAGGCCGCATTGCTGCGCCTCCGGGCAACCGGCGGCGACTTACGGGGCAAGCCGGAACCCAGGCCCCGAACCCAGCGGAGAGGGCCAGACAGCCGTGGTGCGAAAAATCGACCGTGACGCCAATCGGTTCAAGCAGATCGTCCGGGGCAAGATCAAATCCGACCTGCGTAAGTACATCACGCACGGCGAGATGATCGGCAAGACGGGCGGCGAGTTCGTCTCCATCCCGCTGCCGCAGATCGAGATCCCCGAGTTCCGCTACGGGACCAAGAATCGCGGCGGGGTCGGCCAGGGGCCCGGCGACGTCGGCACGCCCATCGGCCGCTCCGGCGAGGGCGAGGCCGGGCCCGGCGCCGGCGAGGCCCCCGGGCAGCACATCCTCGAGGTCGAGCTCACCATGGACGACCTGGCCCAGATCCTCGGAGAGGAGCTCGCACTCCCCCGGATTGAGCCCAAGGGTCGCGCCAACATCATCGAGGAGAAGGACAAGTACACCGGCATCCGCCAGACGGGTCCGGAGAGCCTCCGCCACTTCAAGCGGACCTACAAGAAGGCGCTCAAGCGCCAGATCGCCTCCAACTCGTACGACCCCAGGGAACCCCTGGTCATCCCGATCCGCGAGGACAAGCTCTATCGGTCCTGGAACCCGATCGCCCTGCCCCAGTTCAACGCCGTCATCCTGTACCTGATGGACGTCTCCGGCTCCATGACCGACGACCAGAAGGAGATCGTCCGCACCGAGTCCTTCTGGATCGACGCCTGGCTCAAGAGCCAGTACGACGGCGTCACGACTCGCTACATCATCCACGACGCCGTCGCCCGCGAGGTCGACGAGCACACCTTTTACCATACGAGGGAGAGCGGCGGGACCCGGATTAGCTCGGCCTATAACCTGGCCAACAAGATCATCGACGAGCAGCATCCGCCGGCGGACTGGAACATCTACGTCTTCCACTTCTCCGACGGCGACAACTGGGGCGAGGACAACCGCCACTGCATCGGCCTGCTCCGCGACCAGCTCCTGCCCAAGTGCAACCTGTTCTGCTACGGGCAGGTCGAGAGCCCTTACGGCTCGGGCGAGTTCTACCGCGAACTCGAAGAGGCCTTCGAGGACGAGGAGAACCTGGCCCTTTCGGAAATCCGCAACAAGGAAGGCATCTACGACTCGATCAAGGAGTTCCTCGGGCGCGGCCGATAGGCGCAATCCCAGGAAGCGAGGCCCCGGATGAAGATCGTGCGGCTGGTCGGTCTCGGGTGCGGAGTCATGGTCCTGATCGCGGCGGGGGCGGCGACGCTCACGCGAGGTCAGCAACCCAACAGGGCGGCGGTTCCGGACCGGGCGAGTCGGTCCACGACCGGGGAAGATCTCGCGGCCCTAGAGGCGGAGGTCGAGCTCTTGCAGATGCGCCATGACGCAGACCGAGAGGAGCTCCACGCCTTCCTGAGGAAGTGCCACCGTCTCGAGGAGGTTCGCGACATGCACATCCTGAACGACGTCGGACTCACCTTGAAGTTCGAGGAAGAATTCGTGGGTAAGGACTCCGCGAATCAATCCGAAGAAGGCATGGCGCGGGCACTTACGTTGGCAGACGAGAAGCAGTCCAGGGAGCTCGAGAAAGACCTGAAGGATGGAGCAGCCCGGGATGTGAAGAAGATGTTCGCCTCGCTCCGGGCCGCTCGCGAAAGCCGCGAGGCCAGTTTCCTGGCGACGACAAAGGCATTCAACGCCAGGAAGCAAGCCCTCGCCGAGGCCCGGATGAAGTTCCGGCCCGAGGGCCGATGACGGCGGTTCCCGTCGAGATGGGTCGAGTGGTGCGTCCTGGGATAGAGAATGGCCCGAGACTCGCAAGCCGTGGGGAAATGACCATGTCGATGGCCAACGTTCATAACCTGCCGCCGGAACTCCGCGAGATGCAGCTCGAGACCGAGGAGCACGCCCGCTCCTACGGGCTGGACTTCTACGACTGCATCTTCGAGGTCTGCGACTACGACGAGATCTCCGAGATCGCCGCGCTGGGCGGTTTCCCCAACCGTTACCCCCACTGGCGGTTCGGGATGGAGTATCAGCAGCTATCCAAGGGCTACCGGTACGGCCTCCAGAAGATCTACGAGATGGTCATCAACAATGACCCGTGCTATGCCTATCTCCTTCGCTGCAACCAGATGGTCGACCAGAAGCTGGTGATGGCCCACGTCTACGGCCACAACGACTTCTTCAAGAACAACATCTGGTTCAGCCAGACGAATCGCAAGATGATGGACGAGATGGCCAACCACGGGACGCGGATCCGCTCGTACATGGACCGCTACGGCGAGGAGACCGTCGAGAACTTCATCGACAACTGCCTGTCGCTCGAGAACCTGATCGACATCTACTCGCCGCACATCAAGCGGCGCTCGGCGCTGAACCGCTACGACTTCGTCGCCGACGGACAGGAGGACGAGCTCCAGCCGACCAAGTTCCAGAGCAAGGAGTACATGGACTCCTTCATCAACCCGCCGCAGGTCCTGAAGGACGAGGCCCGGCGGCGCGAGACCGAGCGCGAGAAGGAACGGTCCCGGCCGATCTCGTTCCCCGAGCAGCCCGAGCGCGACGTGCTCCTCTTCCTGCTCGAGCACGCGCCCCTGAAGGCCTGGCAGCACGACGTCCTGGCGATCATCCGCGAGGAGGCGTATTACTTCGCCCCGCAGGGCCAGACCAAGATCATGAACGAGGGCTGGGCGTCGTTCTGGCACTCGACGATCATGACGCAGAAGACGCTGCACCCCTCCGAGCTGCTCGACTACGCCGACCATCACTCGGGGACGATGGCGACCCAGCCCGGCCGCCTCAACCCCTACAAGCTGGGCATCGAGCTGCTGCGCGACATCGAGGAGCGCTGGAACAAGGGACAATTTGGCGCCGAGTGGGACGAGTGCGACGACTTCGACACCCGGCGCAACTGGAACAGGGAGCTCGGCCTCGGCCGTCAGAAGATCTTTGAGGTCCGCCGCGTCCATAACGACGTGACGTTCATCGACACGTTCCTGACGGTCGACTTCTGCCGGCGCCACCAGATGTTCAGCTACCGGCACAATGACCAGACGGAGCTCTACGAGATCGAGAGCCGCGAATTCAAGAAGATCAAGGAACGGCTCCTGTTCAACCTGACGAACTTCGGGCAGCCGATCATCCGGGTGAAGGACGGGAACCACCGCAATCGCGGCGAGCTCTACCTTCAGCACGAGTACTTCGGCGTCGACCTGAGGATCGACCACGCGCAGGATACGCTCCGCCACCTGCACCGACTCTGGACGCGCCCGGTCCACCTCGAGACCTGCGTCGACGGGCGGCCTACCCTGCTGTCGTTCGATGGAAACGATCATTCAATCCGCCCATTGGGAGGATCTTCACATGAGCCTGAGCAGAAAGATCGCCGCCGCGCTTGACGAGAACACGACGGTCCACAGCCCGCCCTGTGCCGTGCAGGTCGAGGAAGGACCGCACCGGCTGTCGCTGGACCTGACGGCCGTCGACACCGTCGGCGTGGCCTTCGCATCGCTGGAGTTCTCCACGACGGCCCGTCCCGAGTGGGATTCGGAGGCGCTTCGCTCCTGGGGTGACCGGCTCGCGGCCCGGGTGACCTACCTGATGGAACCGCTCAAGGTCCTGGAGGTCGACGCGGGCGGGGGCGAGGTGCATATCCGCAGTCAGAGCCCCACATCGCGCGAGGAGCAGAAGAGCTATTACGAGGTTCGCCTCTACCGTCGCGGCGCGCTCAGCCTCGAGCGCCGCTCGTTCGACGAGACGACCCGCCGGCGCACTTCAGTGCCCTGCCGGCTGACTCGTGAAGTGCTCGAACGGCTGGCCGACGACGTGGTCGCGAGCGTTCCCTGACGGAGACGGCGAGGGCCGAGGCTGGAACCTCGACCCTCGCCATCGGGGTTGTGACGATCCGCTCCGGCGACCGCGGTGGCCGCGGGGGCGGACGATCGGATCAATAGGCGTCGGCGCTGATCGTTTCGCCACCGTTGCGGGTGGAGAGCTGCTGGTAGACGCCGAAGACCGAGCCGCCGGTCTGGGTCACCGACCAGATCGGCTTGTCGCCGGTGCTCGACGCGGTGGCCGTGATGCCCATGGGTACGCAGGTGTACCCCATCACCGAGTTGTTAATGTTATTCTGCCACGACGAGACCGTCTCCTTGATGAATCGGACCGAGCCGTCCATCATGGCGAAGTTTGCCCCGCCCGGATGCATGCTGGAGGCGGCCTCGACTGGCGGATGGGCGCTGACGCCCTGGCAACTGTAGGGCAGTCTCTTCTGCGGGTTGATGGGCCAGAAGGACGTGAAGATGGTGTCGCCGTAGTTGCCCGACGTCCACCAGTGCCAGCAGATCTGGTCAGCGGCGTTCTCGATGAACCGGGTGTGCTCGCCGAACATCAGGGTGTTGCTCGTCCCGTCGGTGATCGAGGCGAGCTTGGTGACGCTGAACGCGTAAAAGACACCGTTCGGATTCTGCGCCCCGTTCGGCGGCGGGTAGTAGGTAGCCCAGATGTCATTGAACCACGTGCCCGCGCAACCGGCGTAGCTGCTGTACCTCATCGGGTAGGGCGTGCTCGAGCCGATCGCGTAGGCGATCGACTGAGGCTGCTCGACGCCGGGATCCGACGGGCACCAAAGGAGGCTCATCCCCGTCCCGACCACGGTGGTGTTGAGCGGGTCCCACACATTTACGTTGAAGTTCATGGCGTTGAACAGCGTCAACTGCTCGGTGTACTGCGTCAGCGGCAGCAGCGGCCCGAAGCTGGTGATGATGTAGCCGGGCAGGAAGACCGAGGTCTGGTCGACCAGTCCCATCGGCAGGCAGTCGTTGGAGCTGACGTAGTTGTGGACGGAAAGGGCGAGCTGCTTGAGGTTGTTGGTGCACTGGGCCCGGCGAGCCGCCTCGCGGGCCGCCTGGACGGCCGGGAGTAGCAGCGCGATCAGAACGGCAATGATGGCGATGACCACCAGCAGCTCGATCAGAGTGAAGCCACGGCGACGCATGGGAGCAGAATCTCCTTCGGTAAAAGTGGAACAATCGGAATTGGGGAGGTTCGTACCGGCGCCGTCGGAGGGGTCGCGACGGTCGCGGGGCGCGGCCGGCGGCCGGCCCGGGTGGAGTCAATGACGCTTCTTGATGTCCATGACCTTCAGCGTCCCGCCACCCGCGCGTGACTTGACCACAGGTTCCTTCTCCGGCGCGGGCGGATTGTTCTTGGCGGTCTCGTCAGGCGCCGGCCCCATGTCCGACCCGCACCCCTGGAGCAGGACGGCCGTGACGGCGAGGATCGCGAACTTCCGGAAGACCTTCCAACTGCCGGGGACACCGAGGCGGGGAATCGTCATGGGTGGGTTACCTTCTTGCGGGACCGAAAGTCTGCCCTGGCCGCGGTACGTAGCGGCCGGCCGAATCCTTCGAAAGCAGCATCACGCGAAACGTTTTGCAAAGATTTTACAAAACTTAACAGGACTTCAGCTCAAATAGAAATTGTTTCGTGGTATTACGCAAGTGGTTGCCGTCAAGAAACGCGGGAACGAGGGGCGTCCTCGGCGGACGTCTTCATGTGCGGCGATCGCATCGCGAACCCATCATCGAGGAATGAGAACGTATATCCGGTCGGACGGCGACACCGATCCAGCCTGGCGGGGAGAGCACCGGTGGGAGACTCGGGACCGCGGCCGTCCGTCGAGCGCATGAATCGGACGCATTTGTTCCGTCTTAAGCGATTCAGACTATCAAGCAGGATACGCTCCCCGAATCCCTTCGTCAAGTTTTGGGCATCTGGATTTGGCGCTGGAATCCGGGCCGCCGCGGCATCCGCGAGCCGCGGGCCGGGAGCGTGGACACCGCAATCGTCCCGCCGGGGTCGAAGTGACACAGTGACATTATTTCTCCCGCGGGACATGCGGAGGCGAGACCCTCAAGGATCATCGCTGGAGAACAGAGCCCGGAGGAACGTTGCCGAGGCCCTGACGGCCTCGACCGCCATGTGGCTCTGGCGGCTCAGCTCGACGTGGGCGCCCCCGGGATAGCCGATCTCCCGAAGCGCCCTCGCGATCGGCGGGAAATCGATCGTCCCTTCGCCGAACATCAGGTGCTCGTGGATGCCAGGAAGCATGTCTTCGATGTGGATGTTCCGCATGCGGTCGCCCCAGCCTCGGATCAGCGTGGGTATATCGCCCTCCTGGTTGCAATGGAGATGGCCGATGTCGATCGTGAGGTCGAACAGCGGATGTCGCACTCGCTCGTCAAGCCGGGCGAACCTCGCCAGTGTGTCGATGAACATTCCCGGCTCCGGCTCGAAGGCCAGCGGCATGCCGGTCCTCTCGGCGTGACGCAGCAGCGGCTGGAGCGCCGTGGCGAGACGATCCAAGCCCTCCTCCTCCCCGAGACTGGCGGCGGACCGTCCCGACCAGAATGAGACCGCCTCGGCGCCTAGCGCATCGGCGAGGTCGATCGATCGCCTGAGGAAGTCGGTGCGGACTTCTCGGCGAGACGGGTCGTCGTCCATGAGGGTTGGGTCGTGCTTCATCCGGGGATTAAGCAGGAACCTCGCCCCAGTCTCGACGACCCGGGCCAGGCCTCGACGATCGAGTGCCGACCGCACCTGGCGAGTCTGGCGTGCCAGCGATTCGGGGTCGTCGTAGGGATCCAGAGCGCCGGCGTCCAGCGTGATGGCGACGCTCTCGTATCCCTCGTCCGCGAGCAGCTCGATGGCGTCGAGAATCCGGTGGTGCGCCAGGCCGTTGGTGTTGTAACCGAGCCTCATGAGGGTATTTCCGGACTCAGGTCGAGTAGAGCCATCGGCCCAGAAGGTAGGCCGGCAGCCAAACCACGGCGACCGCCGCCGCGGGGCCGAGGCCGCGGACCGCGACGACGAGACCCACGTCTAGCCAGACGAGGCTGAGGATGCCGGTCTTCACCGCGAGCTGAATCGGTCGCGGGAGCGGCTCGATGATCGCCCGCGCGGCGGCCCGATTCACGACGATGGCGACGATGGAAAATGTGAAGAGCGCCGCGTAGGGCTGGCCGACCGGGTCGATGGTCGGATCCGGGAACCTGCTGGGATTGAGTGCGGCGACGAGGAGCCCGAGGAGGGCGATGTCCTCGACGATCAGGCCGGCGACGAGCCCGCGACGGTCGCCTCCGCGGGCCTCGTTGCGGCTGATGAGGGTGATCCCCGTGACGAAGAGACCGAACGCGGCCGCCGCACTCCAGGCCGACCCGCCGCCGAGGCGCGATGCGTGGGCCAGGCCCAACAGCAGGTTCAGGCCGCGGCAGGCTCCCATCACGACGGGCCCGAGCGGCGTGCGTTTGAGCCCCGCGTCGTAGCCGACGATGCAGAGCGCCAGAGCGACGGCGACGGCCGCCGCGGCATACCCGCCGCCCATCAGCGCCAGAACGGGGCCCAGTGCCAGACCGAGCCCCCCCAGCCACGCGGCCGACCGCACCGCAATCCGCCCGGAGGGCAGCGGCCGCCCGGGGCGCTCGGCGCGATCCACCTCGATGTCGAACACGTCGTTGAGCGCCATGCCCGAGGCGTATAGGACCATCGAGGCCCCGACGACCGGCAGCCAGCCCGTGGCCTGGGTCAACGAACCGCCCGCGAGGAGCCAACCGGCCAGGCTGTCCGCCGCGGCCGTCAGGACGTTGGGCAGCCGGACGAGTTGAAGATAGGCCGTGAATCGCGCGTTCATGGAGCGGAGTCGCCACTCAGCCCCTCGATGCGGGGGCGATCAGGGGACGCAGGACCTCGAGGGCCCTGCGGGCCGCGGCGTCCGGGTCGTCGAGGTAGGGGTACAGCTCCACCGTCAGCCAGCCGTCATAGCCCGTCCGCCGAATGGCATCGACGACCGCGGCGAAGTCGATCGCTCCGGCCCCGGGTACCAGGTGATGGTGGACTCGCGTCGCTGCGATATCCTCCAGGTGATAGTGCCGAGTATGCGGCGCCATCCGAGCGATGGATTTCGGGAGGTCCTCGCCGACGCAGAAGGCGTGGCCCACGTCGAGATTCAGGCCGATCGACGGGGCATTCACCCGTTCGGCCACCTCGAGGTACTGGTCGGTGGTCTCGAGCAACAGCCCGGGCTCGGGCTCGATCAGCAGGAGCACCCCGACGTCGTGGGCGTGCTCGGCCAGGGGCTTCAGGACCTCGACGAACAGGTCGATCGCCGCCGCCCGCGACTGACCCTCGGCGAGCGGACCTCCCGGCTCGGTCGTGATGTGCGGGGCGCCCAGCTCGGCGCAAAGACTCAGGGCCCGCCGGGTGTGGTCGATCCGGACCCGGCGATAGTGCTCGTCCGGCTCGATGAACGACGGATACCAGTACGGCTGCCGGTAGTCGTTGACGGCATTCATCATGAACGCGTTGATGTTCGAGAACTTCAGGCCGGTCTCGTTCATCGCGTCGAGGATCGCCCGCTTCTGGACGTCGAGCAGTCCCGCCGGCCACGCGTGCGGCACGTCGGCGAGCAACTCGAGTCCGTCGTAGCCGAGATCCGCGATCCGTCGCGCGGCCTCGCGGAACCCATGACGGAGGTAGGCATTGGTGCTGAAGGCGAGCTGCATGACGAGGTGGGTTCTCCGAGGTTCTTATCACGAAGACTGATGTGCGGTCTTCAGGCCCGACGCCTCCGAGCAGGCGGCCGATGCGGCCCGGAGCCGGGCCCGGATTCGGCGGCTTCCTCGCCGCCTCCTGCCTGGGCCTCGACGTAATCCTTCAGGAGCTCGAACTGGCGGAAGAAGTCGTTCTCTTCGACGCCCTCCGGACCCTTGAAGAACGAGGCGAGGTGCGTCATAAGCCCGCGCCCGCCTCGCCGTTTCTCGGCGTCCACCAGCCGTGCCAGGTCGATACCGAGCGGGGCGGCGAGCAGGCTGTCGCACCCCTGCCATGTGAACTGGAGGGTCATCCTGGTCCCCAGGAACCCCTCGAAATGGATGTGGTCCCAGGCGGTCTTCCAGTCCCCCATGTCGGGCAGGTACTCGATCGTGACCAGGGTCGAGGGCTTGTAGCCGAGGATCTGCGAGACCACGCGGTCCTTCGTGTCGACCTTCGAGAGCTTGTTCGCCGGATCGTCGAGGATCAGGCCGTCGCGGTTGCCGAAGATGTTGTGGCCGACCCAGCTCATCACCTTCAGGTTCCGCAGGGCGAACATCGGCGCCAGGACGGTCTTCATCAGCGTCTCGCCGGTCTTGCCGTCCTTGCCGGCGTAGAGGGATCCGGTCGACTCGGCCAGCTCGTGCAGGGCCGGCAGCGACGCGCCCAGGCTGGGGGTGAAGTTGACGTAGGAGTGGCCCGACCGCAGCGCGGCGCAGGCATAGACGGAGCTGGCCGGCAGCAGGCTGGGCCCGCCGTCGGCCATCGCGGCGTTGAGCGTATCCCAGTGCTCGTGCACGGCGCCGAGCGGGAACGGCGGTTCGGTGCTGGCGACGTTCAGGACGATCAGGTGGTCGATTGCCTCGCTCTCGGCGAACGCGGCCATGTCGGCGGCGGCCCGGTCGACGGCCTGCCGGGCATTCCGTGCCGGCTCGACCTCCGCCCACTGGCCCAGCCGCGCGATGGCCGGGCCGGCGCCGAACGTCGTGCCGGGCCGGACCCGCCGGGTCGCCGCGTCCAGGTCTTCCGTGCAGGCCTCGATCCACTCGACCGGGAAGACGCCCGAGTTGCGGCGGAACTCCTCGACCGACTCCCGGAACGAGGTCTGGCGGATCTCATGGCCGCCGACCACGAAATCGGCCGGCTCGGGCAGCGGCAGGCCGCCGAACATCGGCAGGTCGGTGACGAGACCGGTGCGGTCGGCCAGCCCCCGGGCCATGGCCGAGAGCCCGAGCGTGATCGTCGTGCCGACCCCTCCGAAGGCGCCAATTAACCAGAGGCCGACGCGGTGACGACTCATTGCGTGATGAACCTTCCGAGGTAGGATCGAACCGGCGGGATCGGGGACGCGGCGAACCTCGCGGGACCTCCCGACGGGCTGCCGGATCAACGCGCGTCCGCGGGATCGCGGCGGCGGGGTGACACTTTTCGCACGAGATGCCCGAACACGGGCCGAGCAGCCGCGACCGAACCGTCCAGGCGGATCGGCCGCCCGATTCGTCTCTCTCGAGAACGGGCTGAAATGCCGACCGTCCCGTTCATGGCCGGGTCTTCGCAGGCATCACATCCAGGATAGGGCCTGTCACGGCCCGCCGTCAATCGGCCAAGACGGCGGGCCGCGGGACCCGAGGTCCTTCCGTCCTCTATCCGCCGAGCTTGACGGTCACCGTCTTCAACTCGGTGTAGTGCTCGAGGGCGGCCTCGCCGTTCTCGCGCCCCTGGCCGGACATCTTGAACCCGCCGAACGGCGTGGTCGCGTCAACCACGTGGTAGCAATTGACCCACACCGTGCCGGCCCGGACCTTCCGGGCGTAGAGGTGGGCCTTGTCGATGTCCTTCGTCCACACCGCGGCGGCCAGGCCGTAGTACGTCCGGTTGGCCCGCTCGATCACCTCTTCCGCGCTCTTGAAAGGCAGGACGCTGACCACCGGCCCGAAGATCTCGTCGCGGGCGATCGCCATCTCGTCGGTGACGTTGTCGAAGATCGTCGGCTGGACGAAGAACCCCTTCTGGCCGACCCGCTCGCCGCCGGTGATCAGCCGGGCGCCCTGCTTCTCGCCCAGGTCGACGTAGTGCAGGATCTTGTCGAGCTGTTCCTGCGAGACCTGCGGCCCCTGCTCGGTCCGGGCGTCGAGGGGGTCGCCGATCACGCGGCCCTTGGCCTTCTCGGCCAGGCGCTCGACGAACTCCTCGTGGATCCGCGACTCGACGAACAGCCGGCTGCCGGCCGTGCAGCACTGGCCGCCGTGGAAGTAGATCGCGTGGAACGCGCCGGCGACGGCGGCGTCCATGTCGGCGTCGGCGAAGATGACGTTCGGGCTCTTGCCGCCCAGCTCGAAGGTGGTCCGCTTGAGCGTGTCCGCCGCGGCCTTCTGGATGATCTTCGCGGTGTCGACGTGCCCGGTGAACGCGATCTTGTCCACGTCGGGATGATTGACGATCGCCGCGCCTGTGGTCTCGCCCATGCCGTTGAGGATGTTGATGACGCCCGCCGGGAATCCAGCCTCGCGGGCCAGCTCGGCCATCCGAAGCGCCGTCAGGGGCGTCTGCTCGGCCGGCTTCATCACGACCGCATTGCCGCACGCCAGCGCCGGGCCCCACTTCCAGGCCAGCATCAGCAGCGGGAAGTTCCAGGGGATGATCTGGCCGATGACGCCCACCGGCTGGCGGAGCGTGTACGACAGGAAGTTGCCCCGAACCGGGATCGTCCGACCCTCGACCTTGTCGGCCCAGCCGGCGTAGTAGCGGAGCGTGTTGCACACGCCCTGAAGGTCGCCCTTCGAGTCGGCGATCGTCTTGCCGCAGTTGAGCGACTCGAGGCTCGCCAGCTCGTCGGCGTTCTGCTCGACCAGGTCAGCCAGCTTGAACATCAACCGGCCGCGGTCGGCGGCGTCCATCGTGCTCCACGGCCCGGACTCGAGCGCCCTCCGCGCCGCCTTGACGGCCCGATCCACGTCGCCCGGCCCGGCGGCGGCCACCGTGGCGATCGTTTCGCCGGTCGCCGGGTTGCAGGTCTCGAACGAGCCCCCGTCGGCTGGGTCGCACCACTCGTTGTCGATGAAGAGCTTCGTCAGGCGGACCGAGGGACGACCGTTGCTCGCCGGAGGACCCGACTTGGCGGTCGCCTTCGCCGCTGCCGCTTTCGTGGCCATGCGTCTTGCTCCCGGGTGTTCTTCTCTTACAGGGAACCGCTGATCCTGGCTGGTTTTGAGAGGGCGAGGCTCCTGCCGAGCCTTTCCCCACGGCTCGGCAGGAGCCTCGCCCTCCCAACCCGATCGGAAAGGATCCGCGGGTTCCTGAATCTGGGACTCTGACCTCGCCGTTCCGGAGTTTCGAATGGTCGTCGGAGCGAGGGGTGAAGTCAACCCCCGGGAGCAGGGCAACCGACCAGGCCGACGCCCGCCATCCGCTTGTCCGGCACAGGCCGCAAGGCGACAATGCCCGCTGCATCCACGCCGATCGACATCGGGGATCCCGACCGCTCCGCGACGAGGAGAAACACCATGACCGGACGCCCGGCCGCCGCCGTGTTCTGCGCGATCGTCCTTTTCACCAGCCAGGCCCGTTTCTCGGCGGGCGGCGAGCTCGTGGTCGAGCGCGTCTTCGGCCCCGAGGTGCCGACCGGGCGCTACAAGCATCCCGCCTGCATGACCGAGCTTTCCAACGGCGATCTCTACCTTGTCTATTATGGAGGCGAGGGTGAATACGCCGTCGACACGGCCGTCTACGGGTCGCGCCGGCCGAAGGGCTCCTCGCGCTGGTCGTCCCCGAAACCGATCGCTCACGATCCGTTCCGTTCGGTCGGCAACGGCGTGGTCTGGCAGGCGCCCGACGGCCTGGTCTGGCTGTTCTACGTCGTCCGCTATGGCGAGACCTGGTCGACCTCGCGGATCCAGTTCAAGGTCTCGCGCGACGGGGCCGAGACCTGGTCCGATGCCTCGGTGCTATCGATGAACGAGGGCGACATGGTCCGCGGCCGGCCGATCGTGCTGGCCGACGGCGATTACCTGCTGCCCGTCTACCACGAGACCGGCAATGACCCCGAGCTCGTCGGCCCGGACAGCACCTCGCTGTTCCTGCGCTTCAACCCCGCGCGAAGGACCTGGACCCGAAGCGGCCCGATCCGATCGCCCCGGGGCAACATCCAGCCGGCGGTCGTCCAGCTCGACGACGGCCGGCTCGTCGCCTACTGCCGTCGCGGCGGGGACTACGATCCCAAGACGATCGGCCACATCGTCCGCTCCGAGTCGCACGACGGCGGCAAAACCTGGAGCGAGGGGAAGGATTCGGCCTTCCCGAACCCCAACGCGGCCGTCGACTTCCTGAAGCTCAGCAGCGGCCGCTTGCTCCTGGTCTTCAACGACAGCATGACGAGCCGCACGCCGTTGACGGTCGCTCTGTCGTCCGACCAGGACCACACCTGGCCGATCCGGCGCAACGTTCGGGAGGGCGAGGACGACTTTGGTTATCCCACCGTCCTCCAGGCCCGGGACGGCCGCATTCACCTGGTCTACACGTCCGGCCGCCGCTCGATCGTCAACCACGCCGTCTTTGACGAGGACTGGGTGCTTCACGGGGCCGGACCAGGGGACCGAAAGTAGGTCGGGCAGTCCTGCCCGACGCGGGTCCGAAACCGACCGAAAGTAGGTCGGGCAGTCCTGCCCGACGCGGGTCCGGACCGACCTACGTGACGGCCGTCTCGGCTTAGAGCGCATTGCAGATGGAAGGCTCACGGAGGGGCCTGGCCGGTTAAGAGTCTGAGACGGCAGAGCTCCGAGCCCCCGTCAGGGGGCGATCGGACGTAGCCGGGGGGCGTCAGCCCCCCGGGATCGGACCGCCGCGCCACACACCGATTCCTCTCGACGGACCTTCCCGGCCGCGACCCCGCGTGGCGGGGTCGCGGCCGGGAGGGTGACCCGATGGGGGGAGATCCAGGTTCGTCTGGCGTTCCGGGGGGCTGACGCCCCCCGGCTACGTCCTGACGCCCACTTCGTGGGCTTCCGGGACCGACTCGAACCTCCAGCTCTCGCCCGTGCGCCACGCAACGGCAATGCGCTCTA
>DAIDHB010000410.1 GCA_027452145.1 Planctomycetales bacterium
TCGCGTCGTCCCACGGGTGAGGAGCGAGAGAGCGGGCCCGACCCGACCAATGGCGGCGGCCAGCCCGGCCACCGAACGGATCGGTGCCGGCCCGGCATGCCCACCGGAGCGAGCGATGCCGCAGATATTCCATCCGAGTGCAAACACTTTATCACGCCTGTCGATCGTCGCCGCGCTTGTCGCCGCGGCCGGTTCGGTGACGATCTTCTACCTGATCATGCGATCGCCCTACCAGACCAAGGTCGGGTTCATACCGCCGCAGCCCGTGCCCTTCCCCCACGAGCACCACGTGCGGGGCCTGGGGCTCGACTGCCGCTACTGCCACACCTCGGTCGAGGAGTCGTCGTTCGCCGGGTTGCCGCCGACGCACACCTGCATGACCTGCCACTCGCAGATCTGGACCCGGGCGCCGATCCTCGAGCCGGTCCGCTCGAGCCTGGCCTCGAAGAAGCCGATCGCCTGGCAGCGGGTGCACAACCTGCCCGACTTTGTGTACTTCAACCACAGCATCCACGTCCAGAAGGGCGTGGGCTGCGCGAGCTGCCACGGGCCGGTGCAGAAGATGGCGCTCATGTGGAAGGACCAGCCCATGAACATGGAGTGGTGCCTGACATGCCACCAGAAGCCCGAGGCGTACCTCCGCGAGAAGGACCAGGTGTTCAACATGGAGTACTCCCCCACCGAGGCGGAGCAGCTCAGCCTGGGCAAGAAGCTTGTGGAAGAGAAGAAGGTCCCGGTGGATCGGATGTCCAACTGCTCGGTGTGCCATCGATGAACATGAAACCTGCTGACCAGACCAAGAAGGCGGGCCTCGCCCCGATGGCGTTCGAGCTGCCGATCCTCACCGACCTGGACGTGCCGGCCGCGGCGCGGACGGGCGGGGCGATCCAGTGGCGCAGCCTCGGTGAGCGCGACGGGGCCCTTTCGGGCGCAGCGCCGGAGCCCGAGGTCCCCTCGGCGCGGCGGCTGGCCGAGTTCGAGGCCCTCGCCGCCGACCCGGCGAACCGGCGCGACTTCCTCCGGCTGATGGGGGCGTCCATGGCGCTGGCGGGCGTCGCCGCGTCAACCGGCTGCGCCGTCCAGCACCCTGAATCGGTCGTCCCCTACGTCGAGCAGCCCGAGCAGATCGTGCCGGGCAAGCCGATGTTCTTCACCACGGCGCTGACTCTCGACGGCTACGGCATCGGCGCCCTGATCGAGACGCACATGGGCCGGCCGACCAAGGTCGAGGGCAACCCGTCGCACCCGGCCAGCCTGGGCGCCTCCGACGTCCTCGGCCAGGCGGCGATCCTCAACTTCTACGACCCGGATCGCTCGCAGCGCGTCGTCCACATGGCCCGGCCCGGAAGCTGGGACCGCGCCGAGGTGATGCTCCTCGACATCCGCGAGAAGAACAAGGCCGACCGCGGCAAGGGCCTGCGGATCCTCACCTCGACGATCACCTCGCCCACGCTGGTCGAGCAGATCCAGAAGTTCCTCCAGCAGTACCCCGAGGCGCACTGGCACGTCTACACGCCGGTCGTCCGCGACGCCATCCGCGCCGGCGCCCGCCAGGCCTTCGGCGAGGACGTCGAGCCGGTCTACCACCTCGACCGCGCGAAGGTCATCGTCGCGCTCGACTCCGACTTCCTCGGGGTCGGCCCGGGCCGGCTGCACTACGCCCGCGAGTTCGCCGCCGGCCGCGAGCCCGAGAAGCCGATCCGCGACTTCATCGTCCGCGATGCCGCCGAGGTCAAGCCCGACCCGGCCCCGATGAACCGGCTGTACTCGATCGAGTGCACGCCCACGATCACCGGCGCGTCGGCCGACCACCGGATCCCCGTGGCGGCCCGCGACATCGTGGCCGTCGCCCGCGCGATCGCGGCGGGGCTGGGCGTCGGCGGGTCCACCACGAGCGTCGAGCAGTCGCTCAAGGGCGACCTGGCGAAGCACGCGAAGTTCATCGCCGCGATGGTCAAGGACCTCAAGGCGGCCGGCAAGCAGGGCGCGGTGATCGCCGGCGAGACCCAGCCGGCCGTCGTCCACGCGCTGGCCCACGCGATCAACGACGCGATCGGCGCGGCCGGGACCACGGTCGAGTACATCGAGCCGGTCACCGCCGGCCCCGCCAGCCAGACGGAGTCGATCCGCGAGCTGGCCGTCGCCATCAACAAGGGTCAGGTCGACACGCTGCTCATCATGGGCGGCAACCCGGCCTACGACGCCCCCCACGATTTCGCCAACCTGCTGGCCAGCGACCGGATCGCGTTGCGCGTCCACCTGGGGCTCTACCACGACGAGACGGCCGAGTTGTGCCACTGGCACCTGCCGATGGCGCACGAGCTCGAGGCCTGGGGCGACGCCCGCGGCTTCGACGGCACGGCCAGCGTCCAGCAGCCGATGATCACGCCCCTCTACCGGGGCCGGTCGATGATCGAGCTCATGGCCATCCTGCTGGGCGAGCCCGGCCGCACCGGGCTGGAGATCGTCCGCGACTACTGGCGGCGGCACGGTCTGGGCCAGGACTTCGAGACGGCCTGGCGCAAGGCCCTCAAGGACGGCGTCATCGCCAATTCGGCCCACAAGCCGAAGTCGGTCAAGGCGAAGGCCGCCGACATCCTCGCCGCGGCCACCGTGCCGGCCGGCCGCGACGACCTCGAGCTGGTCTTCCGCCCCGACCCGGGCGTCTGGGACGGCCAGTTCGCCAACAACTCCTGGCTCCAGGAATGGCCGAGGCCGATGACCCGGCTCGTCTGGGAGAACGCCGCCTACCTCAGCCCGGCCCACGCGAAGAAGTTGGGCGTCGAGGACGGCCACGGCCTCGAGCTCGAGTTCCAGGGCCGCAAGGTCACCCTGCCGGCGTACGTGCTGCCGGGGCAGGCCGAGTCGACCATCACCGTCACCCTGGGCTACGGCCGGCGCCGGGCGGGCCAGGTCGGCTCGCGGATCGGCGTGGACGTCTACCCGCTGCGGAATGCCGACTCCCCGTGGTCGGGCTCGGGGCTGAACGTGACGAAGACCGGCCAGGAGGGCCGGCTCTCCGTCACCCAGCACCACTTCCAGATGGAAGATGTCGGGTTCCAGAAGAAGTTTGATACGAAGCCGAGGCCGCTCATCCGCACGGCCACGCTGGAGGACTATCAGAAGAACCCCGAGTACGCCCGGATCCACGAACAGGACAGGGAGCACACGGCCAGCCTCGAGGAGAGCCATAGCCTGTTCGTCCCGCCCGAGCCGCAGAGGATCCGCCAGGAGGGCGAGCAGAACTCCTGGGGCATGGCGATCAACCTCAATGCCTGCATCGGCTGCGGCGCCTGCGTCATGGCCTGCCAGTCGGAGAACAACATCTCCGTCGTCGGCCGCGAGCAGGTGCTGGCTTCGCGCGAGCTGCACTGGCTGCGGATCGACCGCTACTTCGAGGGCGAGGAGACCGAGAACCCGCAGGTCGGCTTCCAGCCGGTGCCGTGCATGCACTGCGAGACCGCCCCGTGCGAGGTCGTCTGCCCGGTCGAGGCGACGACCCACAGCGCCGAGGGGCTCAACGAGATGACCTATAACCGCTGCGTCGGCACGCGGTACTGCTCGAACAACTGCCCGTACAAGGTCCGGCGGTTCAACTTCTTCCAGTACGCCGACGAGGTCACGCCCAGCCTCAAGCTGATGCGCAACCCGGACGTCACCATCCGGCCGCGCGGCGTGATGGAGAAGTGCACGTACTGCGTCCAGCGGATCAGCCACGCGCGGATCCGGGCCGAGATCGAGGGCCGGCCCGTCCGGGGCGACGAGGTGACGACCGCCTGCCAGGGCGCCTGCCCGACCCGGGCGATCGTCTTCGGCAACCTCAACGACAAGGAAGGCGCGGTGGTGAAGCACAAGGAGAGCCCGCGGAACTACGGGCTGCTCGCCGACCTGAACACTCGGCCGCGCACCACGTACCTGGGCAAGCTCCGCAATCCCAACCCCGAGATCGAGGCGTAGTCCAGCGATGGCCCAGACCGAATACGAGATGCCCGCCTTCCGGGGCGAGACCGAGAAGGTCATCGCCCCGGGGCACACCTACAAGACGGTCACGGACGACATCAGCGGCGTCGTCCTGAGGCGCCCGTACGACCGTCGCTGGTTCGCCGTCATGGCCGTGGCCTTCGCGCTGGTCTCGGCCCTCCACCTCGCCATCGCCTGGCTCCTGCTCAAGGGGGTCGGCGTCTGGGGCATCAACGTCCCGGTGATGTGGGGCTTCGCGATCGTCAACTTCGTCTGGTGGATCGGGATCGGCCACGCCGGGACGTTGATCTCGGCGATCCTCCTGCTGCTCAAGCAGGACTGGCGGACCTCGATCAACCGGTTCGCCGAGGCCATGACGCTCTTCGCCGTGGCCTGCGCCGGCATGTTCCCGCTGCTCCACCTGGGCCGCCCGTGGGTGTTCTACTGGCTGATGCCTTATCCGAACACCATGGATCTCTGGCCGCAGTGGCGCAGCCCGCTGATCTGGGACGTGTTCGCCGTCAGCACGTACGGCACCGTCTCGTTGATCTTCTGGTACGTCGGCCTGATTCCCGACCTGGCCACGCTCCGCGACAAGGCCAAGAACAGGGCCGCGCGGGCTGTTTACGGCGCCATGGCGATGGGCTGGACGGGTGCCTCGCGGCACTGGCACCGTTACAAGATGGCCTACCTGCTCCTGGCCGGGCTGGCGACCCCCCTGGTCGTCTCGGTGCACTCGGTGGTGTCCTTCGACTTCACCATCGCGATCCTGCCGGGGTGGCATTCGACGATCTTCCCCCCCTACTTCGTCGCGGGGGCCATCTTCTCCGGGTTCGCGATGGTCATCAGCATCGCCATCCCCCTGCGTGAGTGGTACGGCCTGAAGGGCTACATCACCATGCGGCACATGGACAACATGGCCAAGGTCACGCTGGCGACCGGCATGCTGGTCGGTTACGGCTACTTCATGGAAGCCTTCATGGGGTGGTACAGCGGCAACCTGAACGAGATGTTCACCCAGCTCTACAACCGGCCGTTCGGGCCGTATGCCCATACGTACTGGATGATGCTGACGTGCAACGTCTTCATCCCGCAGCTCCTGTGGTTCCGGTTCTTCCGGACCAACATGTTCTGGCTGTTCCTGATCTCGATCGCGGTGAACGTCGGGATGTGGCTGGAGCGGTACGTGATCATCATCACCAGCCTGCACCGCGACTTCCTGCCGTCGTCGTGGAGCATGTACCACGGGACGATCTGGGACTACATGACGTACTACGGCACGATCGGGTTCTTCCTGTTCCTGTTCTTCCTGTTCGTCCGGGTGCTTCCGGCGATCTCGATCACCGAGATGCGCGAGCTGGTCCACGAGACGAGTCACCACCACGGCGGGCACCACGCCGAGTCCCACGGCACGGCAACCCCGGCGACGGAAGGGAGGGCGTGAGCGATGCACGGCCACCACGACAATCACGATCACGACGGCAAGACGACCGAGCTCTACGGGGTGCTGGCGGAGTACGACTCGCCCGACGCCCTGCTCGAGGCGACCCGCCGGCTGGCGGAGAGCGGATACCGCAAGATGGAGGCCTACACGCCGTTCCCGGTGGACGGCGTGTCCGAGGCGATGGGATTTGAGAAGAACGCCGTGGCGCCGATCGTCCTGACGATGGGCATCCTGGGCGGGCTGACGGGCTTCGGGATGCAGTGGTACTCGGCCGTGGTGAGCTACCCGCTCGACATCGGCGGCCGGCCGTTCTTCTCGTGGCCGGCGTTCATCCCGATCACGTTCGAGCTGACGGTGCTGTTCGCGGCGCTCTCGGCGGTGATCGGGATGCTGGCGCTCAACGGGCTGCCGAAACCCTATCACCCGATCTTCAACGCGCCGGCCTTCGACCGGGCGTCGAGCGACGGCTTCTTCCTGTGCATCGAGGCCGAGGACCCGTCGTTCGACCACGAGCGGGTCCGGCGGCAACTCGAGGAGACGCACCCGCGGTCGATCTCGGACGTCCCGCACACGGCCGGCCCAGTGGACGACTTCGTGGCATCCAGACGAGAGGAAATGGCGCGATGAAAGGTCGAACGGGGCGGCACCCGCGCCCATGTCCGGGCCGGGCCGGCCGGAGGGCCGCCGCGGCGGCCCTGCTGGTGCTGGGGCTCGGACTGTCGGGGTGCCGCGAGGCGATGTACGAGCAGGCGCGCTACGAGCCGCTCGAGGCCAGCACGTTCTTCGAGGACGGTTTGTCCTCGCGGCCGCTGGTGGCCGGCACCGTCCCCCGCGAAGATCCCCGCGGCGCGCCGCCGGCCGGGGCCGACGAGGACGTGTTCTACACCGGCTGGAACAAGGGGAGGCTTGCCGAGGAGGTGCCGTTCAAGGTCGACCGCGAGTTATTGCTCCGCGGCAAGGACCGGTTCGACATCTACTGCACCCCCTGCCACGGCCTCTCGGGCGACGGCCGGGGCGTGATCGTCCGCCGCGGCTTCCCCCAGCCGCCCCCTTACTACAATGCCGAGCTGCGCAAGCAGCCCATCGGCCACTTCTTCGACGTCATGACACGGGGTTACGGCGTCATGTATTCGTATGCCTCGCGGATCAAGCCGAAGGACCGCTGGGCCATCGCCGCCTACATCCGCGTGCTCCAGCTTAGCGGGCACGCCGAGGCCGCGTCGCTGCCCGAGTCCGACCGCAACAAGCTGACGACGGGGGGCGCATCGGCCGGGAGGAAGCAGCCATGAGCCACGATCCCTCGTCCTCGACACCCGCCCCCGCAGGCGACATCCGCGCCCGGATGGATCGGGTCCAGGCCCTGGCCCTGATCGCCGCTGCGGGCGGGCTGGGCGTCACCCTGGTCCTCGCGCTCATCTGGCCGGCGACCGTGCTGCCGGCCTACCTGGTCGGCTATGTCTACTGGGTCGCCATCGCACTCGGCTGCCTGGGCTGGACCTCGATCTACCACCTGGTCGGCGGCAACTGGGGCGTGCCCGTCCGCCGGATCATGGAGGCCGGGATGATCACGATCATCCCGCTGGCCGTCCTGTTCCTGCCGATCGCGCTGGGGATGAAGACGCTCTACCCCTGGACGGACCACGAGTTCATGATGGAGCACGAGTCGCTCCGCCACAAGCTCGCGTACCTGAACCCCACCGCCTTCCTGGGTCGGTACGCCGTGTACTTCCTGCTCTGGTCGGGCTTCGCCATCCTCTACCGCGGGATGTCGCTGCGGCAGGACGGCCGGACCGACCAGAAGCCGAGCGAGCTGCTGCGGGGCGCGGCCGGGCCGATCCTGACCCTGATGTTCCTCTCGTGGACCTTCGGGTCGATCGACTGGATGATGTCGCGCGAGCCCGAGTGGCCCTCGACGATGTACGGCGTTCTGTCGAGCGTCGGCGCCCTGCTCGAGACCCTGGCGATGATGATCGTGGTCGCGTACACGCTGAGGAACGAGCCGCTGATGCGCGGCGTCGTCACGACGAAGCGGCTGCACGACCTGGGCAACCTGATGCTGGCCTTCACGATGCTCTGGGCGTACATGAGCTTCGCCCAGTTCCTGATCATCTGGGCCGGCAACCTGCCCGAGGAGATCCCGTACTACCTGCGGCGGGGACGGGGCCCGGCGACGTGGATCGCCATGGGGCTGGCCCTGTTCCACTTCTTCGTGCCGTTCTTCATCCTGCTGATCCGCCAGAACAAGACGCAGGCGCACCGGATCGTCCGGATCGCCGTGTACATGCTGATCATGCGGTGGGTGGACCTCTGCTGGGTGATCCTGCCGTCGGAGATCCGCGACCCGCACCACCCCTACTTCCCCTGGAGCGAGATGCTGCTGAGCATCCCCGCGCTCGTCGGCGTGGGCGGGGTCAGCGTGTGGGCCTTCCTGAATATGTACAAGACGCGGCCCTGGATCCCGGTGAACGACCCGCGGGTCAACACGGCCCTCGAGCATGCGGGAGGTTGATCGAAGATGTCTGCCCATGAGTCGAACAACGTCCCCCAGCCGATCGACGCGCTGCCGCAGGGCGCCGAGAATGGCGTCGAGGGCGGCCACGAAGAGAACACGGTCCAACTGTCGACCACGGTCTGGCTGACGATCGCCTCGATCCTCACCATGGCGGTCGTCCACTTCGCCCTGCTGGGCGGCCTGAAGTGGGCCGAGAACGAGCGCAAGGCCATGACCGCGGCCAACCCGCCGATGTTCCCCGGCCGCGAGGGAATGACGCCCAGGGATTTCCCCTCGCCGCGGCTCGAGAAGGACTACGACGAGGAGATCAACCAGGTTCTGCCCGAGCAGAAGGCCCTGATCGAGAACTACGCCTGGGTCGACGAGAAGGCCGGGGTTGCCCGGATCCCCGTGGATCGGGCGCTCGATATCCTGGCCGAGAAGGGCCTGCCGAAGGTCGCCGCCCCGGCGCCCACGCCGGGCGCGCCGCCCAACACGTTCGTCCCGAACGCTGGCATGCGTGAGATGGCACCCCCGGCCGTCGGCTCGACCTCCGAGTACCCGGCCAAGGTCGACGGGCCGCCGTACATCCTGCCGCCCGGCAAGACGAAGGAGGGGACGACCCCCCAGCCGGGCGAGCCAGCGATGCCCCCGGGCGCGGGCGAGTCGAAGCCGGCGGCTGAGAAGTCGAAGCCCGCGGCCGAGTCGAAGCCCGCGGCTGAGAAGTCGAAGCCCGCGGCCGAGTCGAAGCCGGCGGCCGAGAAGTCGAAGCCCGCGGCTGAGTCGAAGCCCTCGAGCGAACCGAAGAAGAAGGAGTCCTGACCGTGAACGCCCGCGTCGTTCCCGTCCTGGTGGCGGTCCTGGCCCTGGCCGTCGGCGTGTTCCCCGCGCGGGGGCAATCGCTGACGCCTGCGGCGAACTCGCCGAGCCAGACGGTCAACAACGTCGGCTTCGACCAGAACCTGGGTAAGCAGCTCCCGCTGAATACCCGGTTCGTGGACGACAACGGCCGCGAGATCGCGCTGGCGGAGCTGTTCGGCAACCGCCCGGTGATCCTGGTGCCGGGCTATTACGGCTGCCCCCTGCTCTGTAGCCAGGTGCTCAACAACCTGGTGCGGGCCTTCCGCGGGATGAACGAGACGGCCGGCAAGGACTTCACCGTGGTGGCCTACAGCATCAACCCCGAGGAGAAGCCCGAGCTGGCGTCGCGGAAGAAGGCCGCCTACCTCCAGAAGTACGGCCGGACCGAGGGCACCTCGGGCTGGCACTTCCTCACCGGCAAGGCCGACGCGATCGAGACGTTGTCCAAAACGATCGGCTTCCGCTACACGTACGACCCGGTGAAGCAGGTGTATTCGCACGCGGCCGGGATCGTGTTCGTCACGCCGGACGGGCGGCTGTCGCGCTACTACTACGGGCTCGACTATCCCGTGCGCGACGTCGAGCACGAGCTGGCGCAGTCCCGCAAGGGACGGATCGGGACCCCGCTGCGCAAGCTGTTGCTACTCTGCTACGACTACGACGCGGCGACCGGCAAGTACACGCTGTCGATCCTGCGGGTGATGCGGCTCCTTGGGTCGCTCACGGCCGTCTCGCTGCTGGGCTACATTGGTGTCATGTTCCTGCGCGACCGCCGCATGGCGGCCCGGCCCGGCGGGGGAAGCCCGGCGGCGCTGGCCGGAGAGCCCGATCGACCGGGCCGCGAAGACTGGGAATCCGATCGGGATCAGAATCCGTAATCGCAGGGAGTCGAGGCTGTCTCATGTGGAATTTTCCGCTCCTGCCCGATATCGGCTCGACCGGGGCGTACGAAAACGACCTGGTCTTCTGGCTGGAGACCGCGATCGTCGTCTCCCTGACGTTCTTCGGCTTCGCGCTGATGGCGTTCCTGGTGTACCGTTATCACCGGGGCCAGAAGGTCGACCGATCGCATCCGCCCCACCATAACTACAACCTGGAATACGTCCTGATGGCGGGCATGCTGGCCGTCGGGGTGATGTTGTTCATGGTTGGCGCCGTCGTGTTCTACCGGCTGTCGGTGCCGCCCGACAACGCGCTCGAGATGTACGTCGTCGGCAAGCAGTGGATGTGGAAGGTCGAGCACCCCGGCGGCAAGTCGGAGATCAACGAGCTGCACGTGCCGCTCGGCCAGCCGGTGAAGCTGATGATGACGTCCCAGGACGTGATCCACAGCTTCTACGTGCCGGCGTTCCGGGTGAAGCAGGACGTGCTGCCGGGCCGCTACACGCACATGTGGTTCCAGCCGTCGAAGCCGGGCCGCTACCACCTGTTCTGCGCCGAGTACTGCGGGACCAGCCACTCGAACATGATCGGCTGGGTCACCGTGATGGAGCCGGCCGAATACGACGCGTGGCTGTCGCAGGGCGGCCGGGGCCCATCGATGGCCGAGCAGGGCGAGCAGCTTTTTGTCCAGTACCACTGTGCCGGCTGCCACCGCGGCAGCCAGACCGTCCGGGCCCCGC
The DNA here is from genome assembly GCA_027452145.1 of Planctomycetales bacterium. Lineage (GTDB taxonomy): Bacteria > Planctomycetota > Planctomycetia > Isosphaerales > Isosphaeraceae > JAKAUH01. Next base: position 10,379 of record DAIDHB010000410.1, read on the forward strand.
ACCTCGAAGGGGTCTACGGCAAGTCGGTCCCGCTCCAGCGCGGCAACGAGGTCTACTTCACGATGGCCGACGAGCGGTACATCCGCGACTCGATCCTGATGCCCAAGAACGAGGTCGTCGCCGGCTATGAGCCCCTGATGCCGTCGTTCCAGGGCCAGATCAACGAGTCCGACCTGCTCAAGATCATCGCCTACATCAAGTCCATCGGGAACAAGGAGGCAACTCCATGAGCACCATAGCCGCCGAACCCAGACACGCCACCCAGCCTCCGCCCGAGCACGAGGAAGTCAGCTACCTGGGCGCCGGGCACACCGTCCGCTCGTGGCTCCTGACGATCGACCACAAGCGGATCGCGATCCTCTACCTGGTGTCGATCACCCTGATGTTCTTCATCGGCGGCGCCGCCGCCGTGATCATGCGGCTCGAGCTGGCGACCCCGCAGGGGGACGTCCTCTACTCGGCCGACGCCTACAACCGGACGTTCACGCTGCACGGGATCGTGATGATCTTCTTCTTCCTGGTGCCGTCGATCCCGGCGACGCTGGGGAACTTCCTGATCCCGATGATGATCGGGGCCAAGGATCTGGCCTTCCCCAAGATCAACCTGCTGAGCTGGTACCTGTACATGGGGGCGGGCGGGCTGGCCCTGATCGTCCTGATCTTCGGCGGCGTGGACACCGGCTGGACGTTCTACACGCCGTTCAGCACGATGTTCTCGAATACGATGGTGGTGCCCGCGGCCTTCGCGGCCTTCATCGCCGGGTTCTCATCGATCCTCACCGGGCTGAACTTCATCGTCACGATCCACACGATGCGGGCGCCCGGGATGACCTGGTTCCGCCTGCCGCTGTTCTGCTGGTCGATGTACGCCACCAGCCTGATCATGATCCTGGGCACCCCCGTGCTGGCCATCGCCCTGGCGCTGATCGGCGTCGAGCGGCTGTTCCACGTCGGGATCTTCGACCCGGCGCTCGGCGGCGACCCGGTGCTGTTCCAGCATCTGTTCTGGTTCTACTCGCACCCGGCCGTGTACATCATGATCGTGCCGTCGATGGCCGTGATGAGCGAGATCATTCCGTGCTTCTCGCGGCGGCCGATCTTCGGCTACCGGATGATCGCATATTCGAGCATTGCGATCGCCGCCATCGGCTTCATCGTCTGGGGGCACCACATGTTCGTGTCCAGCCAGTCGATGTACGCCGGCATGGTGTTCTCGGCATTGACGTTCCTGGTGGCCGTACCGTCGGCCATCAAGGCGTTCAACTGGACGCTCACCATGTACAAGGGCTCGGTCCGGCTCGAGACGCCGATGCTCTACGCCCTGGGCTTCATCGGCCTCTTCACGATCGGCGGCCTGACCGGGTTGATGCTGTCCACGATGAGCACCGATATGCACTTCCACGACACCTACTTCGTGGTGGCGCATTTCCACTATATCATGGTCGGCGGGGCCGTCATGGGCTACCTGGGCGGCATCCACTTCTGGTGGCCGAAGATCTCGGGCCGGATGTACAACGAGCTCCTGGGCAAGCTCTCGGCCCTGACGGTGTTCATCGGCTTCAACCTGACATTCTTCCCCCAGTTCGTGCTGGGGAACCTGGGGATGCCGCGGCGCTATTATGAGTACGTCTCGGAATTCCAGTTCCTCAACGTGATGTCCTCGGCGGGCGCCTCGATCCTGGCGGTCGGCTACATCCTGCCGCTGATCTACATGCTGCTCTCGCTGCGCAACCCGCCGGACGCCGGGCCGAACCCCTGGCGGGCCACGGGCCTCGAGTGGCAGACGGCCTCGCCGCCGCCCACCCATAACTTCCACCAGACCCCGGTCGTCACCCGCGGTCCGTACGAGTATTCGCCCGAAGGAGCCGAAGCGATTGATGGCAACCTCAACACAGTCTACTCCTGACGCGAAGGTCGCCAAGCACTCCTCTTCTTACGACGAGGAGCCGATCCTTGGCGTCCAGTTCGACGACGTCGAACAGCAGCACGAGTCGTCCATCATCGGCATGTGGCTCTTCCTGGCCACCGAGGTGATGTTCTTCGGCGGGCTGATCGCGGCGTACACGGTCTACCGGTTCCTGTCGCCTGAGGAGTTCTCGCTGGCCAGCCACCACCAGAACGTCACCCTGGGTGCGATCAACACGGTGGTCCTGCTGGCCAGCAGCCTCACGATGGCCCTGGCGGTCCGCGCGGCCCAGTTGCACGACCACAAACAGATCGTGCTCATGCTGGTGCTGACCGCCCTCTTCGGCACGGGCTTCCTCGGCATCAAGGCGATGGAGTACACCGCCGACTATCACGAGCACCTGATCCCGGCGATGGGCTTCCAGGTCCCGCACGAGGACATGGAGAAGATGCCGAGCCTGAACGTCGGCCGTTACCAGATGTACTACGTGCTGTACTTCTTCATGACCGGCCTGCACGCGATCCACCTGATCGTCGGGATCGTCCTGGTCGGGATCATGGCGTATTTATCGCACATTCACTGGTTCTCGGGCGCGGGTGAGACTCAGATCGACGTGACGGGCCTGTACTGGCACTTCATCGACATCGTCTGGGTGTTCCTCTATCCTCTTCTCTATCTGATCAGCGCACACTGATATCATGAAACACCACGTCATGACGGTACGGACCAACGTCGAGATCTTCCTGATCCTGTTGGCCCTGCTGTTTGCCACGATCGGCGCCAACTTCCTGCCGCTGGGGGTGTTGCACTTCCCGGTCGCGATGTTCTTCGCCACGGTGAAGGCGGTGCTGATCATCCTGTTCTTCATGCACCTGAAGTTCAGCCACCGGCTGAACAAGATCGTGGTCGTGACGTCGTTCCTCTTCCTGGGGATCCTGCTGGTCCTGGCGATGAACGACTACTTCACCCGCGGCTGGATGCGCGGCACGAGCGACTACCTGCCGAAGGGCGGCCAGTTCGAACATCCGGTCGAGTCGACCGAGACCGGGCCGAAGCTGACCCGGCCCGCCTGAGCCGCTCCTGACACTCGGTTCGACGCTCATGGGGTGGGAGTTGATGCTCCCGCCCCATTTTTTGCGCGCGGGCCGGGCCCGCCGCACGACCGGCCCCATGCCTTCGCTCCGACGCGGGCGGGCGGTCCGAAGTAGGTCGGGCATTCTTGCCCGACGCGGTCCAAAGTAGGTCGGGCATTCTTGCCCGACCTACTTGGAATCCGGGTGGCGACCGAACTTGACATTTCGGCCGGGAAACGTAGGGTATGAGTCTGGGACTGACTCGACCCGCAAGGCCATCCGCACCGCCCTTCGATCGACCAATCGACCGACCGTTCGACCACCAGCCCACTCCGATCCAGTTTGGCGTGGTGTTGCCGGGTATGGTCTGGTTTGTTTCGATCGAATCCGGCCCGATCTGGCCTCGCCCGCTCTTTTTCGGCGGGCGCCGCGGCTCGAGGCAAATGGATCGCAGCTACCCACCTCAACCACGGATGAGGCCGCCATGGATCGACGCATCCTCGTGGTGGACGACAGCCAGCTCGTCTGCCAGCAACTCTCGCAGGTGCTGGCGTCGCCGGACCGGCAGATCGCGGTGGCCTCCGACGGCACCGAGGCGATGGAGTGGCTGGTCGAGAACCGCTGCTCGCTGGTGCTGACCGACCTGCGGTTGCCGGGGATGAGCGGCCTCGACCTGATCCGCGCCATCCGCGAGCGCGAGCTGCCGGTGACGGTCATCGTGATGACCGGCTTCGCCACGGTCGAGGCCGCCGTCGACGCGATGAAGCTGGGCGCTTATGACATGATCCTCAAGCCGATCGATACGATCCGGCTGGAGGTCGTCGTGAACCAGGCACTCGAGGACCGCCGGCTGATCGACGAGGTCGCCGACCTGCGAGCGCGGCTCCGGCGGAAATACGCCTATCACAACCTCATCGGCCGCAGCGCTCCGATGCTCGAGGTGTTCGACCGGGTGGCGCGGGTCGCCTCGTCGCCGTGCACTGTGCTGGTCACGGGCGAGACGGGCACCGGCAAGGAACTGGTGGCGCAGGCGATCCACTACAGCGACGTCACCCGCCGCGGCAGCCTGCTGGCGGTGAACTGTGCCGCGCTGCCCGAGCACCTGCTCGAGACCGAGCTGTTCGGCCACGAGCGCGGCGCGTTTACCGGGGCGGACCGCCAGAAAAAAGGCCGGTTCGAGCTGGCCCGCGACGGCACGCTGTTCCTCGACGAGATCGGCGATATGCCGATGGGCATGCAGGCCAAGCTGCTGCGCGTGCTCCAGGACGGGCGGTTCGAGCGCGTGGGCGGAACCGAGTCGATCCAGGCCAGTTGCCGCGTCGTCGCCGCGACGAATGTCAAGCTCCGCGAGGCGGTCGCCGCTGGGCGGTTCCGCGAGGACCTGTTCTATCGGCTCGACGTCGTGAAGGTCAACCTTCCGCCCTTGCGCGAGCGGCTCGACGATATCCCGATCCTGGTCGACCACTTCCTCGAGAAGCTGGCGGCGCGCGGACTGCCGTCGCGCACCGTCTCGCGGCTGGCGCTGTCGCGGCTGCTGTCCTACGACTGGCCGGGCAACGTCCGCGAGCTCGAGCACGTCCTTGAGCAGGCCACGGTGACGACCCCCGGCCCCGTGATCGAGCCCGACAACCTGCCGCCGCAGATCGTCCGCCACCATGACGAGCCGTTCTCGCTCGAGTTCGACCCGAATCGCAAGCTGCCCGAGATCACCGCTGAGTTCGTCCGCCGGATCGAGTGTGCCTACCTCCAGCGCGTGCTGGAGAAGTACCGCGGGCGGATCGAGCTCTCGGCGAATCACTGCGGCCTGTCGCGACGGAGCATCAGCGCCAAGCTCCGCCGCTACGGCATCGACAAGCGCGCCTTCAAGCTCCATAGCGCACGCCGCAAGCCCCGGCAGCTCGTCCTGGCGGGCGAGGAATAAGTCCGGATCGGCGGACCGAGGCCGATCGGGCAGTCCAGGGTAACGAGTCCCGCCGCGTCCGCCCGACTCGGAGCAAACGCTTCCCGCCGGCCGGCCGGGCCGGGTCCGGCGGACGAGCCTGACCCGGCCGGGCGGACCGGACCGGATCGGACCGGACCCGCGTCAGCCTGAGAGGCTGACCTACCTCGGGCAGATCGGCCCGAGCCGCCTCCGGTGACCTGACACCAATCGCTGGACACTCTACTACTCCGGACCGCTCCGTCAGCGAGCGGGTCGGACGACGACTCCGTCGGCCGCTCGTCGCCCTATTCCAGCGGCCGGGCCCGCACGTCGCCCCAGTCGATCGACTCGCCGGGCTTGATGGTCCACTCGCCGCTGTGCAGGATGCCCTCATACCGGCGCCGTTCGTCCCGCTCGTGGCGGCGCAGCACAGCCGCCGTGTAGGACAGTCCCGGCACCAGGCCGATGATGCGGAACCGGCCGTCGGCGCCGGTCATCAGCGGCGGCGAGAAGTCCTGCTCGGCGGACTCCGAGCCGTTCAGCCGGTACTGCAGTTCGAGCCGCATGTGCGGCCGGGGCCGTCCGTCCTCGTCGACCAGTCGGCCGGCGACGGTGCCCGACGGCCGCAGCACCACCCGGATCGGGTCGGGCTCGTCCCCCTTGATGTCGACGAACGCCGAGAGGTTGCGAGTCTCCGTCGAGACGATCACTCGCTTGATTTTGCCTGGGCTGGTGTGGACGAACGAGAACTCCGCGCCGCGGGCGAGCTCACCCGGCCATGACCCTTCCGGCAGGACATACCGGATTTGCTCGACGGGACGACCCCGGGCGTCGACGGCACGGACGTGCTGCGTCCGCCCCGGGACTAGAACGATGTCGGGAATGGCCGTCGTCTCGTTCGGCCGCGGGTTGATCGGAACGATGGCCTGGTAATGTTCCAGACCGTAGACGAAATTCCCCGGGTCGAGGACCTTACCGGCCGCTTCGGGCGCGAGCGGCCTGGCGGCGAGGTAGCCCGGCTCGAGCGAGCTGACGACGAGGACCCCCGCGCCCGGCAGCACCACCGCCCGGAAGCGGCCGTCGGCATCGGTGACATGGCGAACCTGGTCGGAGATCCGTGTGCCGAACAAAATCGATGCATCAGTATAGTCTTTTATGTATGTGTTGTCGCGGTATGCCATGTACTCCACGACCGCCCTGACGGGACGCCCACTTGGCTTGTCGACGACCCGGCCCTCGACCCGGACGCCTCGCCGGAGCGCGATGTCCGCGTGGATGGGTCCGAGGCCCGGCGTGTCGGCGATTATCGGGAAGATTTCCACATACCCCTGATCATGTGCGCGGACCCTGAAGGAGTTCGTCTCGGCCTTCGGCATGCCGGTGAGGCGGAATCGGCCCTGGGCATCGCTGGTGGTCCACTTGCCGGACCACACGGCGAAGATCTCGGCGCCGGCGATCGGCCGACCCGTGTCGCGGTCGTGCACCACGCCCTCGAACGTACGGCCGGGCCTGGCCGCGAGCTCGAATCGCGGCGCAAGTAGCTGAAAATGCATCCCATCGTCGCCCGAGACGGACAGCGGCCGGTACGAGGGATCGGTGGTCGTCACGACGGTCACCCAGGTCTCCACGATCGCGTCGGCCCGCGCGACCAGGTTGACCACTCGATCGCGGCCGATCCCCCTTATCCGGAAGCGACCGTCGGGACCGGTGCGGACGGATGCGAGCACCGGCGACGCGTTGTCCACCTCAAGCTCGGTCAGCACCAGTCGACTGCGCATGATCTCGCCCCAGAGGATGCTCCCGTCGGCCTGCCCCGCATCGGATTGCAGCCGCTCGAGGAATCGATCGGGCAGGTCGGCGATCATGGCGAGCGAGACCGACACGCCCGGCACGCCGCGGCCCTCGAGCCCGATGATCTGGCCCTCGATCATGACGACGTCGCGCACCAGCCGGATCGTGACCGGCCCCTTCAAGGCAGCCTGGCGATCGATCTTCACCCAGCCGGGACCGAACCCGGACGCCAGGGCGGCGAGATACGCGGGGAGTCCGTCCTTCTCGGGCAGGTCGATCGCGATCTCGTCAACCTGAGCCTCAAACAGGCCATCCGGGCCGGTTGTGGCGAGGCGCGGAAGGGGGTCGTCGTCAACGGGGCTGCTCGCGACGATCGAAGCCCCGGCGACCGGCCGGCCGTCGGGGTCGACGACCCGCCCGCGGAAGACCAGGGCGTCGGACTGATCGGGCTTCGCCGCTGCCGGTGCCTTCGCCGGACCGGGCATCGCCCGACCCGGCACGGCCGGCCGCGGGGCCTGCTGCCCCGGCCCGCGCGACGCCGCTACCGCAATTGAAACGCCCGCCGCCAGCAAAACCAGCACGCAAGCCGCCGCGCGGAGCCGAGAGACATCGAGCGCCCGGGCCGCTCCACGCGCCAGGCCCGCCACCGCGGCCGGGACGACGCTCTCGATCGTCGCGCCGGCCAGCCCCAATGCGGCCGCGGCCCTGACGGTGCCAGCCGCCAGCGCCGGCGGGACGGCCGCGCCCCATCCGGTCCGACCCGCCGCGATCGCCGCCCCGAACACGATCCCGCGCCGCTCGAGCCGACCCCGCAACCGCTGCCGCGCCCGCGAGAGTCGCGAGAGCACCGTACCGCGGGCACAGCCCAGTCGCAGCGCGGCGGCCTCGGCGCTCAGGCCCTCGAAATAATGCAACACCACCGCCTCGCGATAGCGGGCGGGCAGCCGGTCGACCTCGGCGAGCAGCAGTTCATGGTCCAAATCACCACCACCATCGGCAGGAAGGACCCGGCTCACCGATGCCAGGGCCTCCAGGCGCCTCTCACGCCGATCGGCGTCGACCCGCGCACGAACCGCGACCCGTCGCGCGATGCGGAACAGCCAGTCGCCGACCGACTCGCGGCTGCGGATCGTGCCGGCCTTGCGGACCAGGATCAGGAACGTCGCCTGGAAGGCATCGTGCGCGTCGGGCACGTCGCCGAGGATCCGCCGGCAGACGCGCAGCACCATCGGCCCGTGCCGGTCCACCAGCGCGGCAAATGCGGCATCGGAGGTCTCGGTGTCCCTCCGGTCGAGGAACTGCCCCAGCAATCGCCCGTCGCTCCACTCGCCGAGCGTGCCGAGACGATAGAGCGTCCCGATCCCACCCGCGCCGGACGCCACGCCGCCGGATCGTTCCCGTCCCATCGCGCATGCCCCCGCATTTCGAGGATCCCTTCGTGAGCGCCATCATAAATGAGGAGAGGCCCGCCGCGCGGACGAGATTCCCATTTTCCGGCGCCTGCGGTAAGAAGGGGCAGGCGAGGAGATTCGTGACCAGGGATTGCACGAATATCACGGATAGAAGACCGGGATCGAGCCCACGCCCATCCGTGCCCTTCGTGTCATCCGTGGTGGAAATCCGATCCTGTCCGCAAGGTGGTCCCCGTGGTGGTCCCCGCGCCAGTCGATAGCCGGGTGGTGGCAGGATGTCCGCAGTCGGCGGCCGGAATCCGCCGCTTCCACCCGGATTTTTTTCAACGGCGAAGCCCGTCGTAAAGTCGCCCGTCGCAAGGCCGTCCGCGAAGCCCTCCCGCCCGTTCGCCCCGGTTTTGAGCCCGATTGGCGAAATGTCCTCAAGGGGGGCCGGACGAAATGCCGAAGACTGATCTGGTACTCCTTGTCTACTCCTAGTAAAAGGGGCTCACCGCGGTGAACGCGACCCCTTCGGGTGCTTGCACGACCCCGGCCGGAGGCCAGGGCGGGTCGGAAACCAGGAGGGATCGAACCACTTCGGGACCGTCGCCGGGACCAGCCGGCCGGGCCGTCGCGCTTGCCGATCCCATCGGCAACATCGACGGGCCGGGCGCAGGTATCCGCGATGGGACGCGATGCGCCACGACGGTGCGTTGCGGGGCCTTTTGCACGAGGCAGTCCGCCCAAGGAAGGGTCGGGGGCATCGGTCTCCGGCACATCGCAGCTCCTCTCGTCATACAACCACTTCTAACGGCGAAGACGTCCGCTTCCGCGGACGCCGTCCGTCCTCATCCCGGCGGAGGCGCCAGCCCCTGGCACCCCGACGAGGTGACGGACCGCCGGCCCGCCTCGTACCGAAGGGCCCGGCCTGCGGGTCGTCGCTCGCGCGGTCTCCAGCCGACCACGACGCGCGACGCCGAGCTCCTCCCGCCCGGTCGCATCGCCGCCCTCTCGACGATGCCCCGACGCGGGAACTCCCGAGGGAAAGGAGTCCTTGCGGTATGACCGTTGCCACCCTGTTGCTCGCCCTCCTCACCGCCACGAATCCTTCATCCGGCGGCGGGGCGTCTGCCGACCCCATCCTGCTCGATTTCCACGCCGACTGGTGCGGCCCCTGCCAGCGCATGCGGCCGGCCATCGACCAGTTGACGCGCAAGGGTATGCCGATTCGATCGGTCGACATCGACCGCTCGCCGGCCGTCGCCCAGAAGTACGGCGTCAGCGCCGTGCCCACCTTCGTCGTCGTGGACCGCTCGGGACGCGAGCTCGACCGCACCAGCGGCCTCCAGCCCGCGGCCGTGCTCGAACAGTTCTACCAGAACGCCGCGGCCAAGGCCCGCCCGGCCGCCGCCGCGGCCCCCGACCAGGAC
>DAIDHB010000411.1 GCA_027452145.1 Planctomycetales bacterium
CTCGATGAGGAGGCGTTGCTGGCGACGTGTGCCTACATCGATCTGAACCCGGTGGCGGCCGGGATTGTCGAGGTCCCCGAAGCCGGCGAGCACACGTCGATCAAGCAGCGGGCCGAGCACGTGCAGGCGCAGGAGCGGACGGAGGATCTCGCGGCGGCCCGAGGCGGCAGCGTGGCGGGGTCGGAGGCGTCGGCGGGGCTAGAGGAGTCGCTCTGGCTGTGCCCGATCGAGGACCGGCGCGGGCTGGGCTCGCCGCGAGAAGGGATGATGGAAGGGTTCTCGCTGGGGAGTTACCTGCTGCTGGTGGACTACACTGGTCGCTTGGTGCGCGAGGGGAAGTCGACGATCGCCGAGGGAGCGGAGGAGATCCTCCATCGGCTGGGCAGCAGCGTCGAGAGCTGGCAGGCGCGAGTGGAGAAGCTGGGCCGGGTCCGGATGTTCGGCCGGTTCTTCGCAGCGAGCCGAGCGCGGTTGCGTGAGGTCGCCGAGCGGCTGGGCCTGCGCCGGCTGGCGAACCTGAACGCCTGCCCGATGGCCTGACGCACCGGCCCGAGCCCCGACGAGATGTCCCGAGCGCGGGCCGGGGTTTGCGACGGCGGCTGACCGGGATCATGAGTTCCTCGCCGAGATTGCCGGCGTCGAGCGACGTCGAGGTCGCGATCGGGATGCGGGCTGCGACCAGCATCAGGAGAAGCGATCCGATAATGGCACGGCCGGCGTTCTGACGCCAGGAGTCGGGTACCGGGCTGCATTGAGGTGACCTCCGGTCGGCCTGGGCGGTTGGTTCGACGAGCGCGGTTGCCATCAGTCGGCAGGAAATCCTCCCTGCCAATCGGCGGCCCGGCGGCGGCAATATGGCTGTGCTCTGTGCGTGCCCCTCGGAACGACGGACGGCATCCCCTCTTCGTGGTCCATTTCCAGCTACGCACTCGTTGTGATCGCCACGCGTCCTCCGTATCATCAGCACGCCGGCAGGCCTTCGGGCACCCGGTTCGTGAGAATCTACGACCGGAAAGGACCGACGACAGTCAGGGTCGCGCCGACCTTCCGTTCTCCACGAGGCGCCATCACGAGGTTCAAATGCTCCGCCGCCCTGAGTTCCATGCCGATTCCGACCCTGGCGACCTGCCGAAGCCTCTCCCGCCCTGCGGCTGTGATGACGATCCCGTGGAGGGGCTCAAGCGGCTCTTCGTGGACTATGCACAGGGCCGTGCACTGGCTGGCGGCCGCGCACCCGCAACCCGTCCGGTCTTCCTCAGGCTCCACGGCGTCGCCCATGGCACCTTCGTCATCCGCCCGGACCTCCCCGCGGAGCTGCGCGTCGGAGTCTTTGGCCAGAAGTCCGAGTACCCCGCCTGGGTCCGGTTCTCCGGCGACATCCAGCCCGGGGCCCCAGACCTCAAAGGAACGGCCGGGATCGGCATCAAGCTGTTCGGGGTCGAGGGCGAGAAACTCCTCGCGCCGGACCGGGACGCGACCACCCACGACTTCCTCCTTCAGAATCACGACGTGTTCTTCGTCGACACCGCGAAGGACATGTGCGAGTTCACCTGCCTTTCGCTCAACGGCCGGTTCGACGAGTACGTCGCCGGCCACCCGGTCACCCGGCAGATCCTCGACGAAATGGAGAAGGTGGTCGACTCCGTCCTGGGCACGCCGTACTGGAGTGGGCTGCCGTCGCGATTCGGTGACGGCCGATACGTCAAGTACAGGCTGGAACCGGAAGCCGTCCCCGCTGGGGCCTGCGCACCCGACTTCAAGGACCCGTTCTACCTCCGGGCGGACCTGATCGCGCGGCTGATGCAGGGTGAGGCGCGACTCCGGTTCCTCGTGCAGTTCCAGACCAACGACTCGGATATGCCGCTCGATCGAGCGACCGTCCGGTGGAGCGAGCAGGTCAGCCCTCCAGTCCACGTCGCCACGCTCATCCTCCCCCGGCAAGATCTCACCGCTCGCGGCCAGTCCGAGTATGGCGAGAACCTCGCGTTCAACACGTGGCACGCATTGCCCGAGCACGAGCCGGTCGGGAGCATCGCCGCGGCGCGCAAGGTCGTCTACCAGGCGTCGGCGGACGTCCGGCGGAACTTCAACGCAACCCCCCTCGGCGAGCCGACCGGCCCGCGGCCGGCTGAGTGGAAGCCCGGCGTCCCCTATCCGCCCGAGAAGGATGCACGGGTGGTCCGGGCCGCGATCCACCCCGGGATCGGCGTGTCCCGCGTGGGCGGGAGCCTGGAGGGCTTTTTCATCGGGCCAGAGGTGATAGACCCGGCCCCGGAGAAGCCGGGGGCCTACCGCGACGAGACCGGGGCCCTGAAGCGCCAGGCCGCGAGATTCCGGCTGTACGGCTACAACACCGCCGGCGAAGTCGTGGGCGAGTTGACCGCCGACACGGCCAACATCCGCTGGACCGTCCACGTCGCCAACCGCAAGGCGGCGTGGTACCAGTGGACGATGGCCCTGGATATCCCCGAGGCGGACGGCAGCCGGATCCCG
>DAIDHB010000412.1 GCA_027452145.1 Planctomycetales bacterium
CGTCAACGCTGTCGACCCCCTCCTGCACGAGTGCGGGCACGGCCTGACCGTCGCCCTGCCCGCCGGACCGCTGGTCATCGACGGCGACCCGACCCGGCTCGAACAGGTGGTCGTCAACCTCCTCAATAATGCAGCCAAGTACACCGAGAAGGGCGGCGAGATTGCGGTGGAACTGGGGCGAGAAGATGGTGAAGTCGCGCTGAGGATCCGCGATAATGGGATCGGGATTGCTCCGGAGATGCTGACGCGGGTGTTCGACCTGTTCGTGCAGGCCGAGCGTCGCGTGGAGCGGTCTCGCGGCGGGGTCGGCATCGGGCTGACCCTGGTCCGGAAGCTGGTCGAATTGCACGGCGGGACCGTCGAGGCTTATAGTGAAGGACTCGGCCGGGGCAGCGAATTCGTCGTTCGCCTGCCCGCGCCGGTCCCCAGGAACGGTGAACAAAGGCTGACTGCCAGGGAGCCCGACCGCTTGAATCGCGCGTCATCTCGCCACCGCGTACTGGTCGTGGACGACAACGTCGACGCGGCCGTGAGCCTGGGCATGCTGCTGAAGCTCGCCGGACAGGAGGTCCGCGTGGCCTACGACGGGCCGGCGGCGTTGCGCCAGGCGATGGACTTCCGCCCGCAGCTCGTTTTGCTCGACATCGGCATGCCCGGCATGGACGGATACGAGGTGTGCCGCCGCATCCGCCGGGAATCCACGCTCCAGAGCGCCACGGTCGTTGCGCTGACGGGCTGGGGCCAGGACGAGGACCGCCGTCGCTCGCACGAGGCGGGCTTCGACCATCACATCGTCAAGCCGGTCGAGCCCAGCTCGCTCCACCGCCTGCTCGACGACCTGCCGCCCGACGAGGCCGCACCGCCGCAGTCGTCCCCCACCGCAACCACCTGACGGGATCCCGCGAGCCCAGCCGCAGCCGGATCCGCGAGGCGATTCATGCGAAGCTCCAGGGACCTCCCTTTCCTCGCCCTTGCGGCGGCCTGTTTGATTTGGGGCGAGCCTTTGCCGGCGCTTGCGCAGGACCGGGGGGCGCCCGCCGCGGTCATCCCCCACAACCAGGACCGGCCTCCCAATCCGCCGCGCTCCCCGGCCGAGGCGGCCCGTGCGATGACCGTGCCGCCGGGCTTCGCCGTCGAGGTCGTCGCCGCCGAGCCGGACATCGTCAACCCGGTCGCCATGACCTTCGACGAGCGCGGCCGCGTCTGGATCACCGAGAGCCTCGAATATCCCCGCCACGCCCCCGGCCGCGGCCGCGACCGGGTCAAGGTCCTCGAGGACACCGACGGCGACGGCAAGGCCGACCGGTTCACCGTCTTCGCCGACGGCCTGAACATCCCGTCGGGCATCGCCGTCGGCCACGGCGGCGTCTGGGTCGCCAATGCACCCGATCTTCTGTTCCTCCGCGACACCGATGGCGACGGCCGCGCCGACACCCGCGAGGTGGTTGCCACGGGCTTCGGCCGTTCCGATACCCACGAGCTGCCGAATTCGCTGACCTGGGGGCCCGACGGCTGGCTCTACGGCTGGAACGGCGTCTTCAACCCCTGCAAGGTGGCCTCGAAGAACGGTAAGACGTACGAGTTCACCTGCGCGATCTTCCGGGTCCATCCGAAGACGCGGGTCTTCGAGGTCTGGTGCGAGGGGACGAGTAACCCCTGGGGCATCGCGATTGACCCCGAGGGCTCGTTCTTCTCGAGCGCCTGCGTGATCGATCATCTCTGGCACCTGGTCGAATCCGGCTACTACATCCGCCAGGGCGGGCCCTATCCGCCTTTTACCTGGCCGATCGAGTCGATCGTCGACCACAAGCACCAGAAGGCGGCGTACTGCGGCATCCACTACTTCGACAGCCCGGCCTATCCGCCCGAGTACCGCGGCCGGCTCTACATGGGCAACATCCACGGGAATTGCGTCAACGTCGATGTCCTGGAGCGCAACGGCTCGACCTACCGGGGCAAGGCCGCGCCCGATTTCCTGAGCGGTAACGACACGTGGTTCATGCCGGTCTCGCAGAAGACCGGGCCCGACGGCTGCCTGTATATCCTCGACTGGTACGACCAGTATCACTGCTACCAGGACGCCAACCGCGACCCGGCCGGTATCGACCGCCTGAAGGGTCGGCTCTACCGCGTCCGCTACAAGGACGCGCCTCGCCGGGCCGGCTTCGACCTGGCGAAGTCGAGCGATGACAATCTGATCGAGCTGCTGGCGAGCCCGAACGTCTACGATCGGGATATTGCCCAACGTTTATTGATCGAGCGCGCCTCGCCGGAGATCCGCGGCAAGCTCGAGGCGCTGGTGCTCGACGAGAAACGCGACCGCAAGGCCCGGATGCACGGGCTCTGGGCGCTCATTAGCTCGGGGCCCCTCGATCCGGGCTTCCACGCGAAGCTCCTGGCGCATCCCGACGCGACCTATCGCGCCTGGGGCGTCCGAGCGGCGGGCAACATGGGGAAGGTCGAGCCGTCGATCCGCGAGAAGACGATCCGGCTCGCCGGTGATCCCAGCCCGGACGTGCGGCTCCAGGTCGTTATCGCGGCGAGAAAGCTTCTGGGCCACGACCGCATGCCGCTGCTGCTCGACGTGCAGAGGCAAAGCTATCAGGACCCGTTGATACCGTACATCGTCTGGCGGAGCCTCCATCCCCTGCTCGACGACCGGCCGGGCGAATTCGCCCGAACGCTGGAATTACCTCAAGGACTTGGTAGCAAGCGTCGGAGCTTTCTCGACGGTTTCCTGCCTTTCCTGGTCGACAGGCTGCTGACGTCTCCCGGCGCCGATGCCGAGTACATCGCCAGGTTGACGGTCGAACGACTCGCGGACGATGAAACGTGTCGCGAGGCATTCGACATCGTGGAGGCTCACCTCCGCGGGCACGACCTGCCGGCCGAGCTGGATGGAGCTCTCCGCAAGGCGCTGATGATGGAATTGATCCGGTGGACCTCAGACATCGGCGACCCGCTCTATCACGACTACGTCGTGCTCCTGGCGTATTGCGGCGACAAGGATGGACTCGAGCGAACGAGGGATTTCGCCGGGTCGAGATCGCCTCGCCGGCTCCCCGTGCGGTTGCGTGCGATCGAGGCGCTGATGTACCTCGATCCGCCCGAGAAGGTCCATCCCCTCGTCCAGAAGCTCCTGACCGAGACCCCGGCATCGTTGCCGATCCAGAGCCGCGAGAGGATCCTCGACCTGCTCGGCGACCTCGACGATCCGGGTGTGGGGACCCTCGTCGTCGGCGCGTATCCGAAGCTGGACGATTCGCTGAAGCCCAGGGCGGTCGGGCTCCTCACCGAGCGCCCCGCGTGGACGAAGGCGCTGCTCGCGGCCATCGCCGAAAAGAAGGTCCCGACCTCGGCGCTGAATGTCACGCAGCTCCGCCAGCTCCAGCACAGCAAGGACCCCGAGATCGCGCGACAGGTGAAGGCGATCTGGGGCACGATCCGCGACAGGCGAGCCCCGGGCCGCGAGCGGGTCGTCTCCCAGGTCAAGCGAGCCATTCTCCAGACGGCGGGCGACCCCATCGCCGGGCAGGCCGTCTTCGACAAGTTGTGTGCCCAGTGCCACCGGATCCACGGCAAGGGCCAGGACGTCGGCCCCGACCTGACCTCGAACGGTCGCAACGATTTCGACCAGCTCGTGTCCAATGTCTTCGACCCGAGCCTGGTCATCGGGCCCGGCTACCAGGCCACCACGATCGCCATGGCCGACGGCCGCGTGCTGACCGGGCTCCTGGTCGAAAACGGCAAGGACCGGCTCGTGCTGAAGGTCCAGGGGGGCAAGGTCGAGACGCTCGCGCGCGACCAGGTCGACCAGGTCAAGACGGCCGAGGTCTCGCTGATGCCCGAGGAGATCGAGAAGCAGCTCACCCCCCGCGAGATCGCCGACCTCTTCGCGTTCCTGTGCCTCGACAGGCCGCCGACCGACCCGACCGCCAGGAGCCTGCCCGGCTCCGGGCCGATCGAGCGGCGATCGCGGTGAATCGATCGCCTCCGCCTCGTCACGGGGCTGCGAAGCACTCGCCCGCGGCAAGGCGACACGAGCGCCAGGCGTGGGCGAAGCCGCCGACGCCGACCGCCTCGCCGAGGAGATACATCGGCCAGGGAAATGCCCCCGGCATCCCGCCGGCCGCGATCGCCCGCCAGTCCCAGCAGAACGACGCGATCAGGATCATCCCACCCAGGACCAGCGCCGTCCACTGCCGGCCCGAGATCCGGAACGCCCGCCCGCGGGCCTCCTCGACCAGCACGATCGACCCGGCCGCAACCATCGTGGCCGCGACCAGTGCCGGCGCAAGCACGGGCGCCGACCACGGTACCGGCACGAGGAACAGGATGTCCCACGTCCATACCGAGGCCGGCCAGCCGATCAAGCACCTGAGAAATGCATAATATGTCAGGTCCCAGACGCCGAACGCCGCCACGAACGCCGCGAACCGGCCGACAAACGTCCGCCCGATCGCGATCCCCGCCCCGGCCAGCAGGACGAGCGTCGCTGCCTCCCGCAGCACCTCGACCCGCAAGAGCCGCCCGGCGGTCGGATTGTCCCGCGCGAGGCGCTCGGGCGGGATCATCGGAAACAGCTCGCCATCGAGGCGCGCGGCGGTGTGAGCGTCCGCCGGCGCGAGGACCGCGCGCAGGTCGACCACCACGGCCGCCTCGACGAAACCGAAGCCGATGCCGAACAGGTACAGACCGGCCAGCACCCACGCGGGTTGCCGGGATGCCGCCGGGCTCGTGCCACGCGATCCTGAAATCCATAGGCTCATGGTCGAAAACCGCCCCAAAGTCGGTCGGGCATTCCTGCCCGACGGTCCTGGCGAACCGTCGCCGTGCGACGCTCCTGGCGAACCGTCGACGTGAGTCGCCGGGTCATCAAGCGCCGGCTCGCTGGAGCCCCACCTCCAACCGCTCGCCGTCGCCGCCGATCCAGACAAGAGCCCGATGCACCTCCTCGATGGTCTCCGGGAGCGTCGAGGTTCCCGCGGTGAGGCCGACCACCCCAATCCCACGAAACCAGGCCGGGTCGAGCTCGTCGGCCGACTGGACGTGCAGGGCCGGCTTGCCGCGCCCCCGGCATTTCGCGGCGAGCTCCCGCGTGTTGTTCGAGTTATGTCCGCCGACGACCACCATCGCGTCGACGCGCTCAATCAGCCGATCGAGGGCACGCTGATGCTCCTTCGTCGGCAGGCAGATCGTATCCACGAATCGCACCTCGGCCTCCGGATTCCGGGCGACGATCGCCGCGCGGATCCTCCCCGCGCGGTCCTCGGTCATCGTGGTCTGGCAGACGATCCCCAGCCGCCGGTCCGGATACGCGGCGACCTCGTCCTCGGACTCGACCACGATCGGCTCAGATAGGTCGCCGACGATCCCCTCGACCTCCACGTGTCCCCTCCGCCCGATGACGACGACCCGGTATCCCTCGCTCTCGAGCGCCCGAGCGGTGCGGTGCACGCGCTCGACCAGCGGGCACGTCGTGTCGATCAGGCGGCGGCCGCCGGCTTCCAGCCGGGCGCGCTCGCGGTCGCTCACGCCGTGCGCCGTGATCAGCACGACCGGCGTCTCGTGCCCGTCGGACGCACCCCGCCGATCCTCGCCCTTCAGCACGAACCCCCGCCCGGCCAGGCGCCGCTGGACGACCTCATTGTGCACCAGCTCGCCGTGGATCGTCACGGCCCGCGGCTCATCGATCCCATCGATCACCTCGAGGGCATCCCGCACCCCGAAGCAAAGCCCCATCACGTCGGCCCGGATCACTCGCATGCGTTCCTCCCCTCGCTCGAAAGCCCGGCCAGGCTCGCCCCGGCCGTCGCACTCGGAATCCGAAAGAACTTGGCGGTACAAAGCTGATGCGCCGACAGAAAAGTCGGTCGGGCTTTCCAGTCCGACGTACTTCCGAAGCAGGTCAGGCGGGCGACCAACCCTCGGCGAGGCTGGGCGGCGTGCCCTTGTGGCCGGCCGGCTCGGCGCGGGCGGCCTTGAGGGCGTCGTGGACGACGGTTTCGAGGACGTTGATATATTCGAGGAACCGGCGGCGGCCGTCGTCGGTGAGGCGGCAGAGGGTCTGGGGTCGATTGTGGTGGAAGCCCTTCCAGATCTCGACGAAGCCGGCCTCGTGGAGGACCTGGAGGTGGCGGCTGAGGTTGCCGTCGGTGAGGTGGCAGAGTTCCTTCAGCTCGGCGAAGACGACGCCGCGGGGGTGCGAGACCAGCGAGGTCATGATTCCGAGCCGGGCCTTCTCGTGGAAGACGCGCTCGAGCCCGTCGTAGGCGAAGCGGCCGTTGGGCTCGCCGGGCCGGTGGTGATCGTTACTCCGAGTCGGCGGCATGGTCGCGCTCCAGCGTGGCGTACAGCACGGCGGCGGCCAGCCACTGGCCCGCGCCGAAGGGGACCGCCATGGCCCACGGCGACAGCGCCGCGTCGCCCCGCGCCAGGGTCAGCACCGACAGCCCGGCGGCCAGGTAGAACACGCCCACCCACCACGTCGCCCGGGGCAGCAGCCGGCACGACGCGAAGATCCCCAGGCTGAAGACGATCTGCCACAACCCGGGCAGCATCCAGACGCTCTCCGGCGCCACCCGGACCAGCACGATCGTCAAAAGTGCCCCGGCGATCAGGCTCGGGCAGAACTGCTCCAGCGCCAGCCAGGTCAGCTCGCGGGTTAGCCGCGACCCGGCGATCCTCGCCCGGATCAACATCTCCAACCCGGCCGCCAGCGCGCTGACCGCCGCCGCCCCGATCCAGAGCGCCAGGTACGGCCCGATCCGCTCCACCGGATCGGCGATCGCCGCTGCCTGGATCAGCCCGGCGATCAGTGCCACCGCGCCCGAGAATGCCACAGGCATCGCCCGGTAGCCCCGGAAGACCTCCGTCCGGGCCAGTTGCAGCCGGATCTCCGTGATCTGCGTCAAGGCCTCGCGAAGCTCCATGCCGGATCACCTCCCGTTTGCCTCGAATCCTCGGCACCCGCACCGTGCGTCAGTGGCTTTACAACGTAAAGTGTGGGCCGCGGGCCGTCAAGAGCGACCCGCGCGGCCGGCGGCCGGGCGGGACGGGGATCTGGCAAATGTCGGGGCGATGGGATATCGACGCGGCGGGCTTTCGGGTAGAATCGGCCACCTTAGCGGGTGGGGCCGCGACGTCGGCGTGATCGAGGGGCGTGCGCGGGCCGCGCCTCGGCTCTCCGCCGCGGCCTTCGACGCCGCCAGGGTGCCGCCCGCCGGGACCGGAATCCGTCCGACATGGGATACCTCGAGATCCTGCTGATCGCCGGCCTGATCCTGATCAACGGGTTCTTCGTCACGGCGGAATTCGCCCTGGTGAAGGTGCGGGCGACCCAGATCGATCAACTCGCCGAGCAGGGCAACTGGGCGGCCAGGCTGACCAGCCGGGCTCTCGATCGCCTGGACTTCTATCTATCGGCCTCGCAGATCGGCATCACGATGGCCAGCCTGGCCCTCGGCGCCGCGATGCACGACTGGGTCGAGCCGATGGTCCAGGCCGCCTTTCACCGCCTGCACATCCCCTCGCCGCGGATCGTCGTCTTCGGCGTCTCGACCGGCGCCGTGCCCGTGGCGGCGCTGTCGCTGGTCACCTTCCTGCACATGGCGCTGGGCGAGCAGGCGCCCAAGACGCTGGCCATCCGCGAGCCCAGGATCCTGGCGCTCCTGACCGCGCCCCCCCTGGTCATCCTCTCGTACGTCTTCTCGCCGGTCATCTGGCTCCTCAACAAGGCGAGCAACCTGACGCTCTGGGTCATCGGCCTGGGCGACTCGAGCCATTCCGAGCTGGCCCATTCCGAGGAAGAGCTTCGCCTGATCGTCGCCGAAAGCGTCGCCGGCGGCCACCTCTCCCGCAACGAGCGGATGATGATCGAGAACGTCCTCAACCTCGAGGAGAAGACCGCCCGGAGGGTGATGGTCCCGCGGCCCGACATCGTCTATCTCAGCCTGTCCCGCCCGCTGGAGGACAACCTGCGCATCGCCCGCCAGGCCGGGCACACGCGGTTCCCCCTCTGCGAGGACGACCTCACCTCCGTCATTGGGATGATCCACGTCAAGGACGTCTTCCGCGCGGGGTCCTATCAGAACGGACGCGTGGACCTGCGGCAGCTCGCGCGCAAGGTCCCGTTCCTGCCCGTGATGCTCCGCCTCGACCAGCTCCTGATGGAGTTCCAGCGCAACCGGGTGCACCTGGCCATGCTGCTCGACGAGTACGGCAGCGTCGTCGGCATGGCGACGCTCGAAAACGTCCTCGAGGAGCTCGTGGGCCCCATCCAGGACGAGTTCGACCGCGAGACGCCGCAGATCACCCCCGTCGGCGACGGCGCCTTCGAGGTCGACGCCGCGTGCCCCCTCGACGTCCTCGCCGAGACCTGCGGCCTGGAACTGCCCGAGACCGACGCCGAGACCGCCGGCGGGCTCGTCCTCGACTGCCTCGGCCGACTCGCCCGGCCGGGCGATTCGATTACGATCGACGGCCACTCCCTCACCGTCCTCCGCGCCGATCCGACGCGCATCCGCCGCATCCGGATCGAGCCGGCCCCCGAGAATGCCGCCGAACCATCCACCGACCAGGCCGACGAACGCGCCGGCAAGGACGACCTCGCCGGATGACCCACACCGGCCCCTCCCGGCACAGACGCCCGCCGAAGACCCGGCCTCACCCGCAGCACCTCGACTCCGCCGACCGACGGCCTCCCTCCCGCCGAAGGTCGGCCGAAGCGCCTCACCCGCATGACCCGACTGCCAGTTGTGCTGGACCATCGCTGGCGGCAGCCAAAACGGCAGTGTGCCCACGCTTCCGTTATCGCCCTTATGCCATATTGGCATGAAGCGAAACCGCGTCGTTGCGGCCTGGTGACTTAAGTTGTTTGCCGAAAATGATTTGAGAGAATTAAAATGTCGTGGCACGCGGGTTGCATTTCCCTCGTAACAAGGAAGTGGACAGCCGGCGATGCACGGGCCATCAGCCGGCCGAGGGCTTCCCGGAACCTTGCTGAAGAGTTCCTTTCAATCGTTGCCCGCGAGCTTTTGAGAGGAGAGAGACGATGCTGCCTGCCATTCGAAGCAACGTGGCCATGACGCCGTGGACCGCCCCGGCCAATCGCCTGGAGGGTCTGTTCGATCGCCTGTTCGACGATCGGTTCTTCGCCGTGCGTCCCGAGGGCTCGGCCCTCCCGATTTCGGTCTGGCACGACGACGACCACATCTACGTCGAGGCCGACCTGCCGGGATTGTCGGACCAGGATGTGGAGGTGACCGTCCACAAGGGCGTGCTGTACATCCGGGGCGAGCGGAAGGCCGAGGACGGGCGGAGCTACCTCTACAACGGCCGGACCTGGGGCCGGTTCGAGCGGTCCATCAGCCTGCCGGAGCAGGTCAACGCCGAGGCCGTCCAGGCCGAGCTGTCGCAGGGCGTCCTCCGGGTCACCCTGCCCAAGAGCCCCGAGACCAGGCCGCGGAAGATCGCCCTGAGGACGAGCTGAGCTGAACCGAGCTGAGCTGAAGCGAGGCGGCGCGGATTGATCCGCAGATGAATGACACCGCCGCCGCCGGGTCGGGCGCCGCGCCGGCCCGACCCGACGGCAGCTACGTTCAAGATCCGTCGACCCGTCCGAGTGACATTCCGAATCGAGGAGACCGACGCGATGGCGATCGACCGATGGGACCCGTTCCGCGAGGCCGTCAGCCTCAACGACGCGATGAATGCCCTGCTCCGCGAGAGCTTCATCCGGCCGTCGAGC
Organism: Planctomycetales bacterium; assembly: GCA_027452145.1. Taxonomy (GTDB): domain Bacteria; phylum Planctomycetota; class Planctomycetia; order Isosphaerales; family Isosphaeraceae; genus JAKAUH01. The sequence continues at coordinate 9,749 of DAIDHB010000412.1, forward strand.
GCGCCGGGCGGCCAGTCGGGCGCGGGCCTGCTGCCGCTCGACGTGAGCGAAAATGACAACGAGTTCGTGGTGAGGGCCTCGCTTCCGGGCGTCAAGCCCGAGGACGTGCAGATCACCGTGCACGGCGACACCCTGACGATCCAGGGCGAGGCGAAGGGCGAGGAGGAGAAGAAGGGCGAGCGCTGGCATCTGCGCGAGCGCCGGTTCGGCTCGTTCCAGCGCTCGCTGTCGTTGGCGACGCCGATCAATTCCGAGAAGGCCCAGGCGCAGTTCGAGCACGGCGTGCTTACCCTCGTCCTGCCCAAGTCCGAGCAGGCCAAGCCCCGCCAGATCAAGATCGGTGGGGCTCGCTGATCGCGCCGGCCGGGCGCGACACGTCGGCTCGCCTCCGAGGATCGGGAAAGGATCGTGGGAGGAGAGCGGAGGGCCGGGAGCAAATCAGCTTTAGGCCAAACTGATTCGCACTCCTCGATCCGTTCATCGGGATCGATCCCTTCAGGCTCTCGACCCCGCCCGACGGCAACCGGTGCGATCCGGGGGTCGGCATTCGCGACGCGAGTGCCGGCCCCCTGGGCTTGCGCGGGCTCAGCTCTTCGGCTCCTCGAAGGCTTTGGGATCGACCTTCTCGAGCACCTTGAACTCGGTGACCTCGCCGCTGATGAACGGCTCTCCGTCGCGGCGGGTCTCGACCTTGGTGGCCTTCTTGATGCCGCCGAAGTCCTTGTAATCCTTGAACGTGGTCTCCTCGGTCGTCTCGTCGCCCTGGAAGCCGGTCACCTTGGCGACCTGCTTGACCGGCAGGCCGCTCTCCTTGTCGAAGTAGATGGTGAACTCCTTGCCGTCGGGCGGGGTGACCTTGACGCCGGCGGCCGGCTTGCCGTCAACTTTCTCCTCGCCGGCGGCCTCGACCTTGAAGCCCTTCCCCCTGATCGACACGATCGTCACCGGCAAGACCTCCAGGTAACCGCGTCGCTTCCAGTTCGCCAGCGCGTCGTCTTCCATCTCGCGGGGTTCGTCGCCGAACTTCATCCAGCCCTTGTCGCCCGCCACGATCATCACGAACGTGCGCGACTCGCCGTTGATCTCCATCTCCGACTCGCGCCGCAGGTGGTCGAGTCCCCGGGCGGTCACCGTGCCCTTGTACTCGCTCTCGTTGCCGCCGAAGTTGATCGTGCCCTTGGTCTTCCAGGTGAAGGCCTCGACCTTCTTGAGCTTCTCCTCGCCGCCGAGTGCCTTGATGGCCTTGTCGAGGATGGCCTGGGGGTCCTTGTCGTCGGCCCTGGCCGCGACGGGGAAGGTCAGGCCGGAGATCAGCGCGATGCCGAAGACGGTGCCGAGCAGCCGCTTCATGGGAGACGGTCCTTTTGTGGTCAGAAGTGGCCGGGCACGAGCGGGGGACGAGCGGAGGACGGCCTGGACCGTCGGCCTGATTGGTCGGTCGGTCCGGCAATCCCTCCCGGCTCGCGACGCGGCGAGTCCCTGGATCGCCGCCCTGAACCGGGCGGCCCGAGCCCGCCATGGTAATTCGGCGCGACCGTCCCGAACAGGGGCTCGACGTTTTCCACCCCGCGCTGGCCACGGCGGGCCGCATGCGCCGCGGTCGGCCGGTGAGCTCCAGCGCCTCGCTTCGTGTCACTGGATCGCCAGCTTCTTCTCCACCTCGGCGAGCCGGCCGTCGTCGAGCAGGGCGTCGTGCTTCATCAGTTTCTTGAGCTGTCCCCAGGTCGTGTCGATCCGCTTCCACAGGGCGCTCGCCGTCTCGTCCTCACCAAGCTCCGGCAGCTCTTGCCCCTTGTCTGGCTCGAGGTACGCGAGCATCTTCTTCGCCGCGGCCTCCTGGGCCTTCAGCTCCTCGGCGAGGTCGTCGGCGGTGGCGGCGTCGTGTTCAAGGATTTGCCGCATCCCCAGGTATTTCGTCCTCGCCGCGAGCGCCCTGATGTCCGCCGCGTAGGTCTCCAGCGTCCTCCGGTTATTGGCGACGATCGCGACGGTCCCCTGGAGGGCCTTGCGGGACACGTGCAGCTCGTAGCGGTCGTTGAAGCCCTGGAAGATCAGGCTGTTGTCCTTCGAGCGGTCGGTCCCCTTGAGGGCCTCCAGGAGCCGCTTGAGCTCCTCGAAGCCGCGGAAGCCGGTGGTGTATCCCGAGCCCTGCTCGGGATGCGGGGTGACGGCCGCATCGCCCACCAGGACGGCCGGGTACTTCGGGCTGTAGAACTGCCGCGCCCGCTGGATGGCGATCTTGAACAGCCCGACGTTCTTCTCCACCTCCTTGAGCTTCTCGGTGATGCCCGAGCCCCTCGCGCTCTCCAGGGCGAACAGGAGCTTCTTGAGCCTCTCCTGCGAGCTCTGGAGCAGCTTGAAGTCATTCCTGGTGATCCCGGCCAGGGTCGCCAGCAGATAGTTGTAGTCGGCCGTTTGCAGGCGAATCGAGGCCGGCGCCGCCACCTTGGCGCTGATCTCCCGGGCGGCCAACTTCCCCTCCTTGTGCCCGGGCGAGGGGTTCAGGACGTCCCCGGTCTTTTCGAAGATGCCGTACGCGCCGTAGTTCTTCGCCTTGAGCTTCTCATAGGTGAAGCCGAGGGTTTCGGTGACCAGCGGATCGGCGGCGGCCCCGCCGCCGGTGGCGATCACCAGGAGGTCGGCATTGACGGTCAGCGGCTTCGCCCCGTCGACAAACTTCCTGCTCTGGTCGTCCCACTGGCGGAGGGTCAGGAGGATGCTCTTGTAGCGGCCGAACTTGTTCTCGCTCCCGCCCGACACCGAGGTCACCACGAAGGGCCGGAGCATCTCGATGCCCCGTGACGAGGCGTGATCAAACAGGGTGCCCTCGATCCGTTTGAAGGGGGGGTCGCCCTGCATGGCGCTCTCGCCCAATCCCATCTTCTGGTGGACGCCCAGCGTCTTGAAGTGGAGGCGCAGATCATTGTCGACGACCGGCACGTTCGTCCGCGAGTAGGTCGAGCGCTTCTCGACGACCGACACGCTCTTGAAATGCTGCCTGGCCTCGATGGCGCAGAGGAGGCCGACGGGTCCGCCGCCCAGGATGACGACGCGTTTGAAGGCCATGGCACCTGCTCCGGATTGGGACGGGGTTCCGAGTCCATGGGGCCGCGATGTGGGGCCGCCCGAGATCGTCGGGCGCCGGGGGGCGGGCACCCTCGCGTTGGGGCCGCCTCCGCCGGACCTTCGGGTCGGGTCGGGTCGGGCCGAACGTCGGCGGACGACGCCGCGACAGGAATCGTGGCGCAGGCTGCGCGGCCATCGCTGCCCGCCGTCGGCGTGCCATGATAGTCGGCCGACGGGGCCGTCTCAAGGCCCGGCGGGTGCCGCGAGGTCGACGGGGCGACGGCCCCGGGCACCAGGGTGATTCCTCGCCGCGCGGCCGGCCGCGGCCGCCGTCGCCGGGTTCAGGGGAGCGACGGGCGCCCTTCGCGGCCGTCCTGGAACATTTCGCCGAGCCGTCCCAGCTCGTCGGAGGTGGCATGCACCACCCGGCCCGAGAGGATCCCCGAGACGTTGCGGAACGCCGGGCCGATGTGCAGCCCCGAGCCGTCGATCGAGAACTCGCGGATCTCCTTGTTGTGCATCGATCCCCGCATCTTCAGCACCGCCAGCCCACGCCTCATCTCGCCGAAGATCTCGACGTAGCGGATCAGGATAATCGAATCCGTGATCGACGAGATATGCGCCTCGCTGACCGACGTGCCCCCCATCAGCTCGGGCGTGGTCGCGGTGAACAGCCCCGCCAGCTCCTTGTGCTTGATGAACGAGGTGAGGCTGATGACGAACTCGCGGAAGCTTTTGATCGACGCGACCCGCTCGAGCGCCGAGAGGCTGTCGATGGCGACCCGGTTGGGGGCGAAGGATTCGATCTCCTTCTTCATCGAGATCAGGTGATCTTCCAGCGTGGCGGCCTCGGGGTAGACGCAGATCAGCTTGAGCCGGCCGCTGGCCTCCATCGACTCGAAGTCGACGCCCCAGCTCAGCGCGTTGCGGCAGAGCTGGTCGCGGCTCTCCTCGAAGGCGAACAGCAGCGAGCGCTCGCCGGCCTCGGCGCCGCCGTTGATGAACTCGGTGGTGAGCAGCGTCTTGCCGGTCCCCGTCGCGCCCGAAACCAGGATGACCGAATCGCGGAAGAACCCGCCGCCGCACATCGCGTCCAGCTCGGGGATGCCCGAGCTGATCCGCACGTTCGACGACCGCTGCCGCAGCTCGATGGCCGAGAGCGGCAGGACGATGATCCCCTGGCCGCTCGTGATCGTGAACGGGAACTGCCCCTTCTGGTGGCTCGTGCCGCGGAACTTGAGGATCTCGACCGTCCGCCGCCGCTTCTCCTGCTCCAGGGCGTTTCGGAGGATGATCACGTTGTCGGCGACGAACTCCTCGACGCCGTAGCGCGCCACCGCCCCGTCCTCCTCGGAGCGCTCGGCGGTGAGGATCGAGGTGACGCCCATGTCCTTGAGCGCGGCGGTCAGGCGGAAGATCTCGTGGCGGATCCGCTGCGGGTCGAACTGGGTGAAGATCCCGCCGAGCGAGTCGAGCGAGACCCGCCGCGCACCGATCCGGTCGATCGCGTACCGGACGCGGGTGATCAGGGCCGACAGGTCGAAGTCGCCCGTGATGACCGTCGGCTCGCCCGGCTGGAGCGATGCGTCGACGAAGGCCCATTTGTTCGCGGCCTCCCACCGGGCGATGTCCCAGCCGAAGCCCATCAGGTTGCGGCGGATGTCCTCGGCCCGCTCCTCGAAGGTGACGAACACGCCGGGCTCCTCGGCGCGCTCGATGCCCGCGCCCAGGAACTGGGCCGCGAAGACCGTCTTGGCGCTTCCCGCCGTGCCCGAGACCAGGGTGGTCCGGCCCGCCGGCAGCCCCCCGGAGGCGATCAGGTCGAATCCCTCGATGCCCGTCAGCAGCTTGCCGACGCCACCGCTCGTCCCCCGCTCGCTCATCAACCGACCTCCCAACACGGTCCCAGGTATCATGCCGGCAAGGAAGTAGGGCAGGCACTCCAGCCCGACGCCAGGGCTCCGTCGGGCCGGAATGCCCGTCCGACTCGGCGACCCAGCCCGCCCGGGTGATGGGCCGGGGCCAACCTGGCCCCGGTCCCGGGCTCATCTCCACCGGCCGGCCGCCCTCGCAATCCGGCTGGATCGGCGGCCACGATATTCGCGACTCTAGTATATTACGCTTGCGACCGCCCGGTGGGTCGCTCGTCGTCATGCCCGGCCGTGCGGGACCGGGCCGCTCCCGTGCTGCTGTAGCCGGCTTCGGTAGTACGCGGCCAGGTGTCCCATCAGCTCCAGGACCAGCATTCGTCCCTCATCGACATAGGCCCGCGCCCGGGCGGTGGCCGCCCCGCCGGACCGGGATTTCAGGGCGGTTCCATAAATCTCGATCACGTCCCGGGGGCCGGCACCGAGGGCCCCGAGCCGCTGCCCCATCTCCTGGAGCGCCGTGCTGATGTCGTGCTCGATCCGGTAACGTTGCTGCTGGAGCGCCAGGTCCAGGAGCGAGCCGCAGCGCTCCGTCAGCTCGGCGAAATCCCCCGGACGGAGGTCGCGCAACGGCCCGTGTCCCGGGTCGGGCGGAGCCGCCGGCGTGGTCGACGCCAGCAGCCGCCCGAGTGACCCCAGCTCGTGCTCGAGCTGCTCGACTCGCTGCGCGCTCCGCCGCGCGGCGGCCTCGGCGTCGCGCATCCGGATCAGGCCCCGGATGCTCGCGATCAGCTCCAGCGGCTCCACGGGCTGGATCAGGTAGCCGTCGGCGCCGCTCACCAACCCGTGTGCTCGGTCCTCCTCAAGCACATACTGTGCCGACAGGTGGAGGACCGGAATGGCCGACGTCTCGGGGTCCGCCTTGATCCGCCGGCAGACCTCGAAGCCGTCGATGTCGGGCAGGTCGACGTCCAGCACGACGAGGTCGGGCCGCGAGTCGGCGACGCGCCGGAGGGCCTCGGCGCCGTCGCGCGCCTCGTCCACGCGGAATCCCCGCGACCGGAGGATCCGCGTCAGCGCGTAGCGATTGGCCTCGTCGTCGTTGACGTTGAGGATGGCGGGGGGGGCGTCTTCAGCAAGCGCGTCGGGATTCATGGAGATTCGATGGCTCCGGCGTTGGGATGACGGGATTCGGGACCGCCCCGTCCATTTCCAGCGTAATCCACGGGCAGGCGGACCCGGAAGGTCGAGCCGACTCCCGCCCGGCTCGCGAGCGAGACCGATCCGCCCAGCAGCTCGGCGAGCTGCCGCGACAGCGAGAGCCCCAGCCCGGTCCCCTTCGTCCGGGCCTGGAGTTCACCCTCGATCTGCTCGAACTCCTCGAACACCCGCCGCTGATCCGCCTCCAGAATCCCGACCCCGGTGTCCGCAACCGAGAACACCACGAACGCGCCTTCCTCCGGCGCCGCCGAGACCCGCACCTCGCCCCGCTCGGTGAACTTCAGGGCGTTCGAGATGAAGTTTCGCAGGATCTGCGCCACTTTCCCCTGATCGGTGCGCAGGGTCGGTATCCCGGCGGGTTCCTCGAAGATCAGGTGGATGGCGTCGGAGCCCAGGATCGGCCGCATCATGCCCCGCAGGGCCGCGAACAGCTCGGAGACCTCGAACGCCTCGGGCCGGACCGTGGTCTTGCCCGCCTCGATCTTGGCCAGGTCGAGCAGGTCGTTGACCATGTCCGAGAGCGTGCGTGCCGCCTGGCGGATGTACGTCACCTCGACGCGCTGCTCCTCCGTGAGGTCGCCGTCGAGGCCCTCCAGCAGGATTCTCGACAGCGACAGGATCGCGTTGAGCGGCGTGCGGAACTCATGGCTCATGTTCGAGAGGAACCGCGACTTCAGGTCGCTGGCGCGCCGCAGTGCGATGGCCTGGTCCTCGAGCTCGGCGTACAGGGCCAGGATGCCGCGATTGGTCTCGGCCAGCTCGGCCTCGGCGCGGCGGCGGGCCTGGATGTCGCGGACGAGCTGCCGCTGGCTCTCGGCCAGCTCGCGGTTGAGCGCCAGCACCGAGACCCTCAGGTGGTCCCACTCCTCGGGGTCGTGCTCGGCGACGATCAGCAGGCCCTCGCCCGATCGATAGGCGCATCCCCGTAGCGACTCGGGGGTCGAGCCCGTCGAGCCCAGGTTGAACACGCCGCGGAAGACCGGCTCGTGCCCCTCGCCGGCCGGGATCGGCAGCGCCGCCAGCTCATCGAATCGCGGCTGGATGAAGGCCGCGCGGGCGTCCCAGCCTGTCTCCGACGGCTCGCGCCCCGCCTGGCCCGCCGCCCGCAGGAATCCCCGATTCGTCTCGAGCACCGCGCCCCGCGGATCCAGCCGGGCGATCGCCACCGCAGTCGCCTCGCGGAGATACCGCGGGATCCGCCCGCCGTCGCGGTTGACGTCGCCGTCGCCGTCGCCGTCCTCTGCGTCTCCATCGCGATCGCGGTCGGGCCGGTCAATGGGTTTCACGGAGTGCCGCCCTCGCCTCGGCGACCCGGTACTGGCTCAGTAACACGACCATCCGATTTGCGTCCATGATTGCTGGAATCTCAGCAACGGGTGCCCGGAGTGATACTGACCTGTCCGCATCGGCGAATTATAGGGGATGAAGGAAGCGGGTCGCGAGGCGTCGCGGAGGCGAGGGAACAGTCGCCATCCACGCTTCCGTCCGCTTCCGTCCGCCCGTCACCATGCTATGATTTCGGATGCCCGCTCAGGTGCCATGCCAGTCGTTGCTACCGCGAGCAAATCGAAAACGCAGCAGGTGCCCTTGAAACGCCTGACCTGAAAAACGCGATTGCGCGCTTCGGCGCCGACGCCAGGGCAAAGCTCGCAAATCCTGGCGCCGTCGGCGAGTCGGAGGATCAAATGCGTGCTTCGCTCGAAGAGTGACACTCCTCGCCGAACACCACCTGGTTCGAGCCCGGCATGGGCGGATTGCTCGGGCTTGGCGAACCGGCGACGTGAGTCGCCGGGATTTTGGTCTCGGCCTGATGACCCGGCGAATCACGTCGCCGGATCGCCCGGAGGCGTCGAGCGGAGTCGCCCGAGCTGGCGATTCCATCCGGCGGCTGACGTCGCCGGTCCGTCCAGGACCGGCCAGGCGGTGTTCGGCGAGGAGTGCGCAAAAACCGCCTTCAAGTTCCTGTCAACCATGGTCTTGCGGAGGGACCGCGGTGATGTTGAGCGAGAAGTCTCGGAAAAGCTCTTCGGAGGCTTTCCCGCCCGAAGCAATTCGCCCAGGCCGTCGAGCTGGGCCGGCGGGTCATCTGGCTGCACACGTTCGGCGAGCGTTATGCCGACGCGAAGGCCGGCCGGCCCTCCGGGCCGCCGCGACTGCCGAAGGAACGAGCTCCGCGCATCCCGAAGGACGGCGCGATCCCCGACGATCCCGATTCGATGCCCGACGAGATGGGGTACGATGAAAGCAGGAATCGACTACTCGTCGGGAGCGGCTTCATCGACAACGTGCCGCCGGCGGTCTGGCGGTACGAGGTCTCCGGCAAGCGCGTCCTGACGCAGTGGTTCAGCTATCGCAAGAAGAACCGCGAGCGGCCGATCATCGGCGACCGCCGGCCACCCCCGAAGCTGGGCGAGATCCAGCCCGACCACTGGCTCGCCGAGTCCACGACGGAATTGCTCAATGTCCTGATGTTCTCGCGTTACTCGTCGAACTGGAACCCGCCCAGGCCAGGCTTCTGGAGGCGATCTGTGAAGGACCGACACTTGATCTCCGTCGATGGACTCCGTGCCGCCGGTGCGCTTGACGTGCCTCCGGCGTGGCGGAAGTCGCTTTCCGCCGGGCTTGTGCAGCGGGATCTCTTCTCGGACCTGGTCGAGGACGAGGAGCCGGATCCGGACGACCAGGCTCCTCCGGCCGGCGATGAGGATGCCGACGAGGATTTCGACCAGCTTCCCTGACCGGCGTCGGCGGCTCTGCGTGATCTCGACGGTCCGGGCCTGGCCAGATAGGGGAGTTTCCACGAACGAAGAAACGGGGTGCCGGGGGACGTGTTGTCCCCGGCACCCCGTTCTATTGATGCGCTGGCGATCCGGACAGTTGACGAACGTTTCCGCCGGTCACTGGTCGTCCGCGTCGTTCGCCTTCTTCCTGGTTGTCGCCTTCTTCTTGGGCGTGTCGTCCGCGGCGGGCTCCTCGTTGCCGGCGGCGTCTTCCTTGGGCTTGGGCTCGGCCGCGGGCTCGGCCCCGGCCGCGGGCTCGGCCCCGGCCGCGGCCGCCGCGTCGGCCTTGGCCTTGGCGGCGGCGGCGCCCGCCTGGCCGGGCTTCGGCGCGAGCAGGCGCCGGATGGCCCGCTCGTTGACCGCCTCGGGCCGCCCGACGATCGGCGTGTTGATGTCGTAACCGAGGTAGCTCAGCAGCCGCTCGATCGGCATCGGGCGGATGCCGTCGCCGCGGGCTTCCTTCGTCACCTGGCCCACGCGAGCGGCCAGCTTGGCCTCATCCGCCACGATCGGCTCGGAGCGGGGACGATACACGTCGCGGAGCGGCATCCGCTCGTCCGTCACATACCAGTCGACCCGCGGCGAGAGCTGGCCGGTCTCCTTGCCGACCCACGGCGGGGGCAGGTCGAATTCGACCACGCCGCCGCTCTCCTGGATCATCCGCTTCAGCTCCTCGCGGTCGTCGCGGCCGTCGCGGTTGATGTCGATCTTGCCCACCAGCGCGTACCGCGTCGGGTTATTGGGCGACCAGGCCGGCGAATACACGATGTCGCCCTCGCGGATCGGCTCGATCGGGTTGATCGTCTTGATGATCCGCGCCACGCTGATCCGGTCGCCCACCTTCGTGAGCTCGATGGTCCCCTTGGGCTTCTCGGTCGGGATGCCCGGCGAATGGGCGTCGAACACCGAGAGCACCATCTGCGGCTGGGCGCCCATGGCGCGGTTGATATTGGTGTGGACCTGCATCGCGTTGTAGTCGACGAACGTGATGTACCCGTCCGGATGATCCAGGATCGTGTCGGTCCGCTCGGCCTTGTCGCGCAGCTCGCTGATCTGGGTGCGGTACTGGGTCCGCTCCCTGTCGTAGTCCTCCTTCTGCCGGTCGAGCTGGGCCTTCAGGTTGGCGATCTCGGTCGTCCGCAGGTCGTTCTCCTTGGTGAGCGAGTCGACCTTGGTCAGCAGCATCTGCCGCTCGGAGACGTGCTTCTGCGCCTCCTCCTGCATGTCTGCGCGGCTGGCCTCGGCGGCCTTGGTCTGGACGGCCACCTCGCTCTTGGTCACGCTCGTCTGCGACTCCAGCGAATGACGCAAATCCAGGTAGTTGACGCCCATCTCGGTCGTCAGCACCGCCAGGTTCTTCATCAGCTCCGATAGCCGGTCGAGCGAGGCGATGTAGTTGCTCCGCACGTTATCCGCCCGGAACGACTGGATCGCCGTCGTGATCGTCTGCGTCAGGTCCTGCATCTCCTGCGGCTGGGCGCCGGCCTGCTGGACCTTCTGCATGGCCCCGTTCACTGCGGTCGACAGCTCCTCGAGCCGCTCGTTCAGCTTCTTGTTCTGCGCGTCGATCTCGCTCTTGATCGCGTCGGCCTCGGTCGTGCGGACGCCCAGCCGCGTCCGCAGGTCCTCGATCGTGTTCTGCTGGTCGCTCTGACCCTTCCGCAGCGTGCCGATATCCTCGTTGGCCTTCGTCAACCGCGCTTCGGCCACCTGCCAGTTCGAGTACAGAAAATACGACGTCACGGCCAGGATCACCGCCAGCGCGATGAATACCGCGACGGCGATCTTGAGCCCTTGGGAATCGTTGGACGCGGCCATCGATGTTAACTCCCCCGGAGCGGAGTGAATGCGAGCTGCCCGGACAGTCCGCCGGTTTGCTGATAATATGTCACATGCGAGGGGTGCGAGGAAACGGACGGCGATTTTCGACCCGGCATTCCGAGCATGTTGCCCACGGTTGCGAGGATTCGCCGTATCCTGCCGATTGTAAGATCCAGCCGGAGATGGGTCAAACCGGGGCGCAGCGCAGCCCCGGTTTGACCCACTCCACCAAGGAGCCTACATGAACTTGGACGCCCAGGCCGCATTTTCGTTCCACGAATCCGACGACGATCCCGCTCCGTCCGGCACATCCCGCCCGGGCGACATCCCCGCCCCGGCCGGATCAACCCTCCCGACGGAAGCGACCGCACCGGCCGCGGATTCCTCCCCGTCTCGCCCTACCTTCTATATACTTGACGCATATTCTCTAATTTTCCAGGTCTTCCACGCGATTCCCGAGATGACGGGGCCGGCCGGGCAGCCGACGCAGGCCGTTTTCGGGATCTTCCGGGACCTGCTGAACCTGGTGAAGAGCCGGAAACCCGACTACCTGGCCGCGGCCTTCGACGGTGCGGGGCGGGTCTTCCGGTCGGACCTTTACGCCGACTACAAGGCGAATCGGGCCGAGATGCCGGCCGACCTCTCGGCGCAGGTGCCGGTGATCCGCCGGGTGTTCGAGGGCTTCCGGGTGCCCGTGCTGATGGAGCCGGGCATGGAGGCCGACGACGTCATCGCCACGCTCGCCCACCGCGGCGACGAGCAGGACCTGGACGTCTACATCGTCACGACCGACAAGGACGCCCGCCAGTTGATCGGCGACCATGTCCGGTTGCTCAACCTCCGCACTCGCAAGGAGATGGACGCCGCCGCGCTCGAGAAGGACTGGGGAATCCGCCCCGACCAGGTGGTCGATTTCCTCGCTCTGACGGGCGACTCGGTCGACAACGTCCCGGGCATCCCGGGCATCGGACCCGTCTTCGCCGCCAACTTCCTCAAGGAGTACGGCACGCTCGACGCGCTGCTGGCGAACGTCGAGAACATGAAGAAGTCCAAGAAGCAGCAGAGCCTGCGCGAGCACGCCGACACCGCCCGGCTGGCCCGGCAGCTCGTCGCCCTGCGCACCGACCTGCCCCTCGCGATCGACTGGGACCTGCTGAGGACGCAGCAGCCCGACCGCGAGGCGCTTTTTGCGCTCTGCACCGAGTGCGGTTTCCACGGGTTTCGCAACGAGCTCGGGCCGCCGCCCGCGGCCGAGAAGCGCGAGGCCGAGTCGCCCTGGCAGGCCGAGTACCGCCTGGTGGACACGCCCGCGGCGTTCGAGGACTTCCTGAAGGAGCTGGCCGCCCAGCCGAGGTTCTGCCTCGACACCGAGACCACGGCGCTCGATCCCCTGCGGGCCGACCTCGTCGGCCTGTCCTTCTCCTGGAGCGAGGGCGTGGCGTACTACCTGCCGGTCCGCGGACCCGAGGGCTCGCGCGTCCTCGACGAGGCGAGCACCCTGGCCGCGCTGCGGCCGATCCTGGAGGATCCGGCGATCGAGAAGGTCGGCCAGAACCTCAAGTACGACATGCTGGCGCTCTCGCGGGTCGGGCTCGAAGTCACCGGCCCGATCACCGACACGATGATCCTCAGCTACCTGCTCGAGAGCGGCGAGCGCAACCACAACCTCGACCAGCTCTCGCAGCGCCTGCTGGGGCACACGATGATCCCGATCAGCGACCTGATCGGCAAGGGGAAGAACCAGCTCCGCATGGACCAGGTCGACGTGAAGCGCGTCGCCGAATATGCCGGCGAGGACGCCGACGCCACCTGGCGGATCGAGTCGATCCTCGCGCCCAGGGTCCGGGCCGAGGGGCTGTGGGACCTGTATGCCGACCTCGAACGCCCGCTGATCTCGGTCCTGGCCCGGATGGAGCGCGCCGGCATCGCGGTGGACGTCGGGCGGCTCCGCCAGCTCTCCGCGGACTTCGCGACGCAGATGGCCGCGATGGAAGACGAGATCTACCGCCAGGCCGGCCGGCCGTTCAACATCAACTCGCCGCCCCAGCTCCGCCAGATCCTGTTCGACGAGCTGAAGCTCTCCTCGACGTCCAGGACCCCCGGCGGCGAGCTGAGCACCGCGCAGGAAGTCCTGGAGGAGCTGGCGCTCAAGCACCCGCTGCCCGCGCTTTTGATCCGGCACCGTCAGCTCGCCAAGCTCAAGGGGACGTATCTCGATGCTCTGCCGGAGCTGGTGCATCCCGAGGACGGGCGGATCCACGCCTCGTTCAACCAGGGGATCGCGGCGACCGGCCGGCTCAGCTCGAGCGACCCCAACCTCCAGAACATCCCCGTGCGCACCGAGGAGGGCCGGCAGATCCGCCAGGCGTTCATCGCGGGCGAACCGGGGTGGAAGCTGTTAACCGCCGACTACTCGCAGATCGAGCTACGCATCCTCGCCCATTACTCGGGCGACCCGGCGTTGACGAAGGCCTTCGCCGAGGACCGCGACATTCACCGCGCCGTCGCGGCGCGGATCTTCGGCGTCGAGGAGTCGGCGGTGGATGATGCGCAGCGCCGCGTGGCCAAGACGGTGAACTTCGGCGTGATCTACGGCCTGAGCCCGTTCGGCCTGGCCGCCAGGCTGGGGATCACCCAGGCCGAGGCCACCACGTTCATCGACGCCTATTTCCAGGAGTATGCCGGGGTCGACCAGTTCATCACCCGCTCGCTCGAGGAGGCCCAGGCCAGGGGCCGGGTCGAGACCATCCTGGGCCGCCGCCGGCCGATCGTCGGGATCAAGTCGACCACGGGCCGGGTGCGCAACCTGGCCGAGCGCACGGCGGTCAACACGATCATCCAGGGCTCGGCCGCTGATTTGATCAAGCGGGCAATGATCAAAATTGACCAGGAGCTCCGCGACCGCGGGTCCCCCGCGCGGATGCTGCTCCAGATCCACGACGAGCTGGTCTTCGAGGCCCCCGAGGACGAGGTCGCCCCCCTCGCCGAGCTGGTCCGCCACGAGATGACCACGGCGCTGGATTTGAGCGTTCCGCTCCAGGTCGACCTCGCCGCCGGCCCCAACTGGCTCGACGTCCAGCCGATCGAGTGATTTGCGGAGTAGTGAAACCGCGAGCCGAGCGCATGAGCCGACCTGCGGCGATGGCGATCGACCGAAGATCGAAGAACGAAGAACGAAGACCGCAGATCGAAGACCGAAGACTTAACCGCGAAAAACGCGAAAAGACGCGAAAAAGGACAGGACGGGCCGTCCGGCGGGAGCGGGATCCTCACCCCGTTCGTTCCCCTTTTCCTTTTCGCGTTTTTCGCGGTTAAGTCCGGATCTGTAGCGCCCCGCCGACTGTTCCGTCTACGGATTATATTCTCATCCCATCCTAATGTCACTTTTTATGGTTAATTCTGGGATCCCAGTCGCCCGGCTGGTCCGAGGGGCTGTTGCTGCGAGAGGCAATGCAGGGTCCCGAGGCCCAGCACCAGGTCCAGGCAGTGGATTCCCACGACCTCGCGGTCGGGAATCGCCCGGGCCAGGGTATCCAGCGCGACGCGGTCGGCCGGGTCGTTGAACGTGGGCACGAGCACGACCGTGTTGCCGATGTAGAAATTGGCGTAGCTGGCCGGCAGGCGCAGGCCCTCGAAGACCACCGGGCGCGGCATGGGCAACTCGATGACCTCGAGAGGTTCGCCGTCCTGGTCGCGGGCGGCCGGCAGCCGCTCGAGGTTCTCCCGCAGCGGTTCGTGGTTCGGGTCGTCGGGATTGGGCTCGACCACGGTGACGACCGCGCGCGGCCCGACGAACCGCGCCAGGTCGTCCACGTGGCCGTGCGTGTCATCCCCGGCAATGCCGCGGCCGAGCCAGACCACGTGACGAATCCCCAGATAATCGGCGAAGACCTTCTCCAGCCCGGCCCGGTCAAGCCCCGGGTTGCGGGCCTGCACCTCGCCAAGCAGGCATTCTTCGGTGGTCAGCAATGTGCCTCGGCCGTTGACGTCGATCGCGCCCCCTTCCATCACGACGCGAGCCGGCCGACCCCCCTGCTCTGCCCGCGGCACCCACCGCGGCAGGTCCAGCCAGGTCGACACCCTGCGCGGCAGGCGTCGGTCGTTGCGATAGTTTTCGTACTTGGCCCAGGCGTTGAACTTCCACTCGACCATGCCGACGCCGCCGGCCGGGCTGTCGTGGGAGCCTGGGCCGAACCCGTCTCCATCGGGAGGGCGAGCCTCCCGGCGAGCCGGCATTCCAGGCTCGGCAGGAGCCTCGGCCTCCCGATTCGGGGACAGACCCCGCGATCCCTCGCGGTCGCGCACCACGAACGTCGGCCCCGAGTCGCGCAGCCAGACTCGATCCGTCGCGGCCTTGAAGAACCGGACGCGCCCCATGTCGACCCCGGCGGCGTCCAGCCGGTCCGCCGCGCGCCGCTTCTTCTCGCGGTCCGCCACGACGATGTGCACCGGCTCCGATCGCGCCAGCAGGCGGACGATCTCGGTATACACCCACGGGATCGGGCTGAACTTCCCCGGCCAGTCCTCGCGGTTGTGGGGCCAGGCGATCCAGGTTGCCGCGTGCGGCTCCCATTCGGCCGGCATGCGGAAACCTAGCTGGGCGGGGAGTGAATCCATCGCGAAAAGCCTCGTAGCGCTCGGGTCGGGGAGAATCCGGGCGGCGGACCGGCTTCGGCGCAACCCGCCGGGCGCCGGGGGGTTTTGGTGCGCCGGCGGGACCCAGGCTAACGGCCGGGCGACGACCTCGCCAGGGATCCTCCGCGATCGGGCGTGAACCCCCCGGGCAGCCGTCGTGTCCGACGGCGGTCGAACCCGCCTTGACTCCCGGGCCGGGGTCGCTAAAGTTTCACCGGAGCACAGGTCTCCCCCAACCCCCAGATCGGCCGATCGCAACGATGACAACCCGAATCCCGCTCAGCACTTCCGCACGGCGAACCAGGCCGCCCTCGATTAGCCGCTTGATGCAGACCGCCCTGGAGAACCCGGCGATCGTCTCGCTGGCGGCGGGCTTCGTGGATCAGCAATCGTTGCCGGCCGAGGTGGTGGCCCCGGCGGTCTCGGCCCTCCTGGCCGATCCGGTCGAGGGGCGGCGGTCGCTCCAGTACGGGACGACGATCGGCGATCAGGCGCTGCGGACCCGCCTGGTCGGCGAGCTCGAGCGGGAAGGAGGAATCCCGGCGGGCACTTACCGCGACGCGATTCCCCGGACGGTGGTCACCACCGGCTCGGCCCAGTTGATCTATCTGGTCTGCGAGGCCCTGCTGGATCCGGGCGACATCGTGCTGGTCGAGTCGCCGACGTACTTCGTCTTTCTGGGCCCGGTCGAGACCCGCGGCGCGCGGGCGATCCGGATTCCGATCGACGAGGGGGGCATGCGGCTGGACGTGCTCGAGGAAACCCTCGAGCGGCTGGAAGCCGAGGGGCAGCTCGATCGGGTCAAATTGATCTACACGATCCCCGAGCACGCCAACCCAACCGGCATCAGCCTGGCCGCGGGGCGCCGCGGGGCCCTGGTCGAGATCGCCCGCAGGTGGTCGCGGGAGAACCGGATCTTCGTGCTGGAGGACGCCGCGTACCGGAATCTATCCTTTGGCGCGGCCGAGCCGCCGAGCGTCTGGAGCCACGATCCGACGGGCGATACCGTGATCCTGGCCCGCACGTTCAGCAAGACCTTCAGCCCGGGGCTGAAACTCGGCTTCGGCGTCTTACCCGAGGCATTGATCGATCCGATCCTGTATCTCAAAGGCAACCACGACTTCGGCACGGCGAATTTCAATCAGCGCCTGCTGGAGCGAGTGCTCGCCGACGGGAGCTATCACCGCCATGTCGAGCGCCTCAGCGGCCTGTACGGCCGGAAGTGCTCGACGTTCCTGGCGGCGCTGGACGAGTCGATCGGGTCGCTCGATCCCGAGATCCGCTGGACCCGTCCCGAAGGGGGGTTGTTCGTCTGGATGACCGTACCCGAAGGGCTGGATACCGGGTTCGACGGGCCGCTGTTCTCCCGCTGCGTGCGCGAGGGTGTGCTCTATGTGCCGGGCGAGTTCGCATTCGCCGACGAACCGACGCCCCGGCCCAGGAACCACCTCCGCCTGACCTTCGGGGTACCGAGCGAGTCCGAGCTGGTTGAGGGGGCGCGCCGACTCGGGGCGGCGCTGAGTGCATGCCTGGATCCGGTCGCCTGATCCTCACCCTCAGGACGAGGGGCGAGGATCGCGGAAATGGCGGTCGGATCCGGACGGTGGGCCGCGGGCAAGGACGCTGACACGGGGGCCGTCGCTTGAACATCCTCCAGCGCTACGTGATCTTCGAGGTGGTCCGCGCCTTCTCCCTGGCGCTTCTGACCATGACGGCGATCTTCGTCCTGTTCATGGTCGCCGCCCAGGCGCGCGAGGTGGGCCTTTCGCCCAAGGACATCGCCGAGCTGGTCCCCTACATCATCCCCAGCACCCTTCCCTACACCATCCCCGTCTCGCTCCTGTTCGCCGTGACCGTCGTCTACGGACGCCTCGCCGGCGACAACGAGATCATCGCGGTCAAGTCGGCCGGCGTCAGCGTGTTCTCGGTCCTCTGGCCCACCTTCAACCTGGCCATCGTGCTGAGCGTCTCGCTCCTGTATCTCAGCGGGACCTGGATCCCCGAGAGCACGCACATGACCAGGCTGGTGGTCTTCAAGGACCTGGAGGACATGTTCTACAAGTGGCTCAAGAAGGACCACGAGTTCAACAACGCGCGCTGGCCGTTTTTGATCAAGGTTTTGGACGTCAAGGGCAAGACGATGATCGAGCCCACGTTCAAGCACCGGGTCCGCGGCAAGGACGACTTCGACCTGACGATCCAGGCCAAGACCGCGACGCTGCACATCGACCTGAAGGCCAAGCTCGTCCGCGTCTTCTTCGAGGATGCCGAGGTCCAGCACAAGGGGAACAACCCCGACGTCGTGCTGATCAACAACAACACCCTCGAGATGCCGATTCCATCCGACAGCCAGTTCAACGTGGATAAGAGGATCCAGGAATACACCAATCGCGACATCCGGGCCGAGCTGAAGGAGCAACGCAGGCTGATCGCCACCGAGCGCCTTCGCGAGTCGATCAAGTGCGCGTTCAACGTCGCCGGCGGGACCACCGATCGGATCAACTGGTTCGACGTCCGCGACGCCTCGGTCAACTACGGGTATTACCTCCGCAAGTGCGACGAGCTGGAGACCGAATGGTGGCTCCGGCTGTCGATGGCCTGCGGCAGCCTGATGTTCGTGATCCTGGGCGCGCCGGTCGGCATCCGCTTCGCCCGGCGCGACTTCTTGAGCGCGTTCATCACCTGCTTCATGCCGATCATCACGATCTATTATCCGCTCATGCTCTTCGGCGTGAACATGAGCAAGGAGGGGATGCTGCCGGCCTATATCTCCCTCTTCATCGGCAACGTCATCCTGGCGGTCCTGGCCGGGTTGGTCCTGCCGCCGGTCGTCCGGCATTGATCGGTCATCGTATTCCAACGGTCTTCAAGTAGGTCGGGCATTCTTGCCCGACGGAATAGAAGTAGGTCAAGCTTTCCAGCCCGACGGTCTTCAAGTAGGTCGGGCATTCTTGCCCGACGGTCTTCAAGCAGGTCAGGCTTTCCAGCCTGACGGTTCGGCGGCGTCGGGCGAAAACCCCCGACCCACGTGAGGACGACGCTCGTGCGAAACATCGATGGTCCGATTCTCGCCGTCGCGGCCGTCCTCCTCGCCGCGCTTCTGGTCTGGCGGCTGGTCTCGATGCTCAGCATCCTCGACCGCCAGCGCTACTGGGCGTTCTTCAAGGCGTACCTGATCTGCTATGTCTCGCTGGTTGGGCTCTACATCGTCATCGACGCCTTCTCCAACCTGGACGAGTTCACCAAGCGTGCCGACAACGGGGCCGAGCTCTTCCGGATCATGAGCCGCTACTACCTGATCCACCAGAGCCAGTTCTTCGACCAGCTCTGCGGGGTGATCGGCATGATGGCGGCGATCTTCACCGTGACCTGGATGCAGAAGAACAACGAGCAGCTCGCCATGCTCGCCGCCGGCATCAGCACCCACCGCGCGATCATCCCCGTGCTGGTCTCCTCGGTCATCGTCAACCTCTTCGCGGTCGCCAACCAGGAGCTGGTGATCCCCCACTTCGGCGAGGAGCTGGCGCGACGCCACGACGACGACGGCCTCCAGCGGATCACCTTCGTCTCGAGCCGCTACGACGAGCGCGGGATCATGATCCACGGCAAGTCGGCCGACCGGGCGTCGCGCACGATCATCCACTTCGACGCGACCATCAACCGTAAGATCTTCGGCAGGATCATGGAGATCCAGGGGCGGCAGGCGACCTTCATCCCGGCCGACGACCCGAGGGCGCCGCTGAAGGGAGGCTGGCTGATCCGCGATGCGACCGTGGATCCGCCCCTCGACGACGAGACCCTCAAGGACGGCGGCGGCCTGCTCGTCCGGGTCGACGACGAGACCGGATTCCCCCCGCCTCTGGTCATCCCGACCAGGAGCGACAAGTCGGATGCCCCCGACGCCCCGGGCGCCGTAACGGCCGACGAGGCTCGCTCGAGCCTGCTGACCCCCCACTCCGAGGTCGCCTACGCGCTCTCGGTGCCCCCGATGCCATTGTGCCTGAACCAGGGGCTCATGCGGGCCAACATGCTGCTCGATCACCGGCTGGACTTCGGCCGCGGGACCTTTTTCCTCAGGAGCGGCCTGACGTTCCAGGCGATGACCCGGAAGTCGGCCTGGTACCAGTTCGCCACCACGTCCGACCTGCTCCAGAGCCTGACGGATCCCTCGATGGAAGGGGACAACGCGCTGGAGGTCGAGATCTTCGTCCACCTGCGGCTGCTCCGGCCGATCCTGAGCATGTCGCTCCTGTTCATGAGCCTGCCCCTGGTGCTCGGCGGCTACGGGCGGAACACGTTCATCAACCTGGGATTCGCCCTGGGCAATTCGGCGATGTTCTACGGCGCGCTGATCTTCACCCAGTACCTCGGCAGCTTCGAGATCATTCCCCCCGCGATGGCCGCCTGGGCGCCACTGATGGCCTTCGGCGCGATCGCCACCATCCGGTGGGGCCAGATCCGCACCTGAGGCGTCGGACTTCAACGGAATCCGGCGCGGATCCGGGGCGGCCGTTGATCTCGGGGTGCGCCTGCGGTAAACATCGATCTCGGGGTGCGCCTGTCACAACCGCACGCCGTACGGACATCAATGGGTTGGACCGTCTTCCGGGAGGAGACCGACCCATGAATTTGAATCGATCGGGCCATTTCGCCGCATTGAGCCCCGGCGACGCGCGTCGGGTCGAGGCCGTCTGTCGGTCGTTCGAGGCCGACTGGTCGTCCGGCCGTCGCCCGCGGATCGAGGATGCCCTGCCCCCAGAGCCCGGCCCGCTGCGCGAGGCGATGGCCTTCGAGCTGATCGCCCTGGAACTGGAACTGCGCCGCCAGGCCGGCGAGCGGCCCTCGGCCGCCGAGTACCGCGAGCGGCTCACCGACCTGTCCCCCGCCATCGAACGGGCGTTCGCCGACGGGCCGTCGGCATCCGAGACCGCGATGTACGACGCGCCGGGTCCGGCTCCGGCGCTGGCCCCCACGGTCGCCGAGGCCGCGACCGTGCCGCCGCCGTCGACGGCGATCACCGAGGCGGCGACCATGGCACCCACCGCCGCGATCACCGAGGCGGCGACCATGGCGCCGGCGTCGACCGTCGACGGCAGCCAGACCGTGGATTACTCCGGGCCGCGAGAGCCGTCGGCGCCGACGCGGGTCCGCTACTTCGGCGACTACGAGCTGATCGGCGAGATCGCCCGCGGCGGGATGGGCGTGGTCTATCGTGCGTGCCAGGTCAGCCTCAACCGGACCGTGGCCCTCAAGATGATCCTGGCCGGCCAGCTCGCGGGACCGGACGATGTGCGCCGGTTCCACCTCGAGGCCGAGGCCGCCGCCGGGCTCGAGCACCCGGGGATCGTGCCGATCTACGAGGCCGGCGAGCACGAGGGCCAGCACTACTTCAGCATGGGCTTCGTCGAGGGATCGAGCCTGGCGAACAAGGTGGCCGCCGGGCCCCTGCCCCCGCGCGAGGCAGCGTCGCTGACGCGCGAGGTCGCCGAGGCGATCCAGTATGCCCACGATCGCGGCGTGATCCACCGCGACCTCAAGCCGCAGAACGTCCTGCTCGACAGGGATGGGAAGCCCAGGGTGACCGACTTCGGACTGGCGAAGCGCGTCGAGGCCGATGAGGGCCTGACCGCGTCCGGCGCGGTGATGGGGACGCCGAGCTACATGCCGCCCGAGCAGGCGGCCGGCGACGTTCGCGCCGTCGGGCCGGCGGCAGATATCTACTCGCTGGGCGCGGTGCTCTATTGCCTGCTCACCGGCCGGCCGCCGTTCCAGTCGGCGAGCACGATGACCACGCTTCTCCAGGTGATGGAAAGCGAACCGGTGTCGCCGCGCGCCCTGAATCCGGCGGTCGACATCGACCTCGAGACGATCTGCCTGAAGTGCCTCCAGAAGGAGATCCACCGGCGGTACGCGACGGCCCGCGACCTGGCCGACGACCTCGGCCGATGGCTCCGCGGCGAGCCGATCGTCGCCCGGCCCGTGGGTCGTCCGGAACGCGCCTGGCGCTGGTGCCGCCGCAACCCGGTCGTCGCCAGCCTGCTGGCGACGCTCTTCCTCGTGCTGGCCGGCGTCGCCGGAGGCGCGTCGTGGACGGCCGTGCGATTCCGCGAGCAGGCGGTGACCGAGTCCACCCTCAGGCATGACGCCGAGGCCGCGAAGACCGTCGCCGAGGATCAGCGGACGATCGCCGTGGCCGCGAGGAAGGTGGCAGACGAGCAGCGGACGATCGCCGTGGCCAAATCGGCCGAGAGCCGCCAGCGGCTTGTCACTCAGCTCGTGAGCAACGCCAACATCGCGCGGGCCGACGGGGACTGGCTCGCCGCGCTTCCCTGGTACGCCGACGCGCTCAACATCGACGCCGGCGATCCCGATCGCGGGACGTTCCAGCGGATGCGCGTCGGGGCCACCTTGCGCCAGGTCCCCCGCCTCGTCCACCTGACGCGGCTGCCTTTGGGCGAGTCGGGATCATTGTTCCTCGCCTCCGACGGTCTCAGGCTCGTCGGGCTGCACGACGATCGGGTGGCAACCGTCGACCCGCTCACGGGCGGTCGGACCGAGGCGAAGCTCCAGCTCCCCGGGCCGCCGGGCTTCATCCGGCTCAGCCCGGACGGCCGCGTGGCGGCGAAGTTCGTCGCGCGCCCGGCCGGGCCGGGGAAGAGCGCCGGGCATGACCTCCACACGTGGGACGTGGCCGCCAACCGCCCGGTCGGCCCGGCCATCGCGATCGAAGCGCCCGGGCCGGACCAGAGTCCGACCACGATCCTCGCCTTCAGCCCTGACGGCCGCCGCGTTGCGACGGGGTCCCAAAGGGGGACCATCCAGATCTGGGACCTCGCGAGCGGGCGCGAGCTGGCCCCGGGGATCTCGGCCCGGATGACGCAGTATCTCCTCGACGCGCAGCACGCGGTGATCCGACGAATCGAGACCGCCGCCGAGACCACGATGATGGATCGCTTCAACCTGGAAAAGGCCGCTCGTCTGGGGGTGACCGGACGCGAAACCGCGCCGATCGCTTCCAGCCAGATTGCGAATCACGGAGTCGTCTTCTCGGACGACGGGCGGCTGCTGGCCGTCTTTGCGACGAACTTCAACCCGCTGCTGGAGATGAACGAGAGCTACGCCCAGGTCCTCGACGCCGCGACGGGCGAACCGCGGACGCCGAAGCTCGTGCATGACACCTTCCTGCGCGCTGCGGCCTTCGACCGCGACGGCACCCGCCTGGTCACGCTCGACACGGCGATGAATTTCCAGATCGCCCAGGCGCGGGTGTGGGAGGTCGGCACGGGCCGGCTGGTGCTCGGCCCGCTGAATCACGGCGATTTCGCGGGCGGCTCGGTGACGGCCGCGCGCTTCAGCCCGGACGGCCGGAGTCTCCTGACGATCGGCCTGGAGGATGCGCGAGTCTGGGACCTCAGGACGGGGAAGGCGGCGCTCGATGCGGCCCCGCTCCGCGGGGGCGCGGGCGATTTCGTCTTCAGCCCCGACGGCCGATGGCTGGCCACGCTCAGCGGGCGTGAGGGCGAGGCTCGGGTCTGGGACGCTCGCACTCTTGCCCCGCTGACCCCGCCGCTCCGCCTGGCCGGGCGGGCGTCGATGATTCGATTCAGCCCCGACGGTCGCCTGCTGGTGATGATCGGTAGTGCCGTCGGCTCGCGCGAGCTGGAGGCGCGGGCCTGGGACCTGACCGGGCCCGCTCCCGTGGCCGATCGCTCGTTCCCCGGCCGATGGGCCTCGCCCGACGCCACACTGCTGGTTCGCCAGGGGACGACATCGGTTCGTGACGGCCGGCGGACGGTCAAGGCGCCGACGATCGAGGTCGTGCGCCGCTCCGACGGTAAGCCCGCGGCGGCGGCGATCGTGCTGGAGCCGAAGATCACGCTGGTCGACCACGTGGTCCTCAGCGCCGACGGGCACCGGATGATCGCCGTGCTGGCCATGAGGCACACGCGACCGCAGACGCCGGTGCGGGTCTGGGACCTGCGCGCGAATCCGCCGGCGGCAACGGACCTGAGGCATGGCCAGCCCGTGGCATTCGTGGCGATCGACCCCGCGGGCCGATGGGCGGCGACGATGTCGGGGGCCAACCATCGTCGCCCCTCGTCCGTCTGGCTGTGGGACCTGTCCACGAGCCAGGGCCGGAAGCTCGCGCTCGACGAGAACCGGCTGGCGCTCAGCGTCGCATTCAGCCCGGACGGCCGTCGCCTGCTCACCGTGCAGGACGGCGCGGCGCGCCTCTGGGATACCGCGACGGCCGCGCCGGTCGGCAAGGCGGTGACGCCGTCCGGGTCGAGCGAAACGAGGGCCCAGCGGCAGAATGACGGCCCGCGGATGCCGGCGTGCGGCGCCTTCACGCCCGACGGCCGCCTGGCGATCGTGACGATCGGCGACGCGGCGATCCATCGGCTCGACGCCGACACCGGCGCGCCCCTCGCCGGCGGCCCGATCCCGACGCGCGAGCCGGCCGTGGCGCTCGCGCTCGGCGGCGACGGCGGCCGGCGGGTGATCGCGGACCTGGCGGACGGATCCGCCGGGGTCTGGGACGCCCGGACCGGTGAGCCCATCGGCCCGGCCCTGAAACCGATGATGGCCGAACGGCAGGGCTCCGGATCGCGCGGCGGGTGGAACCCGAATCACCCCCTCGCCCTGAGCCGCGACGGCCGCCTGGCGATCGCGTCGGCGTCGGACGGCCTCCACGTGTGGGAGGTCGAGACGGGTTTGCCGATCGGCCCGCCGCTGCCGGGCTCGTCGTCGGTCGAGGAGGTCGTTCTGACGGATGATGCGCAGGTCCTCGGCCTGTCCTCCGGGACGGTCCGGGTCTGGAACCTGGCCGCCGACGGCGCACCGGCCCCGGACCTCGTTCGGCTGGCGGCGATGCTCTCCGGGCGTCGGATCGGCGCCGATGGGACGGCGTCCCCCGTCGCGGCCGACGAGATCGCGACGACCTGGACGGCGCTGCACGGGCATCGCGCCGAGGTCCCCGAGCAGCCCGCGCAGGCCGCGGTCGACTGGCATCGGCACAAGGTGGAGGAGGCCGAATCGGCCGGCGACTGGTTCGCTGCCGTGGCGCACCTCGACGCGATGGTCGCCGCTTCCCCCGACGACGTCGAATCGCGGAAGCGCCGCGCCGACGCCGAGGCGGCGCTCGGCCGATGGCCGGCGGCCGCCGCCGACCTCGCGGCCGTCGTCAAGCTCCGACCCGACGATATCCAAGCCCGGTCCTCGCTGGCCGCGATCCACCTCCGGCTTGGCGACCGCGACGCCTACCGAGCGGATTGCGCCGCCCTGCTGGGCGCGGGACGCCTGCCGAGCGACGGGGCCGAGCTGGCCGCGGCGGTCCACGTCGCGGCGCTCCGGCCCGACGGACTGGATGCCTGGGCGGACCTGATCGCGCCGCTGGAGCGCGCGGCGGAGCCGCGCGTCACCGATGCCTCGCTCGTGATCAGCGCCCTGGCGTTCGCGCAGTACCGCGCCGGTCGTCTCGACGACGCTCTCGCATCCGCCCGCAAGGCGATCGTGGTCTACTCGCGTACCGCGGTGTCGCCGTTCACCACCCGCAAGGCCGGAGCCAGCCCCGCACCCCAGCCGACGGGCGACGAGATCTCGCCCGCCCGCGACGACGGCACGCCCCGCGAATGGTTCCTCGCTGCCATCCTCGAGGCGCGGCTCGGCCACGCCGAGGCCGCCGCGGCCTGGCGCGCCAAGGCTGTCCGCTGGCTCGACCATGCGATCGCCGACCCGACCGCCACGGACGTGCTCGGCGGGATGAACCTCCCCATGGAGCGCATGGTCCTGCGGATGCGACAGCGGGTTTCGTTCATGGCCGGCCCTGGCTCGCATGCCTACTCGTCCGTCCGGGACTATGTTCCCACCTGGCGCCACCTGGTCGAGCTCGGCCTCCTGCGCGACGAGCTGGAATCCCTGATGCGTCCGTCGCAATCGAAGCCCAGCCCGGGGGCAACCTCGCCGCCATCGGGGGAAAAACGTGGCTGAACGTCGGATCCCACGCCATAATCGCGAGTCCTGGACCGGCTCCGGCAGAAAGCGAACGACGGCCATCAGGACTCTCATCGCATGCGCACGAAGCGACCGACCATCGGCGGGCTGATGTGGCTCGTCTTCTTCTTCGCGTTCGGCCTGGCGCTGGCACGGGGGGGACCGCAATACCGCTGGATGGCCCGCTACTGGTTCCCGGCGATCCTGGCATTCATCGCTGTCCAGTACGCCTGGTTCATCCTGCTGCCGAGGTTCTCGCTGAGGCTCGCGCTGGGCGATCGCGGCCGGCAGCGGCGGATCCTCCAGTGCGTGGTCAAAACCCCAGCGCCGGCCGGAATGAAGTTCCTGGCCCGCTACCTGCTCGGAGTCAGCGATCAGGTGGCGCGACGCTTCAAGGACGCCGCGGCGAACTTCCGCGCGATCCTCGACGTCCCCAACCAGACCCTCGTCCCCGGATTCGAGTCGGACGTGCGACAGCACCTGGCCGACACGCTCGATGCGCTCGGCCTCGATGCCGAGGCCGCCGCCGAGCGGAAGCTCGCAACGGCGGCGCTCAGCAGCGACGCGGAGACGCCCCTCGAGTTCCTGTCACGCGGGAATCTGCTCGACCGGCAGCATCGCTACGAGGAGGCGGCCGCCGCGTATGAGCGCGCGCTCGATCTCGCGCCGCCGCTGCCCCGGGAAGCCCGCGCGAACACCATGATGAAGCTGGCGCTCGCCATGTTCAACGCCGGCCGTCCGGCGGAGACCGTGCGCTGGGCCGAGGAGGTGATCGAATTCGCCCCCGGCAGCCCGATGGCCCCGATGGCGCGGCGGCTGGCGGCCCTCGGTTGCGGTAGCCTCGGCCGGCTCGAGGACGCCGAGCGCCACGCTCGCATCGCCGTCGAGACGGCCAACTCGGACGAGAATCGAGCCCAGGCGCTGGCTCTGCTCGGCGAGTACGTCCTGCGTTCGGGCAACCTGGACGAGGCCGAGCGCCTCGCCCGCGAGGCCGAGGCCATGCTCCCCGGAGAGAAGCGATTGCCCTGGGCCGTCATCGGCCAGGCACAGAAGGCGCGGGGCCATCTCGACGAGGCGATTCGCACGCTGGAGAAGGCCCGAAGTATCGTCGAGGGGCACATCCCGGCCATGCATCGCCGGGCCTGTGCCGCCGTCAACAAGGAGCTGGCCTTGCTCCACGCCGAGCTCGGCCAGGCCGACAAGGCGCTCGCGGCGCTGGCCGAGGCTGAGCCCGAATTGGTCGGAGATATCAAGATGTCCGCGGTATTTGACGCGTACGCCGCGCTGGTGCACGCGCTGCTGGGTGAGGTCGAGCCGGCGCGACTCCGGATGGAATCGGCCGAACGGGGCCGCCTGGCGGTTTCCCAGGACGGCACGACCCAGCGAGGAATCCTCGCGCTGACCGGCCGCGCGGCGCTCCTGATCGACGAGCCCGAACTGGCCGAGGCCTCGCTCCAGGCGTTCCTCGAGCACGGGCTCGACCCCCTCTACCAGCCGTTCTACTGGTATCACCTGGCCGCCGCCCGCCGCCAGCTCGGGGACGAACGCCAGGGGCAGGAGTACGACCTCAAGGCCGCGTCGTTCGAATTCGGTTCGAGGTGGGAGCGCCTCGCCCGCGAACGACTCGCGGCTGATGGTGTTACGTAGGCAGGAAAGTAGGTCAGGCTCTCAGCCTGACGTCGGCTATGCTGCGGGGAGGAAAGTAGGTCAGGCTCTCAGCCTGACATGGGCGGGACGTCAGGCTGAGAGCCTGACCTACACGAGAGAGGACCGACACCGATGGTTTCCAGCGGTAACGACGGGGAATGCCGGGACGGCAAGTGCGGCTGCGGCCCGCCCACGCGCCGTGACTTCGTCAGGCTGGTGGGCCTCGCCGCGACATCGGCCGTCGCCGCCGCCGGCCGGATGCCCGTGATGGCCGGCCCGTTCGAGGGCGACAACGAGTACCTCCGCACGATCCCGATCGACAAGAAGCTGGCCCCGGCCTGGGTCGCCTCGCTCACTGCCCGCGGTGACAAGGAAGTCGTCACCGACCCCGCCGCCCTGGCTCATATCGGCATGCCGGTCGGCGGCCTGTTCGCGGGCACGGTCTACCTCGGCGGCGACGGCCGCCTCTGGCTCTGGGACATCTTCAACGGCGACCCGGAAGGGATCGCGCCCCGCACCGTCTCGTATCGCGGCGGACGCTTCGGCCCGCGCGACGGCGCGAACTACGTCGAGCCGGCCCAGCCGAAAAGCCCGTTCGAGCAGGGCTTCGCGATCCGCGTCGGCTCCGACTGGCACCGGCTTGATCGCTCGGGGTTCGACCGGATCGCCTTCGACGGCCGATACCCCGTCGGCCGCGTCAGCTACCGCCGCGAGGGATCTCCCGTCCGCGTCGAGCTCGAGGCCTTCTCGCCGTTCATCCCGCTGGAGGTCGACGACTCCTCGCTGCCGGCCGTCGTGATGAGCTACACGATTACCAATGAGTCAAACGCTGTCATCGAGGGCGAGCTGCGCGGCTGGCTGGCCAATCCCGTCGGCCTCGACAGCGTCGCCGAGGCCGAGGGCCGTCGCCACAACCGGATCGCCCACGACCCGGGTGTGACGCTCCTGATCGCCTCGGCCGAACCCGCCGAGGCCGACGACTCATCCCGACGCCCGGACGTCGTCTTCGCCGACTTCGAGTCCGATCGGTACGACGGCTGGACGGCCGAGGGAACGGCCTTCGGGTCGGGTCCGATCGAGATCGCCCGGATTCCGGACTACCAGGGAAACGTCGGCGGCCAGGGCCGTCGGGTCGTCAACAGCCACGCCTCGGCGCCCGGCAGTTCGATCCAGCAAAAGGACGCGCAGACCGGAACACTCACCTCGCGCGAGTTCACCATCGAGCGCAAATATCTCACCTTCCTCATAGGAGGCGGATCGCACCGCGGCCGGACCTGCCTCGAGCTGCTGGTCGACGGCCAGGTCGTCGCCTCGGCGACCGGCCGCGACGCCAACCGGATGCAGCCGGCTGCCTGGGACGTTCAGCGCTTTCGCGGCAAGACCGCGCGCCTGCGGATCGCCGATCGCGACACCGGCGCCTGGGGCAACATCGGCGTCGACCAGATTGTTTTCACCGACGCCCCGCCGAAGGGCTGGCTCCCGCTGGCCGAGCGGCCCGACTTCGGCACGATGGCCCTGGCGGTGCTCGATGGCGGGAACGAGGCCCGCGCATCGGCCCGACTGGACGAGCCGACCGCGGCCTGGCCCGCGAATCCCACCGACGATTCCGACGCTCCGCTCGGCGGACGGCTGCTCGGCGGCATTGGGCGGCCGTTCCGACTGGAGCCGGGCGCCTCCACAACAATCGTCTTCCTCGTCGCCTGGCACTTCCCGAACTTCCGCGGCCGAGGCGTCGGCGGCCAGAAGGTCGGACACCGCTATGCGGCGCGGTTCGAGTCGGCGGCGGAGGCCGCCCGGTATGTCGCGGCCGAGTTCGACCGCCTGGCCGGCGGCACGCGCCGGTGGGTCGAAACCTGGTACGACTCGACGCTCCCCTACTGGTTCCTCGACCGCACCATGGCCAACACGTCGACCCTCGCCACGACGACGTGCTACCGCTTCGCCGACGGCCGGTTCTGGGCCTGGGAGGGCGTCGGGTGCTGCGAGGGAACGTGTACTCATGTCTGGCAATATGCCCAGGCGCCCGGCCGATTGTTCCCCGAGATCGAGCGCATCACCCGCGAGCGCGTCGACTTCGGCCTGGCCCTCCACCCCGATGGCGGCATCGGCATGCGCGCCTCGCTCGACGGCGCCAACGAGCCGGCCGACGACGGCCAGTGCGGCCGGATCCTGGGCGCCTACCGCGAGCACCAGATGTCGGCCGACGACGGTTTCCTCCGGCGGATCTGGCCGCACGTGAAGGCGGCGATCGCCCACATGATCGCCCGCGACGGCGACGGCGACGGCCTGCTCGAAGGCCCCCAGGCCAACACGCTCGACGCCGCCTGGTTCGGCAAGATCTCGTGGATATCCTCCCTGTACCTCGCCGCGCTCGCCGCCGGGGCCGAGATGGCCGGCGAGATGGGCGACGCCGACTTCGCCCGCCGCTGCCGCGCGATCGCCGAGAAGGGCAAACGCTCGATGCTCTCGCTCTACAACGGCGAGTACTTCATCCAGCGCGAGGACCCGGCGCACCCCGAGGCCATCGGCACCGGCCCCGGCTGCCACATCGACCAGGTCTTCGGCCAGACCTGGGCCCACTGGCTCGGCCTCGGCCGGCTGTTCGACCGTCAGTCGCAGCTCTCGGCCCTGCGGGCACTCTGGCGCTATAACTTCGTCCCCGACGTCGGCCCGTTCCGCGACAAATTCCCCCGCGGCCGATGGTACGCCACGGCCGGCGATGCCGGGCTGTTGATGTGCACCTGGCCGAAGGGCGGCCAGGATCCCCGCGCGAAGGATCACTGGCAATACATGTATTTCAACGAGTGCATGAGCGGGTTCGAGTGGCAGGTCGCCGCCCACATGATCTGGGAGGGGCTCGACCAGCCCGACCTGCTCGAGCATGGCCTGGCCGTCGCCCGCGCGATCCACGACCGATATTCGGCCCGCCTGCGGAACCCGTACAACGAGGTCGAGTGCTCGGACCATTATGCCCGCGCCATGGCCAGCTTCGGCGCCTACCAGGCGGCCTGCGGCTACGAGTATCACGGCCCGCGCGGCGAGCTGGCCTTCGCCCCCCGGCTCTCGCCCGACGACTTCCGCGCCGCGTTCACCGCGGCCGAGGGCTGGGGCCGCTTCGCCCAGTCGCGCACGGATCGCGGCATGACCGCCTCGATCCGGCTGGATCACGGGACGCTTCGGCTCCGCTCGCTCGGCCTACGGCCGCGGGCTGCGGACGTCATCCGTTCCGTCCACCTGGAAATCGACGGCAAACCGCTCGCCGCCGCCTTCGACCGCCGGGACGATCGCATCATCGTCCGGCCCGGTTCGCCGCTGCGCCTCGGGGCCGACCAGGTGCTGAAAGTCGTCCTCGATGGCTAGATCGCCTGGCCGTCGCACGGGGCACGGCGGAGGAAAAAGGGGACTGGCTCCCGGCCCGCTCCGACCACGATAACCACCTCCGAATGATCAGGGCCGGGTGCCTGTCCCCTATTTCCGTGGGCAAGCCCATCGCAAGGCGCTGTAGAATCCGGGAGTCCTTTCCACCGGCGATTCGCCGACCGATCTGGGGATTCCGGAAAAAAGTTGGAATCGCCGGACGCCTGGCCCGCACTGTTGGGGACCTTCGTGGAGAGGTCATGGGGAGGCCGGACGCATGGCGGGACGACCTGCGGACCTGGATCTGCTGGGCGGCCTCGGCGCCGTCGCCCACCTCGGGGTGATCGCCAACCTCTCGGACGCGCAGCTCATCGACCATTTCCTCGCCCGCAAGGGCAAGGAAACGGGCGAGGTCGCCGAGGCGGCATTCGAGGCGCTGGTGGCCCGGCATGGGGCGATGGTGCTGGACGTCTGCAAGAGCGTGTTGCGCGATCCGCACGACGCCCAGGACGCGTTCCAGGCGACGTTCCTGGTGCTGGCCGCGCGGGCGGGCTCGATCCGCCAGCGCGAGACGGTCGCCGGCTGGCTCCTGGGCGTCGCCCGTCGGGTCTCGCTGCGGTCCCGGGGCGACCTGGCCCGGCGTCGGGCCCGCGAGTTCCGGGCCGCCGAGATCCGCGCCGATGGTCCGCCCGCGGGCGAGCCCGAATCCTGGCAGGAGCTGCACGACGAGATCGGCCGGTTGCCGGGGCGGTTCCGCGAGCCGGTCGTCCTCTGCTACCTGGAGGGCCTCAGCGCCGATGCGGCGGCGGCCCGGCTCGGCTGCCCGCGCGGGACCGTGTTATCCCGGCTCTCGCGTGCACGGGAACGCCTGCGCGACCGCCTGACGCGCCGCGGCCTCGCGCCGGCGTTTGCCATGCTGGAGGCCGGCAGGCTCCCGGCCACGCTTCCCCATGCGCTCCTCTCCACGACGGTCCGGGCTTCATTAACCTTCGCGGACCATGCGACGGCGACCGCCGCGGCCGGCCTATCGACGGGCTCGACCGTGTCTCTCGCCAGGGGAGTGATTCGGACCATGACCATCTCCAGGCTGAAGACGATGATCGCGGCGTTGATGATCGGGGCCCTCGTGCCGGGCGGCCTCTGGGCCTTCGGCGGCATCCCGAGAGGAGAACAGGACGCAAAACCCGCCGCGACGCCCAAACCGGGCTTGCCCAGCGAGAACGCCCCCAGTCCGGCCGGCGTGGGCCAGATCGATCGGATCGACTTCGGTCAACTCTACACAGGGGCGATCGCCGAGGCCCGGCCCAACTTCACGTTCGCCGGCACCGATGATCCGGGCCTTGCGCTCAAGGTCGACGTGCCCCCGTTTGCCAGGCTGAAGGCTGTCCACTGGGGACGAGGTAGCGGCCCGAACGGGGCCAGCACGGGCTGCACAGTCCTGGTCGGCCTGGACACGCGATCGGCCGGGACCCTCGCGGGCGAGTTGAAGGTCCGCCTGGGAAATCAGGAGGCCCGCCTGCCGGTCTCGGCGACGGTGAAGCCGGCGGAAACCGGCAGGCCGAAGGTGCTCATGATCTGTCAGGGTTTTGGCTCCCTGGGCGATTCCGCCGACTACTACCGGCCCTGGTTCGACCTGGCCCGCGACGCGGGACTCGACGTCAGCTACATGAACGCCGATAGCGTCCCGGTGCCGACGGGGGCGGACGGGCCGCCCGCCGAGCTGAGCCGGTACGACGTGATCCTCCTGGAACCTGGCGGCGTGGCGACGCTCGGCCACGCCGGGGAGTACTGGATGAGGCAACTGGTGCAGTCCGGCCATCGCGTGATCGTGATGACGAGCCCGGGCGTGGTGTCGGGACCGCTGCACGCCAACCAGATCCTCGAGCCATTGGGGCTGCACATGGATGATTCCGATCTCGAGACCCAGACGTGGCCCGCCATGGAGACCGCCCGCATGGGCTCGGATCGGCTGCTGGACGGGGTGCGGAAGCTGTCGTGCCTCCGCCCGGCGATGATCGAGGTCAGGGATAGCCAGAAGGGCAGGATCCTGGCCTATCTCCCCGACAACCGGCTGGGGCTCGTGGCGGTCTCCCGCGTGGGAAAGGGCGAGCTCGTCGCGATCGCCTCGGTGGACCTGGCCGCCTGGCTCGGCGAATTCGGCCAGGGCACCGACAACGCCCGGTTCCTCAAGAACCTGCTGACCATGAAGGTCGGCCAATGAGTCGCTCGGCTCTCCGTCAGGCGCCGTGACCATCCGGGGCGCGAGGACGTCCCCGCGGACCCACCGGCCGGCGGCCCGGCTTCGCGACTTCTCCGGTCGGGTCCTGGACGGACCGGCCCAGTTCGAGGACGTGGCGTCGTGGAGAGGAGCAGGCGGAGTGCCAGGAAACCGCTGTCCATTCGACGCGGAATCCCGGCACTCGCCGCCTCGCACGCGTCAAAACTGACGTGTGCCTGAGCTTCCCCCTCGATTCCATCGGCCTGATCACCGATGGATGCCGTTGCCGTTGCGGGCGATGAGGAACGTGGCGTCGTCGCCGAAGGTCCCCAGGTTGCCGCCATCCAGTGGCGCGCCGGTGGCGCTGGTGAGTCCCGTCGGCGGCCCGCCCGAGACGACAAGCTTGCCCCCGGCGGCGAACCGCGGCTTGCCGAGCAGCGTCAGCGTCACCTCGTGAGTCGTGGGATCATAGGCCACCCGGAAGGACACCGCCATGGTGGTGAGCCGCCCGCCGCGGCGCTGGAGCTGCGTCAGCGCGTAGTTGGCCAGGTTCGTCGCACGGGCCGGGTCGAGCCCCGCGCTGAAATCCAGCGCGAAGCCGACGACGCGACGCCGACGTCCGCGGCCAGTGAAGATCACCCGCTGGGTGACGATCGTCGGCGGGGTGGCGACCGTCACCGGCGCCGTGAGGGTGGTCGTCAGCGGGTCGGTGGACGCCATGATCCGATAGCCGGAGCCGAGCTGGTTGAGCGTCAGCCCGGTGAAGGTGGCCACGCCGTTCTTCGCGGCGACGGTGAGCGTGCCGCCCAGCGTGGCGCCGGTATTGGTGGTCAGCAGGGCGAGGGTGACGTTGCCGTTGTACCCGGCGTGAATCCCGCCCGACTGGTAGTTGACGGTGACCGTCAGGTTGAACGGGGCATTGGGCGCGACGAACGTGGGCGGCTGGCCCGTCACGATGAGGTTGAGGCTCGGCGTGAGCACGGCGAGCTTCTGGCCGGTCGTCTCGGCGAACCAGAGGTTGCCGTCGGGGCCCGGCGTGATCACGCGAGTCGCCGAGCCGGCGGTGGGGATGGCGGTCTCGGTGATGCCGCGCGTGATGGGGTTGATCGACCCGATCCGGTTGCCATTCGCCTCGGCGAACCAGAGGTTGCCGTCGGGCCCCGTGGTGATGCCGAAGGGGGCCGAGCCGGCGGTCGGCAGGGGCGTCTCGACGATGGCGTGGCTCGTCGGATCGATCTGGCCGATCTTGTTCCCGTTGTTCTCGGTGAACCAGATCTTGCCGTCCGGGCCCGCGGCGATCCCGAACGTCGACGACGCCGCGGTCGGGATCGGGAACTCGGTGACGGCGTGCGTGGTCGGGTTGATCATCCCGATGTTGTTGCCGAGCACCTCGGTGAACCAGAGGTTGCCGTCGGCGCCCGCCGCGATGCCGAAGACGTAGGCATTGGCCGTCGGGACCGGGAACTCGGCGATGGCGTGGGTGGTCGGGTTGATCATCCCGAT
>DAIDHB010000413.1 GCA_027452145.1 Planctomycetales bacterium
GGTCGCGGCCGGGAGGATCCGTCGAGAGGATTCGGTGTATGACGCGGCGGTCCGACCCCGGGGGGCTGACGCCCCCCGGCTACGTCCGATCGCCCCCTGACGGGGGCTCCCGGATTGGTTTTCGCGGGCTTCGGATCGGTCCGGGAGGCTGACGCCCCCCGGCTACGTCCTGACGCCCACTTCGTGGGCTCCCGGATTGGTTTTCGTGGGCTCCCGGCACAGGTTCCTACTTCTTCTTCGTCTCCTGCTTCTTTTCGAAGTCGCCGGCGGTCACGATGGAGAGCTGCTTCGGGTCGATGTTCTTGCCGATCGCCGCATTCACCGACTCGGGCGACAGCGCCGCGATCTTGCGATCGAGCTCGGCCTGAAACTGCATCGTCCGCCCCAGGTAGAGGTCGGACACCAGCATCGAGGCGAGCTGACCGTCGTTCGCCCGCGCCACCGCGCGCTGCTTGAGCAGGCCCTCCCGGGCACGGGCCAGCTCGGCGGGTGCGACGCCGTCGCGGAGCAGGCGGTCGAGCTCCTCGTGGACTCCGCCCACGACCTTGTCGCGGTTCTTCGGGTTGTAGATCGCCATGATCATCAGCGACCCGCGCCGATCGAGCGAGTCGGCGGAGAACATCGACACGGCTCCATAGGACAACCCATCCTTCTGACGCAGGCGATCGGCCAGACGCGACGACAGGCCGCTGCCGCCCAGGATCGAGTTGCCCGCCATGAGAGCGGGATAATCCGGGTCGGTGTCCTGGACCGGGGCCAGTAGACCGGCGAGGTACACCGCATTGGCCTTGTCGGGCGTCTCGATCGTGTCGTGGACCGGAGTCAGGCCGGGCGGGATCGGGCTTTCGATCCGGGCATACGGCTTGCCCGCCTTCCAGCCGTCGAACGTCCGGGCGAGGATCGGCAGAACCTCCGACGGCTCGAAATCGCCGACGATCGCCAGCTCGCCGTGGTCCGATCCCAGGTATTCCCTGTAGAGATCACGGATACTGTCGAGCTTGAGCGCCTTCACTCGCTCGATCCGCTCGTCGATCGTCGGCACGTACCGCACGTCGTCCGCCGGATACGGCGCCAGTGCCCGCTGGAGACGATTGATCCCGAGGACCTGGGGCTCGGTACGCCCCTGCTCGATCCCCGCGAGTGCCTCGCGTCTGAGGACCTCGAACTCGGCCTCGGGTAGCGTGGGCTCGCGCAGGATCTGCCTGAGGATCTCGAGCACCGCGGGAAAATTCGCCCGTTTGGTCTCGATCGTGAAGGTGATGCCGCCCGCCGAGGCTCCGCCCATCCGCCCGCCCGAGCCAGAGCCCGCACCCAGTTCGGCCAGGTTCTTGTCCAGCTCGTCCTGGATCTGCTGCCGCGACATCGAGCGGGTGCCCCGCGTCATCAGCTCGGGCAGGAACTGCGCGGCCTCGCGGAAGCCCTTGAGGTTCTCGGCATTGCCGTAATGCAGCGTCAGACGCAGCTCGACGGACCGCCCGCGCGTCTTCTTGGGCAAGAGGGCGACCTTCACCCCGCCGATCGGGTCGGGACGCTGCACCCGGGCCTCGATTGCCTCGGGCGAGACGTCGAACTGCTCACCGGTTGAGGACTCGACCTGCCGCCCCTTGTAATCGCGCAGCAGCGAGACCAGGTCGGGTGTCTCGGGGACCGGCGTACGCTCGGGCTTCGTTGAGGGGAGGAAGTAGCCGATCGTTCGGTTGCTCGGAGTCAGGTACTTTGCGGCGGCCTCCTTGACCTGCTCGGGCGTGACCTTCTCGATCCGGTCCCGGTGCAGGAAGAAGAGCCGCCAGTCCCCCTGCGCGGCCCACTCGCTCAGCTCGATGGCAATCTGGTTCGGGTCCAGTAGCGACAGCTCGCGGTCCTTGAGGATCGATCGGCGGGCGCGATCCACCTCCTCCTGGGTCACGCCCTCGTGCGCCACCTTCTCGATCACCGAATAGATCACGTCGCGGACGGAATCGAGGGTAGCCCGGTCCTTCGTCTCGACGCTCGCCATGATGTCGAAGGTGCCCGGGTCGTGCAGCGCCTCGGCCGACGCGCCGACGTTGGCGGCCTTGTGGGTCTCCACCAGCGCCTTGTACAGCCGGCCCGATGGCTCGGACTGGAGGATCTGCGCCAGGATCTCGACTGCGGCGAACTCGGGATGCGGCCCGGCGGGAATGTGATAGTCGACGCCCACCAGCGCGATGGTCCCGACGCGCCGCAGGGTCACGAACCGCTCGCCGTCCTGGGCCGGCTCCTCGGTGTAGGTCGCGCGGAGCTTCCGCTCGGGCCGGGGGATCGGGCCGAAGTACTTCTGGATGTATTCCAGCGCCTTCTTCTCGTCGAACCGGCCCGCAACGACCAGGACAGCGTTGTCCGGCTGGTAAAATCGCTTGTAGAATTCGCGCAGGTTGTCGACGGGCACGCGCTCGATATCGGTCCGGTTGCCGATCGTCGACTTGCCGTAGTTGTGCCACTCGTAGGCCACGGCCTTCATGCGCTGGTCCAGTACTCGGCGGGGCGAGTTCTCGCCCGACTCGAACTCGTTGCGCACGACCGAGAACTCCGAGGCGAGGTCCTCGGCCTTGATCGGGCTGTTGATCATCCGGTCCGCCTCGAGCCGGAGGGCGTATTCGAGGTTGGCGTCGCTGGCGGGCAGGGTCTCGTAGTAGTTCGTGCGGTCGAGCCAGGTCGAGCCATTGAAGTTCGCGCCGTGTTCCTTCATGGCGGCGGGGATATTGGGGTGGGTCGGCGTGCCCTTGAACAGCATGTGCTCGAGCAGGTGGGCCATGCCGGTCTCGCCGTAGCCCTCGTGCCGCGAGCCGACGAGGACCGTGAGGTTCACGGTCACCTTGGGCCGCGTGGCATCGGGGAAGAGCAGCACGCGCAGCCCGTTGTCGAGCTTGTACTCGGTGATGCCCTCGACGCTCGTGACCTTCTCGGGCCCGGCGGAACGCCCCGGGGCCGCGACGGCCAGCGGCACCGCGAACGCCGCCAGGAGCCAGCCGGCGCCCATCCTTCGCAAAGTCGTCCGTGTCATGTCGTCTCTCAATCGGGAGGATGCCGCCCCGGCCGCCGCGAAGCGGATCGCGGCGGGGTCGCGCGGCGTGGATACCTGGTCCGTCAGCGCGGGTCGCGGGAGGTCGAGCGCGCCGGTTCCATCTTACCCGCGGCGGCGTCGCCCGTCTTGCCCGTCGGCGGGGCCGGCTTGCCGGCGGGGGTCTCGCCGTCGCCCGTCTTGCCCGTCGGAGATGCCGTCTTGTCGACGGGGGTCCCGGCATTTTCCGGTTTCGGTGGGTCCTTCGCCTCCGGCGTCCCCTTCGGCTCTGGCGTCTCCTTCGAAGCCGCCGGCGCCGCGCCGGTGCTGCTCCCGGCCGGCAGCTTCGGCTTGACGATGATCCGGCCGTCCTGGATCTCGATGCTCTCGAGCTTCTGAATCTTCCGGGCAGCCTTCTCGTCCTTGTGGACGTCGCCCGCGAGGTTCTGGGCGCGCAGCCCCTTCATGATGTGCTCGGGCAGGCGTTTGCCGTTGACCTCGATCGACTGGAATACGATCACGAGGATGTCATCCCGCAGGAACGCCTTCAGCTCGGCCTCGCCATTGAGATACCGGCCCTGGGTCAGTCCGAAGACGGGGAGCTTCTCGAGCGGGATACTGACCTGGCTCCTCAGACGGTCGCCCTCGATCGAGACGTAGAACTTGCCCGCGAGGTCTGGCTGATTACTGATGAGGACATTGACGTCCTCGGCGGAAAGGATCAGCGGCTCGGTCGCAGTCCCGCGCTCGAGCGCGTCGTTGAACCGGTCCCAGCGCTCCTGGACCGCGCGACGCTTCTCGGCGGGCACCTCGACGGCCGGCAAGGTGCGGGGCTCCGTCGCCGTGTACTCCTTGATGACGTCGCCGAGCCAGTGGTACATGAAGAAGAGGATCAGGCCGGCCGCGATCGCGAACAGCACGGCCAGGATCGCCGAGATCAGGCAGCCGTAGAACAGGCACCCGCGCTGCGGCGGCGGCTCGGCATACCCCGGCTGGCTGAAGTCCTGCTCGTCGAACGACTGCCCCTTGCTGGATGTGGATGCCATTACGGTGCTTGCTCCGCACTTCGAGGTCGACACAATCCCGGTCGGCCGCCGCCGGCGCCAATGGCTCAGTACGCGTCAAGCAAAGTCAAACCCATCGACCCGGCCCGACGGCGTTCTCACAAAGATCAGTCGAAGAGTTGAACCGCGAAAAACGCGAAATCCGCGAAAAGGAGACAGTTGATCCGACAGCAATCGGAAGCGTTATCCCGTCATCATTTCGCGTTTTTCGCGTTTTTCGCCGTTGAATCCGGATTCTATTCCCGAACGCTCACGCGAACGTCGTGAACCCCGGCACGGGGATCGCCGGCGCGACCAGCGGGCCGAACTCGTACTTCGGCGGGCTCAGGTCTTCCTTCGAGGTCAGGATCATGTCGGGCGTGATCACCTTGCCGGTGTACGCCGCCGTGCGGCCCATCAGCGCCAGCAGCGTCGTGTGCGCCGCGTGCTCGCCGTTGTTGATCGGCCGGCCGGCGCGGATGGCGGCGAACATCTCGTCGTGCTCGACCTGGTACATGTCGGGCTTCTTGCTGCCGCGATGGCGCCACTTGTTCTCGCGGGTGATCGGGTTGCCGAAGACGTCCGCCATCCCCTTCGAGCCCAGGACGTAATCCTTGACCTGCGTCGGAGTATTCACCCAGTGGCGGCAGTGGTGATAGCCGCGCACGTTGTCGGGGTACTCGTACACCACCGAGAAGTGATCCCAGATGTTGCCGTACTTCGCGTCGGTGCGCGACTGCCGGCCGCCGACCGCCCAGCAGCGGATCGGATCCCGGTCCCCGGTCGCCCAGCCCATGGTGTCGATGCCGTGCACGGCCTGCTCGACGATGTGATCGCCCGAGAGCCAGCAGTAGTAGTACCAGTTGCGCATCTGGTACTCCATGTCGGACGAGCACTGCTCGCGGGTCCGTCGCGGGTCCCACACGCCCTGCGAGTTATACGTCGTCTCGATGGCGCGGATCTCGCCGATCTGGCCTTCGAGCACGCGCTTCATCGTCTCTCGCCGCGGGTGGTCGTACCGCCAGCAGAAGCCGTTGACGACGGAGAGGTTCTTGCCCTTCGCGTCCTTCACCGCCTGGATGAACTTCCGCAGGCCAGGCCCGTCGACGGCCATCGGCTTCTCGACGAAGGCATGAACGCCCTTCTCGACCGCGTACGCCAGGTGGATCGGGCGGAAATGCGGCGGGGTGGTCAAAAGGACGACGTCGACCTGGTCGATGACCCGCTTGTAGGCGTCGAACCCGGCGTACTGGCGCTCCTTGGGCACGTCGACCTGGCCGGCCGCCGCTTGCTTGATGAGCGAAAGGTGGTCGTCGATCCGGTCCTGGAAGGCGTCCGCGACGGCCACGAGCTTGTTGCCCGAGTCGGCGCGAAGGGCCTGCTCGGCGGCGCCGCTGCCGCGTCCGCCGCATCCCACCAGGCCGATCTTGATCGTGCCGCTGCCCGCGGCGTGCACCAGGGGCAC
The DNA here is from genome assembly GCA_027452145.1 of Planctomycetales bacterium. Taxonomy (GTDB): domain Bacteria; phylum Planctomycetota; class Planctomycetia; order Isosphaerales; family Isosphaeraceae; genus JAKAUH01. Next base: position 5,528 of record DAIDHB010000413.1, read on the forward strand.
CGAGAATCCCGAGGCCACGGCGGACGTGGCGGCGACGGCCGTCGTCCCCTTCAAGAAATCGCGGCGGGTTGCGGTACCGTCGGACGGGGAGCCCGCGTCGGCGGGGCGAGTCGAGGGAGTGCGATCGATCACGGGACGAGCTCCGGAGGGTAGGCTTGCGGGTTGTCTTCGCCGAACGCCGCGGGCGGCCACGCGCACGCCCACGCCAGCCGCACATCCTATCGCGCCGCCGCCTACGTTACCACCGGGAGCACCCGGGCTTCGGGCGAACGGACGGACGGCGGCCGATGGCGGCCGCGGCGGATCCCGGCTACTGTAAAGCTCGCCGGACCCGAGGTCGGCCGGCAGCGAGGAGGCTCCCCTGGATCGATCCATCGAAATCGAAATCTGCGTCGGCGACGTCGAATCGGCCATCGCGGCCGAGGCCGGCGGGGCCGACCGCGTCGAGCTCTGCGACAACCTCGCCGTCGGCGGGACCACGCCCAGCGCCGGCACGATCGCCGAGGCCGCTCGCTGGCTGAGCATCCCGATCCATGTCCTGATCCGGCCCCGCGCCGGCGATTTCGTCTACGGCGAGCGTGAGCTTGCGGTCGTCCGGCGCGACATCGAGGCGGCCCGCGCGCTCGGGGCCGCCGGAGTCGTCCTCGGCGTCCTCGACGATCGCCGCCGGATCGAGGCCGCTCGGATGGCCGAGCTGATCGAGCTGGCCCGACCGCTCTCGGTGACCTTCCACCGGGCGATCGACGTCGTCCCCGACCCGCTCGATGCCCTCGACCGGCTGATCGAGCTGGGCGTCGATCGCGTGCTCAGCTCGGGAGGCCGGCCGTCGGCCGCCGAGGGCTCCGCCACCCTCCGATCGATGGTCGATCGAGCCGGCGGCCGGATCGCGATCATGGCCGGCGGGCGAGTGTCTGCGGATGGCGCCGATCGCCTGATCCGGACGACCGGGGTCCGTGAGATCCACGTGGGCTCGGCCGCCGCCCGCGCCGCGGCCTGCGGCGACCCGGCCGAGGAGGCTTTCCCTCCCTGGAGCCGGACCGATGCCCGGCTGGTCCAGACCATCGTCGATGCAGTCCGCAACCGGGCAGGTGGTTCCCCGGCGTGAGGGTCCGCTCCAGGACGTTCGGATCGTTGCACGCGGTGCGCCAGCCCCTCAGCGGCCCGGCGCCGGCGATGCCGACGCCGACGCCGTGACGTCCCTCGGCGCCGGCTGACGATCGAGCGCCCAGATGACCGCGTTGCGGAGCAAGGTGCGGAACTCCGGCCGCTCGAAGTCGCCCGGATGGCCGAGCGAGGTGTAGAAGATCCGCGCGCTCCCCTTGCGGTTGATCCAGGCGACCGGCTGCGGGCTCGTGCCCCGCTGGTCCTTCAGCTCGCCCATCAGCAGCGTCGCCGTCGAACCCGCCAGAGGGGCCGTCTTGTAGAGCGACCCCTGCCCCGTGAACGGCACGGTCACGCCGTCCAGGATCTCGACCGGGACGATCCCGCTGGCCATCGCGACGGCCGATGTGATCGCCGGCTTGAGGCCGTTGCCGTAATGGCCGGCATAGTGGCCGCCAAGCACGTCGGGATCGAACGTCCGCCAGACGGCGTGCCCCGGCGGCACGTTGCGGACATCGAAGGCGTGGCAAGCGGTGCGGATCCCGACGACCGGCTTGCCGGCCGCGATGAAGCGGCGAATCGCCGCCATCTCCTTCTCGGCCGGCGCGCGCCGGCGGGCGCTCAGCACGAGAAGTTCGGCCGAGTCGAGCGCCTCGATCCCCGGGAAGTCGTTGGGACTCCCGGGATCGGCCACGACGAAGTCGCAGCGCACCCCCAGGGGCTCGAGCTCCTTGCGTGCGAACGCTGGCAGCGTCTCGGCGGTGCGATACTCGTCGTCGCCGATGACGAACACCGCCCGGGGCTCGCCATTCGGGCGGAAGCGGAACGGCGGCTCGCCGGTCAGGTCCGTCGAGACGATCGTCGGGCCGACGTATTTCTCGATGTGCTCGACGATCCGCTGCGTCCCCTGGAAGTGGCTGACATGCGGCCACGACCGCGAGTTGTACATCGTGTCGGTCAGGTCGCGCACGAGGATCGCCCGCCTGCCGTGGCGGGCGAGCTGCCGCAGGCCGAACGGCCGGCCGAGCACACACATGTTCGTGTGTACGCCCATCAGAAGCGCGGTGTCGATGCCGCGGCTCTCGAGCAGGTTCCAGATCTCGACGCCCGAGTCGCTGATCGCGTCCTCGTCGCGGATCTCGATGCCGGCCACCTGCCGCCGCCAGGGCGAGCCCTGCGGGCAAGCGGGAATGTCGTCGCAGCCGCCATCCTTCTGGTCGACCGGATACACCCCCTTTTCCTCCGCCGGGATGCGGTCGCACCAGCCCTGGATGTCGCCGGGCAGGTTGGCGGCCCTCGGGGCCGACTGCGCCCGCCGTCGCGCGGGATGGTCCTTGTAGGCGTCGACGCAGCTACTCGGCGCGTGCACGATCAGCACGCCGCGCGCCCGCGCCGCAGCGATCGTCCGGTTCATGGCCGGCGCCAGCTCGCCGACGCGACGCGTCGCGCCCCGGCACCAGTGCTTGTCCCACATGTCGCAGATGATGATGGCGGTGTGCGACGGGTCGACCTTCAGGACCTCTTCCCGGACGACGAAGCCGGGGCCGCCGTCCTGCGACCTCGCCGCAGCGGCCGGCGCGGCGACGCGCGACCGCGCATGCAGGACCAGGGGCTCGCCCGCCGTCGTGTCGGACCGGGCCGGGGGGATCGCCGGCGCCAGGCCGGCGATCAGCCCGGCGAGGGCCAGGCAGCTCAGCAATCGAGGGCAGCTCGCACCGATCATCGCAGCTCCTCCCGCCGACGCACGGCGTACGGATCCATCGCACCCAGGCACCCGACGGAACACCACTCTATCGCCGGTCCGCCCGTATGGCCACGGGGCAGGACTGTCCGCTCCCGGCGGCCGCGGACGGGCGCCTCCCGGCGTGGTCCGCCCCCGCGCGGATCCCCTTGACCACGGCCGATCGCGTATGCTCCGATTGAATACCGGTCCCGGCAGCAACGACATCCGGCGCGTTCTCCAGGAGGTGGGTCATGGGCCCTTGGCGAGATTTACGATCGATCGCGGCTCTCGGCTTCCTGACCACGGCCCTCGCCTTCCCGGCCGGGCTCCGCGCGGCGGGCCAGGCGCCGGCGCCCGGCGACGAGGCCTCACCCCCGGTGCCCGAATGGTCGGTGCAGATCGACCCGAACGACACGCCATTCCGAATCATGCACAAGGGCGTGCCGGTCATCACCTGCTCCACCGGCTTCTGGGCCGAGAACTGGAAATGGGTCGCGGGGGGTGGGGCGTTCAAGCTCAGGCCGCTGGGCGGCCAGAAGTACGGCGTCTCCGGCGTCGTCAAGGACCTGGGCCTCACGTTCTCCGGCAGGATCGAGGCGACGAAGCCCAACGTCCTGAGCGTGGACCTCACTTTCAACGCCGAGCGGGCACGCCCGAATGTCATTGGCGGGACCTGGCAATGGAACTTCAAGCTGGATTCGCCCGCGTTCGCGAAACGGGCCGCCGATCCCGAGCTGCTGCCGAATAACACGGGCTGGACGTGGCCGGTCGGCGAGGGGCGCGCCGTCACGCTTCGCGTCGAGGGCCCGATGCCGCGGATCTACTTCGAGCAGAACCGCAAGAACGCGGTCCGCACCCCCTTCTTCTCCGAACGGATCGAGCCCGGGACGACCCACTACCGGCTGACGCTCGAGCTGCCGGAGGGCGGTGTGGTCCTGCCCATGGACGCCGAACGCTACGGGCCCGAGACCCCCGAGAAATGGTTTCACGCGGCCCTGGTGCCGAACGACTCGCCGGTGGACCTCAGCTTCCTCAATCGGGACGACCGACCCGCCGGGCGCCGCGGGTTCGTCCGGGCCGACGGCGATCGGCTGGTCTTCGGCGACGGGACGCCGGCACGATTCTGGGGCGGCAACCTGACGGCGTACTCCCTGTTCTCGACCCCCAGGCAGGACGTGCCGAGGCATGCCCACCGCATGGCCCAGCTCGGCTACAACCTGATGCGAATCCATCACCACGACTCCGGCTGGGTCGATCCGAACATCTTCGGCCCCAGGGGGCCCAGCACGCTGACACTCTCCGGGTCGTCGCTCGACATGCTCGACTGGTGGATCAAGTGCCTGAAGGACGAGGGGATCTACGTCTGGCTCGACATGCACGTGGGGCGCAAGCTCAAGCCGGGTGACGGGATCACCGAGGGCTATAGCGAAATCCAGCGCCGGGAGAACGGCAGCGCCGGCCCCTTCAACTACTACAATACCCGCGTGCAGTCCCTGATGAAGGATTTCCAGCGGGCCTACCTGTCCCACCGCAACTCGTACACCAGGCTCGCCTACAAGGACGACCCGGGCATCGTCGGGGTGCTCATCACCAACGAGAACGACCTGACGTTCCACGGCGGCCTGCTGTTCCTGCCCGACAAGCACATGGACTACCATTCCGCCCTGTGGAAGGAGTCGTACACCCGCTTCGCCCAGAAGCACTCGCTGCCGCTCGGCGAGATCTGGAAGAGCTGGGTCCCCGGGCCGAGCAAGATCTACCTCGCCCAGATCGAGCACGAGTTCAACGAGGCGATGATCGCCGACCTGCGCGAGATCGGGGTGAAGGCGCCGATCGCCACGACCAACTTCTGGGGCGGCCTGCCGCTGTACTCGCTCCCCGCCCTCGCCGACGGCGACGTGATCGACGTGCACACCTACGGCAAGGCCGAAAGCCTTTCGTCGAACCCCCACTACGAGGAGCAATTCCTGAACTGGATCGCCATGGGCCAGGTGTGCGACAAGCCGGTGACGATCAGCGAGTGGAATGTCGAGTACCCCGCCGTCGACCGGTTCGTGTCCCCGGTGTGGACGGCGAGCATCGCCGCGCTCCAGGGCTGGGACGCGCCCATGCTGTTCGCCTACGCGCAGAACCTCGCGCAGGTGGGCAGCGTGGACCAGTGGGCGACGTACTACGATCCCGCGCTGACGGGGGTCATGCCCGCCGCCGCCCTGATCTACCGCGCCGGACACGTCAGCCCGGCGAAGAAGACCTACTGCATCAAGCTCGACGCGTCGAAGTTCTTCGGGACCCAGGTCGACCCCCGCACGTCGGTGGCCATCCGGACGCTCACCGAGCAGAGCAAATTGACCGTCGCGCTCCCCGAAACGCGCGAACTCCCCTGGCTCAAGGCCTCGCAGCCGGCGAAGGACGCGATCATCGTGACCGACCCGGCCCACGATTACTTGCCGCCGAGCCGTTCGTTCGTGCAGTCCGACACCGGCGAGATCACCCGCGACTGGCAGCAGGGAATCCTGGTCATCGACACCCCGAAGTCGCAGGTCGTCGGCGGCTGGATCGGGCGCAAGAAGATCAGGACGACCGACGCCAGCTTCGAGACGCGCACGCCCAAGGCGGTGGTCGCGCTGTCGAGCGTCGACGGCAAGCCGCTCGTCGAGTCGCACTTCATCCTGGTCACGGCGGTGGGCCGGGCGATCGCCAACCGCCCGAGGCAGGTGCCGATGGTCTCCGAGCCGGTCTGGTCGCGGATCACCCTGCGATCCCGGACACCCGACCTCGAGCTGCTCGCCATGGGGCGGGACGGCCGCGTCGTCGGCCGGCCGGCGCTGGATCGGAAAGGCGACGAGCTCACGTTCACCGTCCCCGCCGCCGGCGGCACCCACTGGTTCGTCCTCAAGTCGAAGTCCCGGCCGCCGGCCCGCGGGACGACCGAGGAGACCACCCCGTCGGCCCGGACGAAAAAGGCCGACGACTGAAACACGCCTTCCCGGCGTCGATGGCGGCGTACGTGCAGGAGGTCCCGCGCGTCGGGCCGCGGGGCCTTCAGACACCTCCATCACCGACTCCTCGCCAGCCACGCGGACTGGCCGTCGCATGCCGGCGCAGGTTCGCCGCAGCCTGGTTGAGCCACACGCATCCACCCGGTAGAACAGAGATGGTATCGTCCGCGTCCTGACGCTGGTCGACCGACCGGCGTCATCCGCCGCGAGCCGGTCCGCGCCATTCGGCGTCCGTCGTCTTCCGGATTGCAAGTCACGTGGTGGAGGCAGCCTGGCATGCCCGCGACGTACAACGGGGTCGGCACGCTCTATTACGGCAAGCGGAACCGATCGGTACGCATCGCCCCGTGCCGGTCGTGCGGCCGAGTGGCCCACCTCGAGTCGTACGACACGCGGCTCTGGTTCGTGATCATCTTCATCCCGGTCCTCCCGCTGGGCCGCAAGCGGATCATCGACGCCTGCCCGGCCTGCACCCGGCACTTCGTCGCCGGTGCCGACGAGTACGAGCAGGCGCGCCAGCTCCAGGTCTCGGCCGCGCAGGAAGAATACCGCCGATCGCCCTCGCCGCTGACCGCGCTGAAGCTCCACGGGACCCTGCTGGCCTTCCACGAGATCGAGCAGGCGGAGAGCCTGCGGCAGTCGGCACGGCAGAAGTTCCCCACCGACGGCGAGATGCTCGTCGGGATGGCGGCCCAGCTCGGTCAGGCGGCGGTGTATGAACCGATGGCCGAGCTGTACGAGGCCGCCCATCGGCTCCGCCCCGACCTGCCCGAGGTCCGCGTCGAGCTGGCCCTGCGCAGGATCGACTCGGGGCGGCTCGAAGAGGCGCGAAAGCTCCTCGACTTCCTCGAGGCACCCGGTGCCGCCCGGCGCCATTCCCTCGGGCCGCTCGATACCCTCGCCCTTCATTATCAGAAGAAGGGCCGGCACCAGGAGGCCCTCGAGATCGCCCAGCACCTGCTGGACGAGCTGCCCAGGATCGGCCAGATCCACAGGTTCCGCGCGTTCGTCGCCCGGTCCGAGAAGGCCCTGGGCCGGTACGACTCGATGCTTCCCGCGCGCGCATTCCCTCAGCGGGTTCTTCCGCGGTGACCAGGGGACCTACTCGCGGGGGCACAGGTGGACCGTCCTGGGCCTGACGTCCGTGATCCTGCTGGCCGCCGGGCTCGCCGTGAACAACGAGTACATCCGCCGGCACCGGACGCTCCACGTCCTCAACGCCACCGGGATCCCGGTCGAGCTGCGCATCGACGACGGCCCGCCCCGGACCGTCGTCGGCTCCGAGCAGATCGTCGTCGCCGAGGGCAAGCATCGCGTCCGCCTCACGGGCCCCGTCGACGAGACCCACGACCTCGCGATCGAGGCCGGATACCTCGATCGCTGGTTCAAGAAGCCGGCCTGGCTCCTCATGCCCGGCGGCGAGGCGGCGATCATCCGCCGGACCGTCATCTACTCCCAACGCCACGCCCCGCCGAACGCGGAGCTGATCGTCGGCCGCCCGTTCCTCGCGGTCCCCGACGTCGACTATCTCTTCACCGAACCCCCGCCGAGCCTGACGGTCAACAAGGGCAAAGGCCAGGTCACCAGGACCTGCGTCCAGCGCTTCATGGGCCCCGACGTCCAGGCGTTCGAGATCGCCTATTCCACGGATCGCCAGGCGGCGCTCACGTTCCTTGAGCACCGCCTGCGACGGAAGCCCCTCGACGCGGCGATGATCGAGGCCTACGCCGATCGGATCGATCGGGCCCATCCCGACCGGGCCAGGAGCTTCCTCGAGTCGGGCCTGGATCGCCGGCCGGTCGCCGTCCAGTGGCACCGGCTCTACCAGTCGCTGTCCGAGGCGTCCGGCCACGACGAGGGTCTGCTGGCGCGCTACGACAACTACCTGAAGGCCGACCCCAGGAACCCCGCCCTGATTTACCTGCGGGCGCGGATCGAGCCCGACTGGGACCGCCAGGGCGAGATGTACCGCGAGGCGATGCAGGCCGACCCTCAACTCCCCTGGCCGTGGGTCGCCCGGGCCGCCCGTAGCGCCGCGGCCGCGCGGTGGACCGAGTGCCTGGCCGAGATCAAGGAGGCCCGCGACCGAAGAGTCGACGCGCGGGCCGTCGCCGACCTGGCCCTCACGGCGCGGCTCGGGGCCGGCGAGGCACGGAAGGTCGCCGACGAGTGCCGCGCGGCTGTCCAGGCCGACGCGGCCGACCTTCCCGCCGTCGCCACCCTCCTCGAGGCGACCGCCACCTACGCCCCTCTCAAGGACGTCGAGGGCGAGCTGGCGGCGTGGCAGAACCGCCTGCCGATCGAGGCGAAGGGGCCCGTAGCCGCCATGTTCCGGGCGATCGCCCTCTACTTCGCGGGCAAGCTCGACGAGTGCCTCGAGCACTGCGGCCGCTCGCAGGGGGCCGACCTGCGCAGCGTCAGGCTGCACACCCTGCTGGCGCTCGGACGCGTGAAGGAGGCGACCGAGGATCCCACGCTCACCGAGGCGTTGAAGGATCCCAACGAGGCCCTCGCCATCAGCCTCGCCTGGCGGATGGCCGGCAGGCCCGAAGAGGCCGACAAATGGCTCGAGCGCGGCGCCGGGGCGCTCGCGACGATGGGCCACGACGCCCGCGTGGCCGCGGCCGCGTTGCGGTCCAGGCAGCCGCCCCCGCTGCGCGACATCGAGCGAATGTATCTCGGTGCCCGGTGGCAGGCCCTGATCTGCGCGCTGCTCGCGGCACGGTTCCCGAACAGCGAAAGGACTACCTGGCGGCCGCCGAACGCTACAACGTCCGGCTCGGCCCGCCCCACCAGCTCGTGAAGCGAGCGATTTCCTCGGGCTTCCCGGCGGCCCCTTCGAGCACGACGGCCCGATGACCCTCCACGACTTCGATGAACTGGTCCGGCGGATGGAGCGCCGACATGCCGGCCGCCCGCGGTCGCTCGAGCGGGCGACCACGGCCTGGATGGCCGCCGGCCTCGCCGCCTTTGTCGCCTTGGTCCTCTTCCTCTTCGGCCTGGGCCTCGCCGCGTTCGCCGCGGGGGTCATGCTGCCGTTCGAGTCGGGGATCTGGCTGCTCCTCGCGGGCGTGGCGGCGTTCCTCTACGCCACGTCGCAGGCGTTCCTGCTGCTCTCCGTCGACCACGCCCCGCCCTCAGGCCGGCTCCTCACGCCGTCGGATGCACCGGGGCTGTCCGGCCTCCTCGAATCGCTGCGGAGCGAGCTCCAGTGCCCGCCGTTCGACGAGGTCCGGATCACCATGGAGTACAACGCGGGCATCAGCGAGGTCCCGCGACTCGGCTTCCTCGGCTGGCCCCGGATGTTCCTCCAGCTCGGCCTGCCCCTGATGGAAGCGCTGACCGTCGACGAGCTGACGGCCGTCCTGGCCCACGAGATGGCCCATTGCTCGGGCCGGCACGCGCGCAGCAACAACCGGATCTATCGGCTCCATCGCACCTGGACGACCCTGTTCGAACGGATGCAGCGCCCGGCGGCCAGCTCGTTCCAGTGGTCGCTCCGACTGGCGACGGTGCGCGTGGCGCACTGGTACTGGCCGAGGCTCCACGCGCGGGCCATGGTGCTCTCGCGCGCCCACGAGTATCACGCCGATCGGGTCGCCGCCGGCCACACCGGAGCCGCCCCGCTGGTCTCGGCCCTCTGGCGGATGGAGTGCCTCAACCCGATGCTCGCCGAACGGTTCTGGCTCGAGGTGTTCCGCGCCGCCGAGCATTCGCCCGAGCCACCCGCCGACATACTCGACCGGCTGCGACTGGCCTTTCACACGCCCGTCTCGCCGGCCGACGCCTCGCGATGGATCGATCGGGCCCTGGCCCGCGCCACCGGCCACGACGAGACCCACCCGGCCCTCAGCGATCGGAGCCGCGCGCTCGGCTGGACGGAAGACGACTGCCGCCGCCTCGGGTTCCCCGAGGCGCCTCGTCCCTCCGCGGCCGAGGCCCTGATCGACGGCGATGCCCAGGCCATCCACTCCTGGCTCGCCGCCCAGTGGCGGCGCGAGGTCGCCGCCGATTGGTGGCTGCGCCACCAGCGCGCCGCCGCCACCCTGCGCCGCGAGGCCGCCGGGCCCTCGATCCCGACGGACACCGCTGCCGTCGCCGGACCGCCGACACCGTCGCCCGACGCCTCCGACGCCGCCTCCGAGACCGTGGCCGCCGCCGAACCGGCATCGGCATCCGCCGCGACCGCAGCCGCCGAGGCATGGGAAGCGGCCCGCTCATCGCTGGGCCTCAGGGGAGTCGCGGAATCCGTGCCGCTCCTTCGCTCGGTGCTCAACATCGACCCCTGCCATCCCCAGGCCGCTCTCGTCCTCGGCTCGCACCTGCTCGAGCTCGGCGACCCCGAGGGGAACCGATTGCTGGAGATGATGGCCGAGCTCGGCGACGGATGCTGGACGCGCCAGGCCCTCCAGGCCTTGCACGACCATTTCCAGGCCACCGGGCAGACGACCGAACTCGAGGAGATGCGCGGCCGGCTCGATCGGTTCGACGAGGAGTCCGCCGCCGCCCAGCACGAGCGCTCCAACGTCCGATTCAGCGATACCTTCCTCGCCCACGGCCTTCCCGATGACGCGATCAGCGCCCTGCGCTCCACCCTCGACCGCCACGAGTCATGCCAGTCCGCCTGGCTCGCCCGCAAGGCCCTGCGCTATTTCCCCAATCGGCCGCTCTTTGTCCTGGCCGTCCGCGGGACCGGCCGCGGGTGGCTCGGCGCCGACGCCAATCTGGAGCGCCAGCTCGTCAGCCGGCTCACCACGGCGGTCGAGCTCCCCGGCCAGCTCCTGATCGTCGGCCGTTCGGGGCCCTTCACCAGGCTGGCCCAGAAGGTCGCGTTGGGGCCCGGGGCCGAGGTCTACCGTCGCGATCGCCCGCGCGTCGGCGACGCGTGAGAATCCGTACCGGAAGACTCCGAGGCCGGAATCCAGGGTGGGGCATCGCACGCCGGGCTGAGGCCCCGACCGGCGTGCAGTGCCCACCCCACATCCATCGATCCCGCCGCCGGAAAGAGACGCCGAGATCAGACTCCCAGGCTGTTGAGCAGCCCCAGGACGCTCAGCAACCCACCATCCAGCAGGTGGGACGCGTTGTACACCAGGTTCCCCAGGATCTGGCCCTGCCCCGGCTGCGCCAGGAGCTGCACCTGGATATTGCTGGTCGTCACCACCACTCCCAGAAGGTTCACGTCCACCGGCGGCGTGCTGCTCGGCGAGGCGATCGACAGGTTCAGCACCGGCTCGGGCGGGACCGCGGTACCGGTGGTGTCGATCAAGGTCGGCGAGGCCAGCTCCTGGAGCGTCGGGCTGAGGGACGAGACCGCGCCCGAGGGCAGCGTCAGCGTCGTGGCGTTCAGCACGCCGATGACCTTGTCCAGCACCCCGTTGAGGTCCGAGTTGATCGTGTTCAGGTCGGACTGCGACGCATGCACCGTGTTCAGCAGGTCGTTGATCAGGTTGCCGAGCAGATTCCCGTTCCCGGACTGCGAGGTCGCGTTGACCTGGATCGTGCTGGTCTGGAGGATCAGGCCGAGCAGGTTCAGGTCGATCGGCGGCACCGTCGGGCTCAGGAGCTGGAACGAGCCGGAGGAGGTGCCGGTAGAGGTTGGCGTCGGCGTCGGACTGGGGGTCGGCAGCGACGGACTGATCGTCGGGAACTGCTGGTTGAGCGTGCTCAGCAGGTTCGTAAGTCCGTTCTCAACGTCCTTGACCACATTCCCCGTGGGGTTGTTGAGCAGGTTCGCCAGGTCCGTCACGATGTTCCCCAGCGCCTGGCCGGGCCCGGCCTGTGCCTGGATCACCAGGTTGATCGGACTGGTGGTGACGACCGCCCCGAGCAGGTCCAGATTCACCGGCGCGATGTAGGCGTCGAGGACCTGGGTGGTGCTCGTGACGCTCGTCGAGCCCGTCTGGCCGGCCACGCTCAGCGAACTCTGATTGACCAGCCCGACGACGCTGTTCAGCACGTTGTCGAGCGCGTTGCTCACGCCCTGGACGTTCAGCAGCCCGGCCGCGTCGGTCAGCAGGTTGCCGAGGAGCTGCCCGCTTCCCGGCTGGGCCGAGACCGTAACCGTCACCGGGCTCGACGTGGTCGCTCCGTAGAGCTGCACGTTGAGGCCCAGCAGATTCAGGTTGATCGGGTTGAGGGACAGGGTCAGGAGGGTCGGGTCGGCCGGGGCGGAGGTCGGGGTCGGCGATGGCGTGGTCAGGGGCGACGCCATCGGGGCCGCGGCGGTCGTCGGCGCGGGCGTGGGGGACGGAGTCGCGGCCGCGGCCGCCGAGGTGCTCGTCGAGCCGGCGGCGGAGGAGTGGCCGTGCGCCCCGGCATGCCGCCGGAAGCGGTGGTGCGCAACATGACGGGCCTTGCCTTTCGCGACCCCGGCGAGGTGATGCTTCGTCGCGCCCGCGTCGTGATGTCCGGCCGCGGCGTCCCTCGGGCCGTGATGGCCGTCGATCAGGGGATGGTGGCCGGCGACGGCCAGGGCGGCGTGATGATGCACCGCGACGGCCGGTTGATGGGCCTCGTCGGCCGGAACAACCACCGACATCACCGTCCGGTCCTCGAGCGCCTCGAGCCACGGACGACGGCGGCGGAACCGCGACACCCGGCGGCTCGTTGCGGGATCCCGGAGGACCAGTCGAAGATTGAAGCTCATGGCGTTTTCTCCCTGGGCGGTGTATGCTCAAGGGGACGGTCCGGGCGCCTCCCGCGCGGCGCGCAGAAGGCGCCCACCCGGCCGGGGTGACTCCCGGCGAGGTGCCAGGCCCGTCCCGGAACGGGAACGGAGGAATTGACCGGAAATGGCGGCGGGGTGCGATCCGCCTCCATCCCGATTTGAGGTAGGGCACTCGCGCGCCGGCTCACCAGGATGGCGGTCCAACGAGCTGCCGTGATCTGCGTGCCTGCTTCTCGGTTGCCGCGACGGGCATCAATCAGACATAGCAATCCGCATACCGAAGTGCATTGATGAGCGGTCTCTCCCGGCCCCGAGGCCGGGACGGATCGCCCCGGAGGTTCACGGGCAAGGACGCGCAAAGTCAGGCACCCTTTCCGGTTCCGACGTCGAGCCGTCCCGACGCGGCGTGGCTGTCCCAGGGCCCGTCCGGCCGTGATGCCGATTGACTCATGCAATGTCGTTGCATTAACCTACCAGGTCGGAGTCCCTCACGTCTTCCGAGACTACACCTCCCCGTGGGGAGCCATATATGCCGGCACTGATCAACTCTGTGGGCGACGACCTCGACCTCACGGCGCTGCTGACGGCCCTGACGGCGCTCAAAAAAGGGGACTTCTCCGTCAGACTCCCCCTCGACTGGACCGGGGTCGCCGGCAAGGTCGCCGATACGTTCAACGAGGTCATCGAGCTGAACGAACGTATGGCCCGGGAACTCGAGCGCATCAGCCGCGTCGTCGGCAAGGAAGGGAAGATCCACCAGCGAGCCTCGCTGGGCTCCGTCAGCGGGTCGTGGGATGACGCGTTGAACTCGGTGAATGCCCTCATCGGCGACCTGGTCCATCCCACCAGCGAGACCGCCCGCGTCATCGGCGCGGTCGCGCAGGGCGACCTCTCGCAGACCATGGCGCTCGAGATGGACGGCCGGCCGCTCCAGGGCGAGTTCCTTCGCACGGCCACCACCATCAACACGATGGTCGACCAGCTCAGCTCGTTCGCCTCCGAGGTCACCCGCGTCGCCCGCGAGGTCGGTACCGAGGGCAAGCTCGGCGGCCAGGCGGCCGTCCGCGGCGTCGCCGGCACGTGGAAGGACCTGACCGATAGCGTCAACTCGATGGCCGGCAACCTGACGGCCCAGGTGCGCAACATCGCCGAGGTGACGACGGCCGTCGCCAACGGCGACCTGTCCAAGAAGATCACCGTCGATGTGAAGGGCGAGATCCTCGAGCTCAAGAATACCATCAACACGATGGTCGACCAGCTCCGCTCCTTCGCCGCCGAGGTCACCCGCGTCGCGAGAGAGGTCGGCACCGAGGGCAAGCTCGGCGGCCAGGCGCGCGTCGAGGGCGTCTCGGGAACCTGGAAGGACCTGACGGACTCCGTGAATTCGATGGCCGGCAACCTGACGGCCCAGGTGCGCAACATCGCGGCCGTCACCACGGCCGTCGCCAATGGCGACCTGTCCAAGAAGATCACCGTCGATGTGAAGGGCGAGATCCTCGAGCTCAAGAACACCGTCAACACGATGGTCGACCAGCTCAGCTCGTTCGCCTCCGAGGTCACCCGCGTCGCCCGCGAGGTCGGCACCGAGGGCAAGCTCGGCGGCCAGGCCGATGTCCGCGACGTGTCGGGGACGTGGAAAGACCTGACCGATAGCGTGAACTTCATGGCCGGCAACCTGACCGGCCAGGTGCGCAACATCGCGGCCGTCACCACGGCCGTCGCCAACGGCGACCTGTCCAAGAAGATCACCGTCGATGTGAAGGGCGAGATCCTCGAGCTCAAGAACACCATCAACACAATGGTCGACCAGCTCGGCTCGTTCGCCTCCGAGGTCACCCGCGTCGCCCGCGAGGTCGGCACCGAGGGCAAGCTCGGCGGCCAGGCGGATGTCCGCGGCGTCGCCGGAACCTGGAAGGACCTGACCGACAGCGTAAACTTCATGGCCGGCAACCTCACGGCCCAGGTGCGCAACATCGCCGACGTGACGACGGCCGTCGCCAACGGCGACCTATCGAAGAAGATCACCGTCGACGTGAAGGGCGAGATCCTCGAGCTCAAGAACACCATCAACACGATGGTCGACCAGCTCCGCTCCTTCGCCGCCGAGGTCACCCGCGTCGCCCGCGAGGTGGGCACGGAAGGAAAGCTCGGCGGCCAGGCCGATGTCCGCGACGTCGCCGGCACCTGGAAGGACCTGACCGATAGCGTCAACTCGATGGCCGGCAACCTGACGGCCCAGGTGCGCAACAT
>DAIDHB010000414.1 GCA_027452145.1 Planctomycetales bacterium
TCAACCCGGCGCGGCCGGGTCGGGTCGAGCCGCGGGTGGTCAAGCGGAGGCCGAAGCAGTACTATCGGATGACTAAACCCCGATCGGAGCTGCGGAAGATGTTGCCGATTAAGGGTTTCTGACAATCTTCGCGGCATTCAACTTGAGCCTCTTTGCGCAGCGGTCAGTAAGTGCTTTGCTGAACACCATTTCGTCTGCCTGCCAGTGTGCGGCAGTGCGGCCCTGGAAGTCCGGTTTGAGTCGTATCACGACGACTCAAACCCGGTCCAGGAGTCCGCAGCGAAATTCGCCTCCGATCCCCCATCCCGAAGTACCGCCACGACAGACCAGGGAATCGGGTCGTCGTCCAGATCGACGGCCACGACCTCGGCCGGCAGGATTCTCCAGTCAGGAGAGATCTCAACGGCTGCCGGCCGGGCGACATGCCCTTGGCCGGGTCATGTCAGGCAACTCCAGTCGCTCGAAGCCGGGCGAGGGTGAGCTCGCCGTCGGCGAGCTGATCCACGATTACCACCGCCACTCGGAACAATACTACGTCAAGAACGGCCGGGTGACCAACCAGGTCCGCATGATTCGCCTGGCGCTCCGGGTGGTGAACACGCTTTTTCGGGCTCACCCGGGTCGCGGATCTCAGGCCGTTGGTCCTCAAGGATCTCGGGCTGAACTCGCCCGTCGGCGGCTCAAGGGCGTGCGGCCCGAGGAGGTTGTCGGCACGCAGGGCCGGTTCGAGCCGGGGCCATTCCCACCGGGGCCGACCTTCCGATCGTCGGGGCTGAAGCCGGTGGCGTCGCGTCCTTCGGATCAATCGCCTGGAGCCATCAGGGACGCCCTGGCTCCGATGGTTTCGCTCCGGGGGAGCGATGCGTGTTGTCCGGCGTGGGCCGTTCCCCGTTCTTCGGTGCGCGCCGACCCACCTCGCCGGGGACGATCGGCTGGTTCTCCCAGTACCAGATGCCTTCTTCCCGGACCAGGAGGCGGGACATGCTGCCCGGCGCCGGGGCCGCGTCCCTGGCGGGCAGCCATCGCGAGAGCTCGCGCCGGACGCCCGCGAGGGCGGTGTCCCTGGCACGGTTGTTCCACTCGTGAGGATCGTTGCGGTGGTCGTAGAGCTCCTCGCCGCCGTCGGCGTAGCGGATGTATCGCCAGCGCTCCGAGCGGATCGAATGGTTCCCCGGGTTGTGGGTCGTGATGGCCGGAGCGTCTCGGGGCGCGGAGGGGTCCCTGAGCTGGGGCACCAGGCTATGGCCTTCGAGGTCGTTGCGGGGAGGGAGGCCGCAAAGCTCGACGAGGGTGGGGTAGATGTCGAGCAGCTCCGCGGGACGGCCGCAGCTCGAGCCCGAGGAGACGCCCGGCCCGGCGAAGATGAGCGGCACGCGGGTGGACCGTTCCCAGAGCGTATTCTTGCCCGTGATCCCCTTCTCCCCGAGATGCCAGCCATGGTCGGACCAGAGCACGACCACCGTGTTCCCCGCACGCCCGTCGGCGTCCAGGGCCTCGAGTACGCGGCCGACCTGGGCGTCCATGAAGCTCGTGCTGGCCAGGTAGGCCCGGACCAGGGGGCGCCACTGATCGGCCTTCCTCAACCACGAGAGCCTCGGCTCCGGGAGTTTCCAGTGGAGGAACCAGGCGAACGTCGGCACGTCGTCGCGATCGTCGGGCTTGACCGCCGGCATGGCGAGCGATGCTTCCGGGAGCCGGTCGAACCACGCCTTCGGGGCGAAGCAAGGGACGTGCGGCAGCCGGAACCCGACGGCGAGGAAGAAGGGTCGGTCCCTCGGCAGGCCCTTCAGGTGGGCGATGGCCGCGTTGGCGATCTTCCAGTCCCCGCTGTCCTGTTCGCGATCGGGGAAGGCCCCCCAGTCCATCGCCCGGAGGTCGTCCGGGGTGTGGACGAACTTCTCCCGGGGCATCGGCATCCGTCCCACCTCGCCCCAGACCTGGAATTCCCGGGCGCGACCGGCCGGGGGGATCGACCCGTCGTGGAACACCTTGCCAAAGGTGGCGGTGGCATAGCCGTGGGTGGCGAAGTGCTGCGGGAGCGTGACGCGGTCCTTCAGGGAAGCCACCGCGCGGATTCCGGGCTCGAGGGCGTAGATCCCGGTCGTCGACGGTCGCAGGCCGGTCAGCACGCTGGAGCGGGAGGGGTTGCACAGCGGAGCCTGGCAATGCGCGTTGGTGAAGAGCGTCCCACGACGCGCCAGGCGGTCGATGTTCGGCGTGAACGCCTGCGGATGGCCGCCGAGGCAGCCGACCCAGTCGTTGAGGTCGTCCACGGCGATGAACACGACATTCGGCCGCCGTTCGCCGGCCATCGCCGGTATCGGCGCCGAGGCGGAGGCCGCGGCCATCAGACAGAGCGTCCAGAGCCATCGCATCGCGAGTCGATCCCCCTTCTCCGGAGTGTGGCGACGGTGCGGCCCCGACGCGGGGCGGGATCGCCGCTCCGGCGGCACCACGAGATTCACCGAGTCTACCCGACCTGATCCGATGATCCGATCCACCAGGTGCGGTTTCCCGCTGGGTTCGCCTCGATGGAAGCTTGCGGATTGCCGCCGCTCCCTCTACCCTGAGCCCGAAGACCCGATGCGCGGCTCTCCAAACCCTCCCTCCTCCGATGCCACGAGGAGCTTCCCCATGCCCCGCCGGCCGATCACACGCCGATTCTTCCTCGGGGCCGCGGCCCTGCTCTCGCGCTGGCTGGGACGGACGCCAGCGACCTCCGCTGGTCCCATCGCGACGGCCTCGCCGTTCGGAGAGGAATTCCCGAACCTCGAATCGCTGACCGTGGGCGAGTGGTGGAAGAAGCCGAGGCCGAAAGGGCGGGCCGCCCCGCCGCCCATGAACGTGCCGCGCGACGAGGTCGTGGCCTTCGCACTTTATACCCACGATCACGGCGTCCTGAAGCTCACCGCGCAACTCTACCCTCTCCTGCCCGGCGAGCCGCGAGAGGCCCGCCTGGAGTTCCGCCGCGACGGCCGGTGGGTCGAGGCGATGAGGGCCGATGTCCTGACCCCGGGATGGAGCGCCCATTTCCGCGTCGAGGGGTGGGACGATACCCGCGATGTCGCCTACCGCGTGCGCCACGGCGACCGGGCGGCGTTCGAGGGACTGATCCGGCGCGATCCCCGCGACAAGGATGTGATCGTCGTCGCCAACCTGTCGTGCAACTCCAGCCGGACGACCGGGCTCCGGCCGGAGATCCTCGAGAACCTCAAGGCCCAGGACCCCGACCTCCTGTTCTTCGCCGGCGACCAGACCTACCGGCACACGGAGCACACCGCCGGCTGGATCGAGTTCGGCCTGCAATTCCGCGACGTCATCCGCGACCGGCCGACCGTCACAATCCCCGACGACCACGACGTCGGCCACCCCAACCTGTGGGGCGAGAACGGCAAGCGCTCGACGCTCGAGGGCAACGCCGACGGCGGCTACTTCTATCCGGTCGATTACGTCAACCTCGTCCAGCGCCAGCAGACCTGGCACCTGCCCGACCCCGTCGACCCCGCGCCGGTCGACCGCGGGATCACCGTCTACTTCACGAGACTCCGGGTCGGCGGGGTCGACTTCGCCATCCTCGAGGACCGGAAGTTCAAGACCGGGCCAGCCGGCAAGATTCCCCAGATGGGCCCGCGCCCCGATCACATCAACGACACGGCCTATGACCCCGCCTCGATCGATCTCCCCGGGCTCGTCCTCCTGGGAGACCGCCAGCACAGGTTCCTCCAGGAGTGGGGGGAGGACTGGGCCGGGGCCGAGTTGAAGGCCGTGCTGTCGCAGACGGCCTTCTGCGGTGCTGTCCACATGCACGGCCGTCGCAACGATCGGCTCCTGGCCGATCTCGATTGCAACGGCTGGCCGCAGAAGCAGCGGGATCGGGCGCTGGAAGACCTGCGCCGCGTCCGGGCCGTGCACCTCTGCGGCGACCAGCACCTTGCGGTCGTCGTGAAGCACGGCATCAAGGAGTTCGGCGACGGGCCCTATGGATTCACCAGCCCGGCCCTCGTCAACACGATCTACGGCCGATGGTGGCACCCGCTCGACGAGAAGCCCGGGCCGAATCCGGTCCCGGGCAGCCCGCTGCCCTGGACCGGGGATTTCCGGGACGGCCTGGGCAACAGGATCTCGATGATGGCCTACGCCAACCCGGCGAAGATCGAGGACGAGCGCCGTCGCGGCGACGGCTACGGGATCGTCCGGTTCGACAGGAAGGCTCGCCGGGTCACGTTCGAGTGCTGGCCGCGGTTCGCCGACGCGCGCGAGGGCGACCGGGCCCAGTTCCCCGGCTGGCCGATCACGGTGGACGTGGCCGACAACGACGGCCGCAAGCCCGTCGCCTGGCTGCCCGAGGTGAGGTTCGAGGGGATGACCAGCCCGGTCGTGCAGGTCATCGAAGAAGATTCGCATGAGGTCATGTACACAATCCGGGTCGTCGGCGATCGCTTCCGCCCGCCCGTCTATTCGATGGGCCGGCATACGGTTCGGTACGGGCGCGATCGGCCCGATGGGCCGGTCCTCCGCGGCCTCACGGGTTCGCCGGGCTGATCTGTCCGCCCGCGGCGACGGCCGGCTATCTCGGCCGGGTGCCGTGGACTATGATGGCGCAGCATCGTGGCGAGGCCACCGCGACCGGGGACCTCGGGACTGACGAGGCGAACCGCGAGAGGAGAGACGACCATGAGGCTCGATCGCCGACGATTCCTGGCCGCCGGGACGGGAACCATCGCCGCCAGTGTCCTCCCCGACGCGGCCGTCCGGGGGATGGCCGGGGCCCGGCCGGGGCCGAACGATGCGATCCACGCCGCGATCATCGGCGCCGGAGGCCGGGGCACCTTCCTGCTGGGGCGGGTGTTGAAGAACCCGGGCGTCGTGGTCCTCGCGGTCTGCGACGTGAACTCCCGGAATCGCGACCGGGCAGGCTCCGTCGTCGAGAAGGCGCAGGGCAAGGCGCCCCGCGTCGAGGGGGACTTTCGCCGCGTGCTCGACGACCCCGCGATCGACGCGGTGATCGTCGCGACGCCGCACCACTGGCACTCGCCGATTGCGGTGCGGGCGCTCGAGGCGGGCAAGCACGTGTACGTCGAGAAGCCCGCGTCGCACGTCTTCCGCGAAGGCCGCCTCCTCGTCGAGGCGGCGACCAGGGCCGGCAAGGTGGTCCAGCACGGCACCCAGATGCGCTCGAGCCCTCTCACCGCCGAGGCGGGCAAGGTGCTCAAAAGCGGCCTCCTGGGCGAGATCGTGATGACCAAGGCCTTCGGGGTCGAGGCGCGCGGCAACCATCCCGAGCCGGTCCCCGACGAGCCGCCGCCGGAGTATCTGGATTACAACATGTGGCTCGGACCGGCTCCCGAGCGGCCCTATAACCCCGGCCGCATCCGGCGCTGGCACGCCTGCCACGACTACGGCAACGGCGAGATCGGCGACGACGGCATCCACGACATCGACCTCGCCCGCTGGGGCCTGGGCGTCACCACTCATCCGACTCGCGTCATCGCCCACGGCAGCCGCGTGAAGCTCAGGGGCGAGAGCGAGTATCCCGACAACATGGTGGTCGTCTTCGAGTACGACGGGGGCAAGGTGCTCATCTACGAGAACCGGAACTTCGCCCCGTACGGCGAGCGCGGGTTCGACAACGCGAACGTCTTCTACGGCACCGAGGGCTACATGGTGTTCTCGCGGCGAGGGGCCTTCCAGACCTACCTCGGGGCGAAGGAGGAAAAAGGCCCGGGCGGGCGCGGCGGCGCCGGCAACGAGGAGCACGTCGCCAACTTTTTTGACACGATCCGCTCGGGCGGGGCCGGTGCGAACAACGCCGACGCCGAGGTGGCCCACCTGACCTGCGCCCTGGCCCACCTGGGCGAGATCGCCTATCGGACCGGCCGGGCGCTCCACTTCGACCCGAAGAACGAGACGATCCTCGGCGACGAGGACGCCAACGCCAGGCTCACCAAGGCGTATCGCGCGCCCTGGGGCTTCGCCCGGTCCTGAGGCCCCACCCTCGCATCCCGCGGCGCGGCGGGCCGTGGCCTGCGGTCGAACGGTTGTTGAATCCAGTCGGCCCGCTTACAATACCCTCTCGATCCCCGAGCAATGATCGCATCCGAGGCCGGCGCGAGGCCCCGCGGTTCGGCCCAGCAGGGCAAGGGTCCGATCGGGTTGCCGCCGCCTTCCGGCCCGCCTCGCCGCACTCCCCAGACACTCGCCTTAATCCGAGACATGACCATGCAATTCCAGGGCATCATCCCGCCGGTCGCCACCCCGATGAAGGACGACGAGGAACTGGATCTTCCCCGGCTCCGATGGTTCATCGACCACCTGATCGGCAACGGGGTGCACGGCGTCTTCGTCCTCGGCACCAACAGCGAGTTCTGCACGCTGGATGACCGCGAGAAGCAGGAGGTGATCGCGACCGCGGTGGCGCACGTGAACGGGCGGGTGCCCGTCCTCGCCGGCACCGGCGCCGAGTCGACGCGCGAGGTCATCCGCCTGACGAAGATGGCCGAGCGCGAGGGGGCCGACGGCGTCTCGATCATCACGCCGTACTTCATCCTGCCGAACCAGCAGGAGATCTTCGACCACTACCGCCGGATCGCCGAGAGCACGAGCCTGCCGATCCTCCTGTACAACAACCCGGCGACGTGCGGCGGGGTGAAGATCGACGTCGGCACGCTGGGCCGGCTCGCCGAGATCCCCAACATCGTGGGCGTCAAGGACAGCAGTGGCGACCTTCAGAACACGACCGAGTACATCCGGGTCGTTCCGGATCGGTTCAGCGTCATGATCGGCCGGGACACGCTGATCTTCTACGGCCTGATGGCCGGCGCCCGGGGGGCCGTGCCTGCCTCGGGCAACGTTGCCCCGGCCCTGGTGGCGGAGATCTACAATCGCCATCGCGCGGGCGATCTCGCGGGGGCGAAGGCCGCCCAGGACCGATTGAGCCCGCTCCGCCTGGCGCTGACCCTCAGCACCGTGCCCTCCGGCCTGAAGGCCGCGCTGCGGATGATCGACCTGCCGATCGGCCCATGCCGTTCGCCGGTCTCCGACCTGCCGAAGGACAAGGAATCCCAGATGCGGGCGGCGCTGCGGACGGCCGGCTTGCTGCCCTCTGATTCGTGACCCAGGATCGTGGGAGTGACGACGCTCGCGGCCGCGGGCGATCGCCGTGGCCGCCGGCCGCCGGAGCTCGTCACTCCGACTCGTGCTCCGAGCGGTAGAAGATCCGGCAACCTGGCCGTAGCTTCCCGAGCCGCCGCACACCTTCGACCGTCAGCCCAGTACGGCAGACGTGCAGCTCCTCGAGCGATTCGAAACCGGCCAGGGCCGGGATCGCGGCGTCGGTGACGCGCGTGTCGTCCAGCCAGAGGACCTTCAGGCGGGATAGCGGTTTCAGCTCGGCCAGGCCTCGATCGGTGATCTCAGTCTGGCCCAGGTGGAGGCTCGTCAGGCCCGTCAGCTTGCCGATGTGTGGCAATCCGGCGTCGGTGATCCGGTCGCCGCGCAGGCCGAGGTAGGTCAGCCGCCGCAGGCCCACGAGGTGGGCAAGCCCGGCGTCGGTCACCCGCGTCTCGCCCAGCGGCAGGTGCTCCAGCCGCTTCAGGCCGGCCAGGTGGACCAGGCCGGCGTCGGTCACCCGCGTACGGTACAGGTTCAGCCAGACCAGTCGCTTCAACCCGGCGAGCCGGCGCAGGCCGTCATCGCCGATTTCGGTTCGTTCCAGCGAGAGGTCGGTCAGGGCGTTGAAGCCGACGAGGTGGTCAAGCACCTTGTCCTTCGCCGCGGTCCCGTTGAGGTTGACCTCCACGACGGTCCCGTCGCGCTCGAACACCGCGCCGCCGATCCGCCGCAGCGCGACGATCTGATCCTTCTGGTCGGTTCCGGGCTCGTCCGCCGGGTTGAATCCTGTCGCGACCGCGAGGATCGCGATGGCTATCCACGCGGCGAGAGGATGCGGGGAGATCATGGGTCCCAGCTCCGATTACGGGTGCCGTCGGGCGGGTCGCCAACGCAGGCTCACGCTAGAGGATCAACGGGGCCGGCGCGGCCTCGCCGAAGGTCAGCGTCTGCGACAGTCGCGTCAATTCCGGAAGGGCCGAAGACTCGAGCAGCACGACGACCGTGCCGCCGCTCCCGCCGCCGCTGACGCGGGCGCCGAAGAAGCCCCGACGCGGGCCCAGTCCGCGGATCGCCTCGACCATTACGTCCGTCTCGGGACAGCCCAGGCCGATCGACCCGTAGCCGGCGTGGGCCTGGTACATCAGCTCGCCGACGGCCTCGAGTGCCTCGCGAGGATCGCCATCGCGGACCCCGCGCAGGAGCTGGACCGCGAGGCCGCAGCGAAAGCTTTCCTCGACCGGGAACGCGGCGGCGGCCCGCACGGGATACATCCGCGCGGGATCGATCGTCGAGAGGGAATCCTCCACCGCGCCGTGGCGCGCCAGGAATTCGGCGCCGGCGAGGGAACTCGGCAGCAAGTCTTCGGCCGCGCCGCGGACGATCGACGGGGCCAGCTCCGCCAGGTACGCCAGCGAGCGTCCCACCAGACCTTCCAGGATCTTCTTGCCCATGAACGAGGCCGTCCGCGCCGTGGCATAGGGCGAACCGGTCACGGCGTGCTTCACGCCGCTGGGCCAGCCGACGGCGATTGCGTTCGGCGGCAGCGGGACCGGATCGCTCAGGACGTCGGGGCGGCACAGGATGGGCAGTAGTGCCCCAGGCACTCCGTGCGCGGCGGCGAGCTGGTCCATCAGGCCACAGGGCGCGCCGACGATTTCGTTCTCGGCCCGCTGCGCCAGCCGCGCCAGCTCCGTGCCGCGGAACCGCCGGCCCGAGGCCGACTCGAGCGCCCGGAGCGTCGCCACCTCGAGCGCCGCGCTGCTGCTGACGCCCATCGACGCGGGTACGTCCGAGGTGATCGCGAAGGTCAGCCCGCCCGCCGGCCGCCAGTCGTGGGCCTGGGCGAACAGCAGCAGGCAGCCAAGCGGGTAGCGCACCCAGTGCGGCACGCCGTGCTCGTCGAGCCAGCCTCGCAGGGCGCTCACGTCGCCGGTCGGAGCGATCGGGACCTCCGGCCATGGGAGCGAGACCCTCCCCTCCAGGTCGCTGGTGAACTCGAGTCCCGGCGCGGTGCGCGGCGTGATCGTGACCCGCGTCGTGGCCCGGATCGGCATCTGCAAGACGAGCGCGCCGCTGTAATCCGCCACGCCGCCCATCACGTCGAGGCGGCCCGGCGCCTCGCCCTGCCACGGGGGGCCATTCATCGGAGGATCTCCTGGATCAGTATCTTCAGGATCGGCCGGACCTGCTCGGCCAGGGCGGGATTGGCGTAGCCCATCCACGCCACCGGCGAGGTCGTGTCGAGCGGCGCCCGCAGCGGCGCGCCGTCCGGGGTTTCGATGACCCCGCCCGCTTCCTCGAGCAGCATCGCCGTGCAGATGTCATACGGGTGGCACACCAGCGCCGAGCCGAAGCCGATGCTGCGGAACACCAGCGGCCGCAGGTCGCCGAGCATCCGGTCGTGGCCGATCAGCAGCTCGTAGATCTGGCCGCCGGTCGAGATGTACTGGTCCTCGAAGACCAGCGGCGATGCGCTTTGGCCCAGGCCGTACAGGGTGTCCCAGAGGCGTTCCTCGACCCGGGCGATCAGGGACTTGCCCTCGGGGAAGAAGCGGGATAACGCGGCGAATCCGTGGCGGAAGTCGGTCGCCTGCGACGGCCGGACCTCCAGCCTGGTCCGGCCGCCGCCGCGGATGTCCACACGCTCGGCCACCAGGCCCGACGCTCCGCAGCCGCGGACGCCGCTGATCTGGTCGGCCGCCCACTGCTTGCTCGTGGGCAGCTCGGTCATCGCCGCGACCACGATGTCGGACAGGTCGGTGCGATCCCCGCGCTGGGGCGCCAGGGCCGACAGCATCCACGCCGATCGCTTGTCGTACATCAGGCTCCGCGTGCCGTCGATCGGGTCGAGGATGCATTTGAACTCGGTGCGATCGACGGGCGTTCCGCGCGGGAAGGTCGGCGCATCGCCGTGCTCGATGCCTTCCATCACCAGCTCGACCGGCCAGTCGGCCGGCCAGTGCGATTCGAACCACGCGAAGATCGCCGACTCGCTGACCTTGTCGATCCGGTAGATGGTGTCCGCCGCCGTGATCTCGGCGACCTCAGCAAGCTCGTCGCCGGACTGCGCGTCGCGGGCCGCGATCAGCGTGTCGCGGATCGAATCCTGGAGCTGACAGAGCAGGCCGCGTGCGGTTTCCAGCCGTTGGTCGTTCATCCGGCGGTTCCCTTCCTGTAATGGGGGCCGGCGGCGGAACGGAGATCGGCCGCCCGGTCGTCGGGGTTCGACTCGTTGGTCATCGAGCCGCCGCCGATCTCGGGGCCGGCCAGGTACTTCATCGTGTCGGGCTTGCGCAGCGGCGGGTGGAACTCGATGTGGAACGGGAAGGTCGAATAATCTCGGCCGTCGGTAGGCGCCTGGTGGATGGCCATGACATAGGGCATCGGCATTTGCCAGAGGTTATCGTAGCGGGTGGCGACCTCGCGGATCATCAGGCCGAGGGCTTCGCGCTCGCCGGCGGTCAGCTCGGCCAGCGAGGCCGCCTGACGCCGGGGCAGGATGAGGATCTCGTAAGCATAGCGTGCGAACCACGGGACGCAGGCCACGAAGTGGTCGTTGGCGGCGATCACGCGCGGGCCGGCCGCCTCGCGGGCGAGGACCTCCTGGCCGAGGAATCGCCCGGTGCGCTCGAAGAACCGACGGCCGGCCTCCGCCTCGCGCTCCATGTGGGCATAGACCAGGTTGCCAGCGTAGATCTGGCAGTGCGGGTGCGGGTTCGAGGTTCCCACCAGCGAGCCCTTGTTCTCGAAGATCAGCACGTGATCCACGTCGGGCCGCGACCCCAGCTCGCGGTAGCGCTCGGCCCACAGTTCGACCACGGCGCGGGCCTCGTCGTCGGCCAGGTCGACGAAGGTCTTGCCGTGGTCGGGATGGTAGCAGACGACTTCCGCCGTGCCGAGCGCCGGCCTTGTCCGGTAGAACGAATCCCCGTCGGGCGAGCCCGGCGCGTCGGGCGAGAAGCACGGCAGGTCGTTGGTGAACCAGTAGGTCCCGGTGTAGGCCGGGTTCTCGCCGCGGAGGCGGCGATTGCCCGGACACAGGGCGCAGGTCGGGTCGTAGGCCGGCGGATCCAGCTCGCGGGGCGCGTGCGTCTCGCCGATCCAGGGGCGTCCGCCCCGGTGCGAGGTGAACAGAACCCACTCCTCGCGCAGGGGATGCCAGCGCTGCTCCCAGACGACCTGAGGATCGAGGCTCATGACTTCGGGCGATCTCCGTAGCCGTCGGGATGCGCCTGATGCCATCGCCAGGCGCTCGCGACGATCGAGTCGATATCGGGATACTGCACTCGCCAGCCGAGCTCGGACCGGGCCTTGCTGGCGTCGGCGTAGAGCGCCGGGGGATCGCCGGGCCGTCGCGGGCTCTCGACGACGGGCACCGGCTTGCCGGTGACCTTCTCAACAGCGGCCAGGACCTGGCGCACCGAGGTGGGCGTGCCCGTGCCGAGGTTGTAGAACAGCGCGGCGCCGGGCTTCTTCAGGGCGTCGAAGACCGCGATGTGCGCGCGGCTGAGGTCATCGACGTGGACGTAATCGCGCAGGCAGGTGCCGTCGGGCGTCGGGTAGTCGGTGCCGAACAGCCGCAGCGCGGGCCTCTTGCCGATCGCGGCATCGATGGCCAGGGGGATCAGGTGCGTCTCGGGGTCGTGGTCCTCGCCGATGCTCCCGTCCTCGGCCGCGCCGGCGGCGTTGAAGTAGCGGAACGCGGCGAAGCTTAGCCCATTGGCATGCGCCAGGGATTTCAGCGCGTTCTCGACGTCGAGCTTGGTCTGACCGTACGGGTTGATCGGCGCCTGGGGCAGGGTCTCGACGATCGGCAGCGACCCGGGCACGCCGTAGGTCGCGCAGGTCGAGGAGAACACGAACCGGGTCACGCCGTGGCGGAGCATCGTGCGCAGCAGGTGGAGCGTGGCCACGCTGTTGTTGAAGTAGTACTTGAGCGGGTCGGTCACCGACTCGCCGACGTAGGCGAACGCGGCGAAGTGCATGACGACCTCGGGGCTCTCCTCGGCCAGGATGCGGCCGACGGCCTCCTCGTCGCCCAGTTCGGCCTGGTAGAACGGCACGTCGGGCGCGACGGCGGCGCGATGGCCGAAGACCAGGTTATCGAGCACGACGGGACGGTGCCCGGCGAGGATGAGCTGGCGGACACAATGGCTGCCGATATAGCCGGCACCGCCCACAACCAGGACGTTCACTTGGGGGTCTCCTCCGTCAATCACGCGTCATCTTCCCGGACGATACCGGGCCGGCGGGCCGTCTCGCCAGATCGCGTTCGCGCAGAAAAGCGCCGATTTCGCGCAACGGCGTTCGGGCCCTCGCCCCGGGCCAGGATATGATGTAGCGGGAGAATCCGCCATGGTCCTGATGCCGAAGGTCGCCCTGCTGGTCGAGACGTCGCGAGGTTATGGCCGCAATCTTCTGCGCGGGGTGATGCGTTACGCGCGGCTGCACGGTCCGTGGGGCTTTTATGTCACGCCGGGCGATTTCGTGCAGGCGCTGCCGCGGATGAAGTCCTGGGGCGGCACCGGGATCATCGCGCGGGTCGAGACCCCCGCGGTCGCGCGGGCGATCCTCGCCTCGGGACTGCCGACGATCGCCCTGGGCCTC
>DAIDHB010000415.1 GCA_027452145.1 Planctomycetales bacterium
GCCCCCCGGCTACGTCCTGATGCCCACTTCGTGGGCTTCCGGCACCGACTCGAACCTCCATCTCTCGCCCGTGCGCCATGCAACCGCAATGCGCTCTAACGATCCGGATGACGGCGAGCGCGAGGGGTTGGAACGATGAACGTCACCGTCAGGACCGTCAGGCCGGAAGACCACTCCGAGTGGCTCCGCATGCGGAAGGCGCTCTGGGAGGACTGCCCCGACGACCAGCAGGTCCGGGAGATGGAGGAGAACCGGGCGAGCGACGTCGACGCCGTCTTCGTCGCCGAGAGGTCCGGCGGCGGGCTCTGCGGCTTGCTGGAGGCGGCCCTCCGCTCAAGGGCCAACGGCTGCGACGCGTCGCCGGTCGGCTACATCGAAGGGTGGTACGTCGACGAGGACGTGCGGCGGGGTGGTGTCGGCCGGGCGCTCGTCGAGGCGGCGGAGGCCTGGGCGCGGTCGCGGGGATGCCGCCAGATGGCCTCCGACGCCGAGCTCTGGAACACGATCAGCCATGAGGCTCACGGGGCGCTCGGCTACGAGGAGACCGGCCGGCTCGTGCTTTTCAAGAAGGACCTGGATGGGCGGCAATAGTGCGGCCGACGGGCGAAGCCCCACCTGGAGGAGCCGCTTGTCTGGGATTCACGTCCTTCGGGCGGCTTCTCCAGGACGGGTCGCCGCCGAGCCAGACGGCCAAGGGGCGCCGTCGGCTCACCTTCGATCAATGGTCGTCGGTCCCGCCCTTGCGGGCCAGGTAGTCGGCCGAGATCGACTTGAAGATCACCCGGCCCGAGCCGCCCAGCGCGGGGTCGTACCGCTCGGTTACCGGCACCACGACACATCCCTCGCGGCCGCCGAACCGGCCCGCCTGATCGGGCGGGCACATCGTCGTCGGGCCGTAGGTGTGCTCCTCGACGGCCGGCCACGAGAACGGCCCGCGGTAGAGGATCGGCACCGCCTCGACGCCGAACCGAGCGAGGACCTCGACCTTCTCGTCGTAGCCCAGGTACGCCCCGTCCACGGCGATGTCGAAGGCCCGGAAACCCTTGGCGCCGCCGGCCAGGCCGTAGGCCATGTCCTGCACGCCGCTGCCGTAGAGCTCGCCGAAGAGGACGACGTTGCGCTCGCCGGCGGCGAGGTGTTGCAGCAGGCTTCGCACCGCGTCGGTCATCGGCCGCCAGAAGTCGGAGGGCCTGCCCTTCGCATCCGTTTCCTTCCGCCGCACGTCGTTCGAACCGGCCATGAACTCGAGGGTTTCGCCCCCCTCGCCGGCGACCCGGATCAGCCCCACGCGGCAGTTCTTGCCGTGGAGCTTCTCGGTGATGACGACCTCCTCGCCGGGCCGCAGGACATCGGGAAAGTTGCGGATGTTCTCGATCTCGGTGTAGCGGTGGAACGCCGACACCGCGGGCAGGGCATCGCCGTCGGCGGGCCGCTCGGGCGGCTCGAACTTGATGACGCCGTAGTGCTCGCGCATGTCGCGGCCGACCTCCCACGCGGGATCCACGGCGTGGTCGATCGTGCCGTAGCTCGGCTGACCCCGCAGCCGGGCCGCCCGGACCCGCAGGCCGGGTTGGCGGCTGCCGTCGATCTCCCTCGGCAGCGGGGCGAGGTACTTGCTGATCCCCAGGCGGTCGGCCAGCTCGGGCGGCATCACCGTGTCGGGCGGGAAGTACACGACCCGATCGCCCGCCTTCAGCCCGAGCGCCTTCTGGACGATCACCGGCCATCCCTTCACGGTGATGAATTCCAGAGCGTCGGCGTTCGGGTGCGGGACCACTTCCTTGACCTCGCAGACCTCGACGACCAGCGTGCTCATGGGTGTCCTCCGGTTCGCACGGATTCTATCGTTCGGGACTCGCCTGACAAGGACCCGGCGAGGCTGATCCCGGTTCGGGCCGGCCCGACACAGGACTATCGCCGGTTGCCGGAGGACCTCGAACCCCGGGAGGAATCGAGGTGTCATTCCTCACGGGGGCGAGGCTGGCGCGATCGCCCGGGATCATCGTGAGCACACGGCGAGACAGATCGATCGGCATGCTCGTACCAGGAAACACCCAGCGAGGCCGTAGCTCAGCGGTAGAGCAGCCCGCTGCAAGGCGGGACGGCGGTCGGTTCGACTCCGACCGGCCCCGCCGGGTCCCGAAATGCCTGGCATCCGACGTCCCCAGCTCTCACAATGGAGCCGCCCGGCGGGGCCGTAGCTCAGCGGTAGAGCGGCCGGACCCTCAATCCGGACGGCGGTCGGTTCGACCCCGACCGGCCCCGCCGGGACCACATCGAGGATTCGGGAGGGGCAGATTTGACCCCGGATAAGGATCAGCGGCCCTTCGGCCCCGACGAGTGGTCGGCCTGCCTCAAGGTGCTGGAGGCGCTCGGCGATCAGCCGGATGCGGCGCCCGACCCGGAGCGCCTCGGACGCCTGGTCGCGAGGCTCTATCGCAAGACCCGCCGGCGCCGCCGCAAGGCCGGCGCCCTGGACCGCCGCGAGCAGGATCGGGCCCTGATCGAGCGGACCGGCCGGGTCCGCGCCGTCCCTCGAATCGAGCTGACGCAGTCCGAACAGCCGGAAACACTGCCGGCCGCCGAGCGGCTACGATCGCGATCCCGCCGCTGTTACATCTGCAAGGGTCGATACCGGGAGGTTCACCCGTTTTACCACCTGCTCTGCCCGCCGTGCGCCCGGCTCAACGAGGCGAAGCGGCACCAGCGGGCCGACCTGGCCGGGCGGCGGGCGATCGTCACCGGGGGGCGGATCAAGATCGGTTACCAGACGGCGCTGAAGCTCCTCCGCGACGGGGCCGAGGTGCTGGTCACGACCCGGTTCCCGACCGAGGCCGCCCTGCGGTACGCCCGCGAGCCGGACTTCGACGCCTGGCGAGATCGCCTGCGGATCGAGCGGCTCGACCTTCGCGACCTACCGACGGTCCTGGCGTTCGCCGATCGCCTGGTGGCGGAGCTGCCGGCCCTGGAGATCCTCATCAACAACGCCGCCCAGACGGTACGGCGGGCCCCCGACTACTGCGCCGAGGCCGAGGCCCTGGAGCGAACGGGCCTCGAGGCCCTGCCGGCGAACATCCGGCTGGTTCTCGGTGTCGATCCCGTGCGGGGGTTGCCCGGGGAGGCAGTGGGCGCGGGGGCGATCGCTCTCGAGAGAATCCCGGCGATCCCGGATCCCGGTGTCGAGCCGCCCGACCATCGCGAGGCGAATAGCTGGACCGCCCGGCTCGCCGAAGTGGCGCCGGTCGAATTGCTGGAGGTACTCCTGATCAACGCCACCGCGCCGTTCGTGCTGATCGGCCGCCTCCGGCCGCTGTTCGTGCGCTCGAGGTTCCCCGACCGTTACATCGTCAACGTCGCCGGGCTCGACGGGCAGTTCGGGCGGTCCACCAAGACCGATCGCCACCCGCATGTCAACATGAGCAAGGCGGCGCTCAACATGATCACCCGCACCTCGGCCGACGACTACGCCCGCGACGGCATCTGGATGAACAGCGTCGACGTCGGCTGGGTCACGCACGAAGGGGCGTATTCCACGAGACTGCGAAGGCGAGCCGAGGGGTTCGTGCCCCCGCTGGATGAGGTGGACGGAGCAGCACGGATCTACGACCCGATCGTGCTCGGCGTGAACGGGCATCGCGAATTCGGGCGATTCTACAAGGACTATCGGCCGACGGCCTGGTGATGGGCCCGGTCGGCGAGAGGAAGCATCCCGGAGGAGCGGCATGGCAGTCGGCACATTGTGGCGGCAGGGCGATATCCTGATCCAGCGGGTCGAGTCGATTCCGTCTCCCGCCCGCAAGCTCAAGCGCCCGATCCTGGCCTCCGGCGATTCGACGGGGCATCGCCATCAGGTCGAGGACCGGCGGACGGCCCGGTTGCTCTCGGTCGGCCAGGGCCGCGCCGCGCAGCTCTTCCTGGAGGTCGAGGCCGACGAGGCGAGCGTCGTGCATCCCGAGCACGACACGATCACCCTGCCCCGGGGGGTGTACCGGGTCTGGCGGCAGCGCGAGTTCGACGACGCGGGGTCCCGGTTCGTGGCTGACTAAGGGCCTAGGTGCGGGCGGACGTCATGGGTTTCCTGCTGCGAAAGCTCCTGGCATGGCTGCGCGACCTTCCATTGCCGTTGCCGTTGCCGGACATGTCCGACGAGCCGGTCGGCGTGGCCGACCCGGAACTCGACGGCCCTGCGTTCGGCCAGTACATCGGCACGGCGACCCAGTTCCCGGATCCCGGCAATCGTCCGCCAGTTCCCCCGCCGGGCTGGCGTGCCCCGCGGTTCGGCCATTCGGAGGCGGAGTACTGGATCTGGAGGCGTTGGGTCCTCCTGCTCGCCTCCGGCCGGGCTCCAAAAGACCTGACGGTGGGCCATTCGCTCTCGCTGGCGAAGCTGCGCCTCCGCTCGCTGCCGGCTGGCCTGACCGTTCGCGGAGACCTCGACCTGCGTCAGTGCCAGCGGCTGAACCGGATCGGCGATGGCCTGTGGGTCTGGGGCGACCTGCTCATCGGCGGCCGGTGCGCCCAACAATCCCCGTGGGAGAAGCGCTGGCTCGCCGAGATCGGGCGAGCCAACATCCCACCGCTGGCCCTGCACGCCCTGAGCAAGGACGATCAGTGCCCGCTGGCGACGTTGCCGGCGGGCCTGCGGGTTGGCGGCGACCTGCGCCTCCGCAACTGCCGGCGGCTGGAGCGGTTGCCGGAAGACCTGCAGGTGGGGCGGTCGATCGAGCTGGCGGGGTGCACGGCCCTGACGCGGCTGCCCGATCCCTTTGTGGTCCACGGCGACCTGACGATCAGCGGCGCCCGAAATCTGACCGCCCTGCCGGCCCATCTTTTGGTGAAGGGGAGCCTGCGGCTGATCGGGGCGCAGGTCGACCTGTTGCCCGAGGCCCTGGCCGTCGGCGGCGACCTGGTCCTGGAATGCTGCCCTCGCCTGGCGAGCCTGCCCGAAGGGCTGGCGATCGGCGGTAGCCTGGTCGTCCGCCGCTGCCCGATCGCCCGGCTTCCCGAGAGCTTGCGGGTGGGGCGCAACGTAATTCTTCATCGCCTGCGGGACCTGGAAGAAACACCCGCCGGCCTGTCGGCCCCCGGGCGCATCGAGCTGGTCCGCAGCCCGGCGCTGCGCCGGGTCGCACCGGGCCTGCGAGTGGGGACCGACCTGAATCTCCGCCGTTGCGCGGGCCTGCGAGAATTGCCCGACGGCCTGGTCGTCCCGGGCACACTCGACCTGCGGGGAAGCACCATGCTGGAGGATCTGCCGAAGGGGATGGAAATCGGATCGGACCTGGTCCGGACGCCGTTCGTGCCGGCTCTCCGCCTGGCGGACTGTCCTGCCCTGAAATCACTCCCGGACGACCTGGTCCTGGGCGGGCCGATCGAGGTCGCCGGGTCGGGCCTGCGAGACCTGCCGGAGCAGCTCGCTCGCTCCGTCCAGCTCCTCTGGCGGGGGGTCGTTGTGCCGCCCGAGGTGGTCTTTCGGCCCGAGTCGCTCACGCCCGAGCAGATCCTCGGCCAGCGGAATGCCGAGCTGCGCCGGGTGATCCTGGAGCGGGTCGGGCTGGATGAGGTTTTGCGGCGCGCCAGGGCCGAGATCCTGGACAGCGACACCGACGCGGGCGGCGCGCGTCGGCTTGTGCTGGTCTGGTTGCCAGCGCGATGGGGACGAGCCCAGCCCCGCTGCTACCTTCGCTGCCGCTGTCCCTCGACGGGGCGGGAGTATCTGCTCCGGGTCCCGACCGAGACAAGGACATGCCGCGAGGCCGCCGCCTGGCTGGCGGGCTTCGACGATCCGGAGGCGTACCGTCCGGTTCACGAGACGTGAGGGGCCTGACGCCGGCCAATCGACGAATCCCGGCTGGACAACGCGACTCGCCGGGTCACCCGATCCGAAGCTCGGTCCTCACGCCCCGCAGGTCCATCTCGTACTCGATCCCGACGATCGGCGGGCGGCTGTAGAACCAGCGAATGCCGTGAACCGCGGCCAGTCCGGCCCTCCCGAGGATGATCTCCGGGAGCAAGGGCTCGACGGGGTGGATCGTGTAGACGTCGATGGCCGTGACATCGGACCAGTCGCCGCCGAGCCCTCGCAAACGATTCTCCATGAGGTCCATGACAAACCCGGCCTTGGCAGCGATGCCCGCCGGGGAGGTGTCGCCGGCCCGATGGATACCCTCGGCCGCCAGCACCCCCTCGGGCAGCTCCCCGGCGCCGGCGACGACGAAGGTCGGCGGCAAGGAGGGATCGCACGGCCGCGAATACGAGAAGCCGTACAGGGCGGGCTCGGCCGGCGGGGCCGCCGCCGGTGCGACGTTGGTCCGGGCGACGGGGTTCACGCCGTCGACGAACAGCCCCCAGCCCTCGAGGATCCGGGCATATTCAGCGTTGAACTCGCCGAATCCCTGGAACGAGAAGGGAGCCGGCGAGCGGAGCTCGATGCCACAGAGCGCGGCCTTCGGACGCCCCTCGGCCGCCAGCCGGGTCGCGATGAGATCGAATCCCTGGGCATAAGGAACAGGGCGATGGAGCGTGACGTGGGCGATCTCGAAGCCCGGCTTCGAGGCCACGCCGCACGAGTACGGGGCGATCCCGGGCAGGAAGCGGTAGTCACCCGAGGGATGGTCGATCAGGGGCATGGCTTGGGGTCCAGGGGTCAATTGCGATCGGACGGGCCAGGATTGGGGCGGCGGCAGGAAGTCTTCAAGGCCGGGGACCGTCGCCGGTATCGTAGCCTGGTGAGGCACGAACCGCCAGGACACGATATGTTGAGGATGGTTTCTGCGTCCGCGAGCCGGCCGACGGTGGGATTCTCATGAGTGACATGAACGAGCAAACGGAGCCCGCCCCGGAGCCGGGCGTCCGGTCGCGCGGGGCCGCCTCCATCCGGGCCCTCCTTCTCGGACGGGGTCGGTTCGAGGATGGCACACACTCGAAAAGGCGGCGGTGGCTTGTCCTGGCGGTCCGGGTCTCGGTCGCCGTGATTGCCCTGTGGCTGCTGGCGGCCTATGTCGTCCTGCCGGCGCTCTGGCGGCATTACGAGCATCACCCGTCGCTGGAAGACGCCCCCAAGACGACCGTCACGGCCCAGGGCATCCCCGGGGATCCGCTGAACGTCGGCCTGATCGGCACGCAGGATCAGGTCGTCCGGGCGATGCTCGAATCCGGCTGGAGCCCGGCCGACCCGGTGACGCTGAGGTCCAGCCTGCACATCGCCGGCAGCGTCGTGCTGGATCGTCCGTATGCCGATGCCCCGGTGAGCCCGCTGTTTCTCTTCGGGCGGAAGCAGGATCTGGCCTTCGAGAGGCCGGTGGGCAAGAGCGCCGCCCATCGCCACCATGTCCGATTCTGGCGGGCGCCCGAGCTGGGGCAAGGCGGGGTGCCGCTCTGGATCGGGGCCGTGACCTATGACCGAAGCGTCGGTCTGAGCCACCGGACCGGCCAGATCACCCACCACATCGGGCCCGACGTCGACGCCGAGCGCGATGCCCTGATCGTCGGGCTGCGCTCCGGGGGCTGGCTCGTGAAAATCTTCCAGGTCACGGGAGTCGGGGCGACCCTGATGGGCCGCAACGGCGGCGGCGATCGCTATGACACCGACGGCGAGCTGACGGTCGGCGTGCTGGTCGCGGGAGACGTGAAGGACCATCGCCCCGAGCGGCTGGAGAACCCGGTGCCCGTGCAGATCAAGCAGCAGCTCTGGACGGCGATCCGGCCGCTATTGAGGTCGTTGCCGGGGTCGTGATCGGCACGGGCGGCACCGGGCCGGACCGGCTGCGGGATTGCGATCGCCGGCGGCCGGGGCGATGATGGAGGGAACCTGACGGACGCCGCTCAGGAGGCTGGTTCCTCGATGGACTGGGTCGGGAAGGTCGAGTGGTAAGACGCCCGCAGCCATTGTCCTCGAAGGCATCAAGGGTTGAGTAGCCATGCCTGGAACGACAGCAATCGCATTTGATCGGGACAGTCTGGCCCGGTGGTACGCGCGGCGCCATCTGGAAACCGATACCGGAGTCGAGCGGATTTACCACTTGCCGACGAATGCCCCCCCGCGGGAAATCCGGTTCCTGGAAGTCAACCGGATGATCTCCGAAACGACGCCTCCCCAACCCATCGACTTCGGAGTCGATATTGACAGCGCCAATGCCCACACGCTCTTCGTCCTTGACGTGATCCCGTCCCAATGGGAGGCGATTCGGGACGGCAAAATGAGACTTCCCGAGGGTTGGGTCCTGGACGACAAGAGTCAAGAACTTGGTCACCGCTAACTCGTCATGAAAAAGGCCCAGGAACTCTGGTGGAAAGAGGCCCAATCCGATCTTGCGCTCTTCATCCAGCTACGCCGCGCGGGGGCTCACGAATGCCACCTGCTGCACTACATGCAAATGGCGACCGAGAAGCTCAGCAAGGCTTACTTGTGGCGTTCAGGCCATGCGCCCCCGAAGGTCCATACCGGATTCGTGCGCTTCCTCAGGGCACTCCTCGATCGCTGGGCTGATCTGGACCGCATTGCGGTCGTCCTGGGATTTCGGCGACAGGAGGATCTGGACAAATGGGTGCGCAACGTACTGGGATTGGCTTATGCTTTATAGAACATCGCCCCCGCAGAGGCGGGTGACGGCCCGAATCCCGAGTATCCCTGGCCGCACGAGGCGCCCGCTGACTGCCCGATCGGCCACACATTCGCGTTGTGGAACCAACTGGCCAACACCGGACAGGGCCGCAAATTGATCGAGGTGATCGAGCGAGCGATCGCCCGCTTCGACGAGTATGCGTAACGGTCCCGAATCCCGTCCGCCGGCATCCGCTGGGACGGGTGTGGCGATTCCCATGCAGCGACCATCCCGAACACATCCCACCACAAGGGATCACATGAGATGACACAATACATCGACCCCCACATCCACATGGTCTCCCGCACCACCGACGACTACAAGCGCATGGCGCTGGCCGGGTGCGTGATGGTCAGCGAGCCGGCGTTCTGGGCGGGGTTCGACCGCTCGGGGCCCGAGGGGTTCCGCGACTACTTCCGCCAGTTGACCGAGTACGAGGGCCGGCGCGCCGGGGCGTATGGGATTGCGCACCACTCGTGGCTCTGCATCAACGCCAAGGAAGCCGAGAACGTCGAGCTGTCGCGCGAGGTGATCGCCATGATTCCCGAGTTCCTCGACCGGCCCGGCGTGCTGGGCATCGGCGAGATCGGGCTGAACAAGAACACCCGCAACGAGGCCACGGTCTTTCAGGAGCACCTCGACCTCGCGGCCCGCACCGGCGAGCTCGTGCTGGTGCACACACCCCACCTGGCCGACAAGTACCAGGGCACCCGCATGATCCTCGACATGCTGCGCGAGGACAGCCGGATCCCGCCCGAGCGCGTCTGCATTGACCACGTCGAGGAGCACACGATTCGCGCCGCGCTTGATGCCGGGCACTGGGTCGGGATGACGCTCTACCCGATCACGAAGTGCACCCCTGCCCGCGCCGCCGACATGATCGAGGTCCACGGCACCGAGCGGATCATGGCCAACTCGGCCGGCGACTGGGGCCACAGCGACCCGCTCGCCGTGCCCGAGCTGATCTTCGAGATGCGCCGCCGCGGCCACGACGAGGCGACCATTCGCAAGGTCGTGTATGAGAACCCGCTGGCGTTCTTCTCTCAGTGCCACCGGTTCGAGTTCACCCCGCGCGACGCGGCCGTCGAGGCGGTGGTTTCGTAGTTATCGGCGAACCGGCGACGTCAGTCGCCGGGTCCTCCTTGAGGCCAGGGCGATCCGCCCTCGGTCAAAAGTTCATGCCGGGGGAAACCACCCGGCGACTCACGTCGCCGGTTCGCCAACACCCGGAAAACCACCCGGCGACCGCCAGGCGGTTTCTCACGGCGACGGGAAGACCGACGGGGCCCTCGTCCGGCGGCGGAACGCGGATGCGGTGGGGCGGCGGACGGCCAGCGTCGGGCGGAACATCATCGCAATCGCCAGAGGCAAGTACAGCATCACCAGCGCCCCGCCCTTGTCCAGGTACCAGAACTGGCTGGCGGCCAGCAGCGCGGCAGACAGCGCGATCAACTCGGCGAGGTTCTTCTCGGCCGGCCAGAACATCGTGCCGAGCGCCAGCAGCAGGTAGGCGATCAGCACGGGCAACCGGAAGCTGGAATCGATGCTGGCCCAGAAGCTGCCGGCGGCACCGGGCTCGTAGTGGGGCAACAGCCCGACCTCGACGATGCTGCGCGCGCCCAGTGCGCGCGCCCAGGCCGTCAGGCCGCTCACGCCGTGGGCCAGGAGGAAGCAGCCCGCCACGACGCCGATCGCGACCAGGATGAATCGCAAGGCGCCCCGGCCCAGGTAGAAGCCCAGCCACAGCGGCACCAGCCCCAGGCAGGCCGGGACCCAACCCGCGGCCAGGCCGATCAACGCGCCCGCCAGCGCTGGCCGGGTGTACCAGAACACCGCCCCGACGATCAGGGCCGAGGCAATGAGCTGCCCGCTATCGACGAGCGACATCCGCGTGTAGGGCAACAGCAGGTAGCACGCCGCCATCGACATGCCCGTGATCGGCCGGTCGAAGAGCCGCCAGCCGATCCCCAGCAGGCCCAGCGAGAGCGCCAGGTGGGCCAGCACGGCGATCACCCGCCCGGCGATGACGTGCGGCCGCTCCTGCTTGAGGGAATCCGGCAAGGGCGAGTTCTTGATGATCTTCTGGACGGTCGGGCTATTTCCGCCGGGTGCCACGCTCGGCCGATCCTCGCGGTCGGTCGGCTGCGCCGGGTTCCGCGCCGCACCCTCCTCGACCGGCAGGATCACCGTCTCGGCCAGGAGCAACCCGAGC
Organism: Planctomycetales bacterium; assembly: GCA_027452145.1. GTDB lineage: Bacteria > Planctomycetota > Planctomycetia > Isosphaerales > Isosphaeraceae > JAKAUH01. The sequence goes on from DAIDHB010000415.1 coordinate 10,816, forward strand.
AGCCCGACCGACAGGCACAACAGCCCGGAGGCGTTCAGGTTCGGCTCGAGCAGCGGCCGGCGGGTCAGTCCCAGGTCGAGCAGGCACCGCAGGAGCCACAGCCCCGACCCGACGAACAGCCAGATATAGGCCGACCACGGCACGCCGCCGGCGCGCCCCATGGTCATGAGCGTGCCCGGCACCAGGGCGAACAGCAGCACCAGGTCGAGGTTCCGGACGCTCAGGAACCGGCTGAACTTGAAGAACAGCGTCAAGCACGCGAGGACCGACAGGAACAGCCAGGTTTCCCAGCCGAGACCCAGGGCGGAGTCGAGCGAACCGTCCACGGCAGCCTCGTCCGTTCAATCAGTCCGACTCGAAGGGGAGGGGTTCGCCAGCGATCTGGCACAGCGCATTGAGGGCCGCGTTCTGCTCGGCATCCTTCTTGTTGCGGCCCCAGGCCGGGGCGAACCGGCGCCCGCCGATCCGCGCGGCGATCTTGAAGCATTTCGAGTGGTCGGGGCCCTTTTCGTCGAGCAGCAGGTAGCCGGGCGTCTCGCCGAACTGACGCTGCGCCACCTGCTGGAGCCGGCTCTTGTGGTTGACGCCGCCCTGGCCGTCCTCGACGGCGTCGATCTCGGGCCCCATGTGGCGGGCGATCAGCCGGCGGGCCGCCTCCATGCCGCCGTCGAGATAGACCGCCCCGATCAGGCTCTCGAACACGTCCCCCATCATCGACGACGGCGTCTGGTCGTGCCCGCCCATCCCCTTGCCCATGATCAGGAACTCGTCGATCCCCAGCTCCTGCGAGATCTTGGCACACGTCCGCCGCGAGACCACCGACGACTTGATCCGCGTCAGGTCCCCCTCGAGGTAGTCGGGGAACCGGCGATAGAGCATCTCGCAGACGACCGCGCCCAGGATCGCGTCGCCAAGGAACTCCAGCCGCTCGTTCGAGACCAGGCGGTGGTTGGCCCCCGAGGCGTGCGTCAGCGCCTCGCGGAGCAGGCCCTGGTCGCGGAAGCGGTAGCCCAGGACGTCCTGGCACCCCTCGAGCAGTTCGGAATCGTCGCGTTGAATGGTGCGGCCCATTTTGATCTTACCGGCATGTCGGCCAACGAGTTGCGTTGCAAAGAATCAGACTATAGCCGGCCCCGGGCCTTGTCAACCGCCCGGATGCGTCTGTGGCGTTACAATCAGGATGGCTGCGCGGGCGCGGGATTTCGAAGGAAATCGGGAAAATCGCGTATCCGCGGGCCGCCCTGGCGGGAGTACGTCTTCAAGAAGCCCCGCTCGCGACGGGGATTCGCCGGCGATCGATCGGTCGGTCGGGGAGGGGACAGGTCATGCAAGGCGCATTGAGGGGCCCGTTCAGCGGGGCGTTTCTCGATCAGCTCGAACGGCTGTTCCACCACGGGACGGCCGTCGGCCTCGACGAGGGAGAATTGCTCGACCGCTTCCTCCGGGCCGGGGACGAGCTGGCCTTCGAGGCGCTGCTGGCCCGGTTCGGCCCGATGGTGCTGGGCGTCTGCCGGCAGTTCCTCCGCGATCCGAACGACATCGACGACGCCTTCCAGGCGACGTTCCTCGTCCTGGTGCGCAAGGCCGGGTCTCTCAGGCGCCGCGAGCTGGTGGGCAACTGGCTGTATGGCGTCGCCCATCGCGTGGCGTCGCGGTCGCGGGCCGGGTCGGCTCGACGGGGCGCCCGGGCTCCGCACGGCCACGACGCGGTCGACCGCCTGCCGGCCAGGCAGGACCAGTTGTCCGCCGCCGAGGCCGAGCCGGCGTCGTGGATCCACGAGGAGATCCGCCGCCTGCCCGAGAAGTACCGCGCGCTCGTGCTCCTCTGCTACTTCGAGGGCCAGACGCACGAGCAGGCCGCCGCGCGGCTGGGCTGCCCGGTCGGGACGGTCAAGGGCCGGCTGGCCCGCGCGCGGGAGATGTTGCGCAAGCGGCTCGTCCGCCGGGGCCTGGCGCTCACCTCGGCCGCGATCGGCTCGCAACTGGCCGAGGCGCCTCTCAATGCCGCAGTCCCCGAACCACTCGTTTTTGCCACGGTGCGCGCCGCCCGCGCGGCGGTCGCGTGCTCGGCCCGGTCGCTCGTCGCGGCGACCGGCGTGTCGCTTCCCGTCGCCGCCCTAACCGATGGAGTGCTCCAGACCATGGTCATCACCCAGCTCAAGGCCGCCGTCGTGCCGCTGCTGCTCGCGGGAGTCGTCACCACCGGCGCGGTGCTCGTCGCCGCCGCGCCGCAATCGGGCCGGCCGGGCGAGCCGCAGGCGACAGCCCCGGCGCGGCCGCAGGTCGCGGTCGATACGGAGAAGTCCGCCCCCGATCCCGAGGAGGGCCGGCGCAAGCTCGCAGTGCTCGACCTTCTCGAGGGCACCCAGCAGCTCTATGACCAGCTCGCCAGCGACGGCCGCATGCTCAACGCACGGGATCTGCCGAAGCTGAAGAGACTCTCGGAGTCGATCCTCATGGCGAGTTGCGGGCTCGGACCCCTCCACGGCTCGCGGGTTGCGGAATACAACGCGCACCGCGGCCGCATGAGGGCGCTGGCCGACCGGATGAAGAAGCTCGCCGAGGATGACACCCGGAAGGCACCCGACGGCACAACCGCGAACGACGGCGCGGCGCTGGCCGCGAGCTACCTCGCCGAGGCTGAGAAGCTCCTCCACAGCGAGAAGGCGAAGGCGAAGAAGCAGAGCGTCGAGCCCGACTCCGGGACGGCGTCCAGGAAGGAACCCGGGCCCGGGGCGGGAGCGTCTGGAGCGTCCGGAGCGTCCGGAGCGGGCGGGATGGCTGCCTCCGCGGGCCAGCCCGGCGGCGCGGACGGCCAGCCCGCGGCGAAGGGCGAGCCGCCGGCCGGTCAGGGCAACATGGCCGCCATGACCACCATGATGCAGAATCAGATGAGGAATCAGATGGCCATGATGGGCGGCGGCGGAGGTGCCGGCGCGGGCGGCGCGGCCTCCGGCGAGCCGGGCGCCGACCTCCGCGACCGCGTCGAGATCGCCCAGCTCGCTTCGGTCCTGGCGACCCTCGGCGCCAACTCGAAGGATCAGGCGGCGCTCAAGCGGCTCGATGAGCTGGAGGGGTTCTCGGTCCCCTCGCCAACGACGTTGAAGGCCGTCCTCGACCAGATCCGCTCGTCGCTCCGGGGCTCGAAGGGGAACACCGCCGTGCCGGTCTTCGTCGATCCCCGGGGGCTCGAGCAGGCCCGGGTGACGCTCGATTCGCCGATCAACCTGGATGTCCAGGGCCTCCCGTTCAAGACGGCGCTGCGGCTGACTCTCAGGCAACTGGGGCTGGCCTACTGCGTCCGCGACGGCGTGCTGTTCATCAGCTCGTACGAGGGCATCCGCGAGGAGCTGGCCGAGGCCGCCGGTGAGCTCCGCGGCCAGAACCAGAACAACCTGGACGCGATCATTCAATCCACGCGGATGGGCAGCGGGATGATGGGCGGCTTCGGCGGCATGGGCGGCGGGATGATGGGCGGCGGAATGCGCTGAGCCGCCGCGTCGCCTGGACGGACAGGGGCGGGCGAGGGCCGGGCGTCATGGCGCCGGCTCCGCCCGCTTTTTTGCTGCGCAGGGATTCAGCCAGTCGCTTCCATTGCGGAAATGACTGATACAAGGGTCTATCTCTCCGCTCCACCTGATGGGTAAAAAGAAGGGCGTCGATGTCTCACATCCGCGGCGAATCGACATCTTACCCGTCATGGGCACGAATCAGGGCACAGGCAACTCGGGCAGGAGCCGGCGGTCGGGCCGGACGCCGACGGTCGGGGTCGGGGCCGATCCGGACGGCTGGGGCCGCTTCCTGTCCGAGCACCGCGGCAAGCTGCGGCGGATGGTCGCGCTGCGGCTGGACCCGCGGCTCCGCGGGCGGGTGGATCCCTCCGACGTGATCCAGGAGGCGTTCCTGGAGTCGGTCGAGCGCCAGCCCGAGTATGCCCGGCAGGCCGACCCGATGCCGCCGTTCCTCTGGCTGCGGTTCCTGACGCTCCAGCGGCTGCAACTGGTGCATCGCCGCCAGCTCGGCACCAAGGCGCGGGACGCCGCGCGCGAGGTCTCGATCCACGACCGGGCCTTCCCGGCGGCGACCTCCGCCGCGCTGGCCGCGCGGCTGCTGGGACGCGACACCCGCGCCAGCGAGGCGGCCATCCGCGCCGAGCGGCGGATGAAGCTCCAGCAGGCGCTCGACCGGATGGACCCGATCGATCGCGAGGTCCTGGCGCTGCGCCACTTTGAGCAACTCAGCAACGGCGAGTGCGCCCGGGTGCTGGGGCTGACCGAGTCGGCGTCGACCAAACGCTACCTCCGGGCGCTCGAGCGGCTGCGGGAGATCCTCGCGGCGCCGGCCGGCGGCGGCGAGGAGGAGTGGCGATGAGCGGAAGCGGAAGCGACAGCGGCGGCAACAGCGGTCCAACGACGCCCGCGACCGACGACCCGCTCGGTGCGGTGGTCGAGTCGTTCCTCGACCGATTCCGTCGGGGCGAGCGGCCGGCTCTCACCGAGCTGGTCGCGCGGCATCCCGATCTGGCCGGCCGGATCCGCGAGCTGATCCCGGCGCTGGTCGAGCTCGAGCAACTGGGCGCGGCCTCCGCCGACCTGGGCGAGTCTCGCGGGACGCCGTCCGGCACGGCATGGGCGGGCGTCGACTCCGCCGCCCTGCCCGACCGGCTGGGCGATTACGCGATCCTCCGCCCGATCGGCGGCGGCGGCATGGGAATGGTCTACGAGGCCGAGCACACGTCCCTGCGGAACCGCGTCGCGCTGAAGGTCATGCACCCGCGGTTCCGCGCCGATCCGAGATACCTGCGCCGGTTCCACGACGAGGCCCGGCTGGCCGCCGGGCTGCACCATACCAATATCGTGAGCGTCTTCGACTACGGCGAGCAGGCCGGCGTCTGCTATTACGCCATGCAGTTCATCCAGGGGCAGCCGCTCGACCGGATCCTCGCCGACATCGCCCGCCTGCGCGAGGCCGAGCGGGCCGACGGCCACGGCGGCTCGCGGACGACCCCGGTCGGTCCCGACGAGGGCCCGCCGATCGACGCGTCGGCGCCCGTCCGGGGACTCCTGACCGGCGTCTACGCCGTCGCGCCCGGGGATATCCCGACGACGGCCGTCGGCGTCGCCGTGGACCACCCGGCCCCGCCCGACGGCCCGACCGACCTGATGGACCCGGCCGCCGCCGCGCCCGCCGATCCCGAGGCGCCGGCCGCGGGCTCGTCGCTCGGCTCGTCGTCCCTGAGCGGGTCGGCCGCGCCCCGGTATCACCGCGAGATCGCCCGCGTCGCCGCGCAGGTCGCCGACGCGCTCGACTACGCCCACCACCGCGGCGTCGTGCACCGCGACGTCAAGCCGTCGAACTTGCTCCTCGACGCCCTGGGGAACGTGTGGGTGACCGACTTCGGCCTGGCCCGGCTCGAGGAGGGCGAGGGCATCACGCAGTCGCGCGAGCTGGTCGGCACCCTGCGCTACATGGCCCCCGAGCGGTTGCGTGGCAAGTCCGATCGCCGCGGCGACGTGTACTCGCTCGGCGCGACGCTGTACGAGCTGGTGACCCTCCAGCCGCCGTTCGACGCGGACGACCAGGTCCGGCTGATGGAGCAGATCCGCGAGGAGTCGCCGCCGCCGCCCCGGCAGCACGATCCGAGCGTCCCGCGCGACCTGGAGACGATCATATTGAAGGCCCTGGCGAAGGACCCGCGCGACCGGTTTGCCACCGCGGGCGAGCTGGCCGACGAGCTGCGCCGGTTCGTCGAGGGCCGGCCGATCCGGTCGCGGCCGATCTCGGCCGCCGAACGCTTCGTGCGGTGGTGCCGCCGCGACCCCTGGCTGGCCCGCGCCACGATCGCCGCGGCCGTGCTGGCGGTCGCGCTGGCCGTCGGCTCGACCTGGGCCGCGCTGGTGTTCCGCGGGCAGGTGCGGCAAATCAAGGACCAGCGCGACCAGATCGGCCGCGCCCTGGGCAAGCTGACCCGCGCCGACCAGGCCACGCGGAGGAACCTGTTCGACGCCCTGGCCGCCCAGGCGCGGTCGTCGCGGTTCAGCCGGCGGCCGGGACAGCGATTCGGCAGCCTGGCGGCCCTCCACCGCGCGGCGGACCTGGCCCGTGAGCTCGAGCTGCCGCCGGAGGAGTTCGACCGGCTCCGCGACGAGGCGATCGCCTGCCTGGCCTTGCCCGACGTCGAGGCCGTCGGCCGGCCGCTCGGCGAGCCCGCCCAGGTTTGGACGATCTTCGACCGCGGCATGACCCGCTACGCGCAGCGATTCCGAGACGGGACGATCGTGGTTCGCAGCGCCGTCGGCGACCGCGAGCTGGCGCGATTCCGCGCCCACGGTGATCGCGACTTCTGGGTCTTCACCTTCAGCCCCGACGGCCGGTTCCTGGCGTCGTCGGACTCCCCATCGCAGGCGCTGAGGGTCTGGGATATCGACCGGGGCACTCTGGCCGTCGAGGACCCGGGGCCCGTCGAGCAGACGGTCCAGTTCCGCCCCGACGGCCGCCGCATCTTCGTCCCGCGCCAGGGCCGGCTGCACGAATACGACCTGGAATCCCGCCGACTGTTCCGGACCTGGCCCGGCCGGGCCAGCCAGATTGCGGCACATCCCGACGGCAAACGGATCGCCGCCGTGGACAACACGACCCGGCCGCCGACCTGCCAGATCCTTGGCGAAGGATCAGATCGACCGATCCGGAGTTTCTCCCTGCGCGCGCCGACCTACTTCCTCACCTGGAGCCCGGACGGGCGGACTCTCGTCACCGCGGGCGACGACTACAAGCTCGACGTCTGGGACGCCGTCGCCGGCATCCATCGCGCGACCCTCGAAGGCCACGTCAATCACGGGCTGCTCGCGGCGTTCCACCCCTCGGGCGCGCTGCTGGCCAGCGACGGCTGGGAGAAACGCCTGCGGTTGTGGGACCCGATCCTGAGCCGGCCTGTCCTGAGTCTGCCCGGCGCGTCGCCGGTGGTCTTCAGGCCAGACGGGCGGATCGTGGTCGACCTCGATCACCGGCTGACCACCTACCGGGTCAACGCCGCGCTCGAGTACCGGGCCCTGGCCTTCGCCAGCGCCGAGGTCCCGGACTACGCGGACCCATCGGTCCGGCACGACGGCCGGCTGCTGGCCGTCGGCACCAATCGCGGCGCGGTGATCTGGGACCTGGCCCGCGGCACCGAGCTGGCCTTCCTCGCCATCGGGAATTCCTGGCACGTCAAGTTCGACCCCGCGGGCGACCTGGTCACAAGTGGCGACGTCGGCGTCCAGCGCTGGGCGGTGCGCATCAACCCCGACTCCGGGACCTGCCGGATCGGCCCGCCGCGCGCACTGCCGCTGCCGGCCACGCACGGAGGCCTCGATATGGACCGCTCGGGCCGGATCGTGGCGGTGGCGAATCGCCGATTCGCCCAGGTCGCGGTACCCGGGCGGAGCTTTCCCGTCGGGCCGCTCGACGACTGCCGATCGGTCGCCGTCAGCCCCGACGGCCAGTGGCTGGCGACTGGCAGCCATGTCGCCAGCCGGGGCGCCCAGGTCTGGCGGATCGCCGACGGCCGGAAGGTCAAGGAGCTGCCAATCGACGGCGGGACGAGTGTGTCCTTCAGCCCCGACGGCAGGTGGCTGGCGGCCGGCTATCCGCGGCTGAAGCTCTGGGAGGTCGGCACCTGGAAGGAGAACACCCGGATCGGCGACGCCGGCCGATTCTTCTCGCCCGACGGCCGGATCATGGCCGTCGTCGAGCCGGACCAGAGCCTCCGCCTGGTCGAGGTCGAGACCGGCCATACGCTGGCGCGGCTGGAGGGCCCCGATGGGTGCACCGTCAAGGAGATGACCTTCAGCCCCGACGGTTCGCGCCTCGCCGTCACCACCGACGAGCCCCCATCGGCGCGAGTCTGGGATCTCCGTGCGATTCGCCGCAAACTGGCCGAGCGGGGCCTCGACTGGCAGGCACCTGCCTATCCCTCGCCCGACCCGGCCGATCCGACTCTCCCGTCGCTCAGCCCGGCCGAGGTCGATTACGGCGCGCTGGCCGGTCACATCGAGGACTTCCTCGCACCGCGCGAGACGCTGATCCGCCGCTATACCGATCGCCTGGCGCGCGACCCCCGCGACTTCGAGGCGTATCACCACCGCGCGCATGCCCTGGCCGGACTGGGCCGGTATCGCGAGGCGGTCGCCGACCTGTCGCGGGCGATCGCGCTGCGGCCCGGCGACGGGCACCTCCACGCGCTCCGTGGGGCGATCCATCGGCAGATCCTGCGCGATCACGAGGCGGCCGTCGCTGACTTCGAGGCGGCGCTGGCCTCGCCGGAAGACGCCGGAGCGTCCCGCCTGTCGCTGGCGCAGGCCTGCAACGACCGGGCCTGGGAGCTGGCCAACGCCCCGGCGCGGTCGCGCGACGTCGAGCGAGCCCTCTGGCTCGTCCGCCGATCGCTCAAGCTGGAACCGGGCGAGAACACCACGCTCAACACGCTGGGCGTCGTCCTGTACCGCGCGGGCCGGTATGACGAGGCCATCGAGGCGCTCGAGCGCAGCCTCGCCGCCGGCCGCGGACAACTCGACGCCTTCGACCTGTACTTCCTGGCGATGGCCCATCACCGCCTCGGCCATCGCGAGCCGGCCCGCGCGTGTTTCAACCAGGCCATACGTTGGGTCGAGCGGCAGACCAACCTCGACCCGGGCTACAGCCGGGAGCTGGCGGGCTTCCGCGCTGAGGCCGAGTCGGTGCTGGCCGGCCCGCCGGTTCCCGTCCAGGCGCTGCCCGGTGAGGTGTTCACCCGCGGGCGGTGAAAAGCACCGGGAGCGGGACCGATCGGGCGTGGGGCCGACGCCCTCTGATGAAGTCGGAAAGGCTTTCCAGCCTGTCTCGGCTTAACCGTCAGGCTGGAAAACCTGACCTACTTTGAGAAACCCGCGTATCCGCCCTGTCCCGGGCGAGGAGTACCATGTAGAGGGAACGCCTTCGCCGGACGCGGCGCGGCGCGAACTCACCTCCGAGGCGAGGGGACGGGCATGCGGACCATGTTGCAGGGCCGGTTCAGCGGCGCGCTGATCGGCCAGCTCGATCGACTCTTCCGTCACGGAACGGCCGCCGGGCTGACCGAGGGCGAGCTCCTGGAGCGCTTCGTCGCCGCGAACGACGAGGCGGCGTTCGAGGTGCTGCTCGCCCGGCACGGGCCGACCGTGCTGGGCGTCTGCCGACGGATCCTCCGCGATCCGAACGACGTCGACGACGCCTTCCAGGCGACGTTCCTCGTCCTGGTGCGCAAGGCTGGAACCCTGCGTCAACGCGATCTCCTGGGGAACTGGCTGTACGGCGTCGCCCACAAGGTCGCCACGCGCTCCCGCGTGCTGGCGGCGAAGCGGACGGCCCGCGCACCGCTTGGCCAGGACGCCATCGACAGCCTCGATGCCGGAACCGAGGGCTCGATCGCCGTGCGCGACGGGCCGGAGGAACCAGCGTCGGAGCCCAGTCCCTGGGTCCACGAGGAGGTCCGGCTGCTGCCCGAGAGGTACCGCACGCTGGTTTTGCTCTGCTATTTCGAGGGACTCACGCACGAGCAGGCCGCCGCGCGGCTGGGCTGCCCGATCGGGACGGTCAAGGGCCGGCTGGCCCGCGCGAGGGAAATCCTCCGCAAGCGGCTCGTCCGCCGTGGGATCACCGCGACGTCGGCCGCGATCGGGGCGGACCTGGCGAAATCCTCGCTCCGCGCCGCCGTGCCCGAGTCGCTCAGGGCTGCCACGATCCAGACCATTCACGCAGCCGGTTCGGCCGTCGCCTCGACGTCCGTCGTCGTTCCCGTTTTTACACTGTCCGAGGGAGTGCTCCAGACCATGTTCACCTCCAGGTTGTTGAAATCCGCCGCGATCGGGCTGTTCTTCCTGAGTACCGCGACGGCCGGGCTGGTCCTCAGCTCGGCGCAGAGCGTCGGGCCACAGGCGAGTCCCGAGGCCAAAGCCAAGGCTGCCGCCGAGGCGGCCGGCAGGAGAGCCGGTGCGCTGTCGGCCCCGACGCCGGGTAACCCGTCGAGCCCGATCGCCGGGGGCGGCCTGCCGGCCCCGGAACCGGCAGGGGGTCCCTTCATCGAGCGGCCGAACGCGCGGAAACGCGCGGTGCCGGAGCGCCCCGATCCCTTCGCTAATGGCGGCGGTGGCGCCTCATGGGACCCCGCGCACGAATTCCAGGTCCGCCTGCAAAACGCCCAGCTCGCCGCGGCGCTGGAAGCCGTCGACAAGACGCCGCAGAACCAGGCCGTCATGAAGGTCCTGGACGAGCCGATCGCGATGGCGTTCCCGCAGCCGACTCCGCTCGACGACGTGATCAAGTACCTCAGGAAGGCCACCACCGGCCGGCCGGGCATGAGGCCGGTGCCGATCTACGTCGACCCCCAGGGACTGTCGGCGGTCGACGCCACCGAGACGTCGAAGGTGACGATCGACCTGGAGGGAATCCCGCTCCGGACGTCGCTGCGGCTCGTGCTCAAACAGTTGAGGCTGGCGTACTGCGTCCGCGACGGCGTCCTGATCATCAGCTCCGTCGACGGGATCAGCGCGGAACTGGCCGAGGAGGCCCGCGAGCAGATGGGCAGCGGCAATGCCAAGTTCAGCCAGGAGATGCTCGACCAGATGGGGCTGCTCGGCGGCGGGATGGGGATGATGTGATCGTCGCTGACGGGACGGTGCCCCGGCCGGTCCGATCGGATCGGGAGGCCGAGGCTCCTGCCGAGCCGAGATGACGCGACACCTACCCCGTGTCCCGGCTCGGCGAGAGGCTCGCGCTCCCGCTCGGATCCGGCTCGGCGGGAGGCTCGCCTTCCTCTCCCGATCAGGGTCCGTTCGGCCCGGACGACCGGTGGTGGCCGGGCCCCGCGCGGGCGGCGGGCCGGGCGGGAGAGTCTTGAAAGGCCGCGTCGAGATGGTCACCATGAACCATGATCGCGCCCGGGCCCGCCGGGTCGGGTTCCGGCGACGGACCCCGATCGGATGGTACAGGACGGCCGGGCCACGGGACGGACGAGGGGAGCCGCGAGCCAATCATGAGCGACCATCGGCGGCGGGCCAGGGCCAGCGCCAGGATCAGGGTCGGGGCCGATGAGGGTGGGTCGGGGCGCGCAGCCGGCCGGCGGCGGGCCAGCCGCGTGATTGCCGGGCTGCTGGCCCTGCTGGTCCTCGGGCCGCCGGCGATGGGCGCGGCCTGGCCGTCCCCGGGCGAGAAGGCGCGGCAGGCCGCGGGCCGCGATCGCCGCGCGTCGGCCTCGCGGCGGTCGGAGACCTCGGGCACCGGCGCCGGCGCCGGCGTCGGCCTCGCGACGGCCCGGCTGCATTCGCCGCGGTCGCTGAGCCACGCCGACGACGGGACGTTCCGCCCGACGGTGCTGGTCCGCCGGGGCACCTCGCAGGGGAGCGGCACGATCATCGCCTCGGTCGACGGCGAGACCCTCGTGCTGACCGCCGCGCACGTGATCCGCGACACCGGGCCGATCTCGATCGAGCTGCACCGATACAACCTCGGCCTCGAGCGGACCCGGGGAATCCCCGGCCCCTGGCCGCAGCCGGTCGCCGCCCGGCTGGCGGCGGCCGACACCGCGGCCGACCTGGCGATCCTCCGCATCGAGGGCCTCGAGCCCCTGCCCTACGTCGCGCGCCTCGCCTCGCCCCGGCGCGAGCCGGCGATCGACTCGACCGTCACGTCGATCGGCATCGACCTGGGCACCCGGCTCTCCGGCTGGTCGAGCCGGCTGGTCGAGGTCCTCTGGTTCGAGCTGAACGATAGCCGGGACGAGCGGCTGTTCTTCCTCACCGCCCGCACGCCCGAATACGGCCGGTCCGGCGGCGGGCTGTTCCTGCCCGGAGGCGAGCTGGTCGGCGTCTGCGTGGGTCATGCCGAGCTCGTCCGCGGCCATCGCCTCGGCGTGTTCGCCTCGCGCGAGAGCATCCAGCAGCTCCTGATGGAGAACGGCCTCGACGTCGTCGTCGAACGGTCGGAGCTCCGCCAGGCCCGGCTCGCCCGCCGCCCGGCCGGAGACGGGCCGAGGCCCTACGTCACCCCGGGCCCGGCGATCGCGCCCGATGACCGCGGATCCGAGACCCGGAATTAGCCGCGAAGCCGAGCGTGGCGCCCGTGGCTCAGAGTTCCGGAATGAACCGCGAGGCGGAGCGTGGCGGCCGCGGCCGAGAGTTCCGGAATGAACCGCGAAAAACGCGAAAGACGCGAAAAAAGAATACATAGAATAGGAAGAGAACCCGACTCACCGCCGGCTCAATGACCCGTCCTCTTCGCGTTTTTCGCGGTTACCTCTTCATTGCATCGCCATCGGCGCTCTCAGGGCACCGCGATCCCCGGCGGTAGGTTCGCGGTGACCTCTTCGCTGGATCGCCATCGGCGCCATCAGGGCACCGGGATCCCCGGCGGCAGCGGCGGTCGGATGGCGGCCGGCTGCCAGCCGCCGACGCGGGTGGGGAACGGGATCACGGCGGGCGCCGGTCGCGCCGGCGCCGGCTCGGCCGAGAGCCGGCTGCGGCCGGACATCCGCCGGAGGACCTCGGTCAGGTCGCCGAGCTCGCGGTAGAGCTGCAACTGCATCTCGGAGCCCGACGGCCGGGTGGTCATGGCGGCGGCGTGGGCCAGCGCCCGGCGGCAGCCCAGGCGGTCGGCCACCGGCATGAGCCGGTCGATCAGCTCCCTGGCCGCGACGCGGGCCGGCCGCGCCTCCAGGGTGATCGGGTCGACCAGCTCGGCATCGGGGCCGAACCGGCAGGCACGCCACCGGTTCTGCCGGAGCAACAGCGGGTGCGGCGCGGGCGTCGTCGATCCTCCGGGATCCGCCTCGATCTCGTCCGAAATCGCGCGGACGAGGCACTGGATCATCGCCGTCAGCCCGAGCAGGTCGGGCAGGTCGGCCGGCATGTCGCAGATCCGCACCTCCAGCGTTCCGTTCTCGATGCTGGGGCGTACGTCCCACCAGAGCTCGCGGTGCGACTCGATGAACCCCGCGGCCTTCATCCGGCCGAGCAGCTCCGCGAACTCGGCCCACGACGACAGCGGCGGCATCATGCCGCCGGTCGGGAAGCCCTCGAGCACCTCGACCCGGTGCGCGTGGTGACCCGTCGCGCGCCCGTGCCAGAACGGGCTGTTCGCCGACATCGCCAGCAGGATCGGCAGCTCGGCCTGCATCCGGTTCGCCACCGCGATTGCCCGGTCGCCCGACTCGACCCCCACGTGCACGTGCAGGCCGAACGTCACCGGGCGCACCACCGTCTCCTGGAGCAGGTCGGCCAGCCGGTAATAGCGCTCGTCCGGCGTGATCCGCTGGTCCCGCCACCGCGAGAACGGGTGCGTGGCCGCCCAGACCAGGCCCACCCCAAGCCGGTCGGCCGCCCGCTCGACCGCGCGAATCCTCGGCGCCAGGTCGGCCTCCACATCGTCCACCGTCCGGCAGACGCCCGTGTTGATTTCCACATAACATTGCATGAACTCAGGCTTGACCGAGTCGCGCAGCGCCTCGGGCACGCCGGGCAGCACCTCGTCGATGGCGCTGCGGAGCGCCATGGTGCGCGAATCGACCAGTTGAAGCTCGATCTCGACGCCCAGCGTCGGCCATCGATTGCCGCGGAAACGCAGGTCGGACATGATGCGGTCTCGTCTTCCGTGTGGCGTGGGCCGCTCCGGCGAAGGCCGGCGGAAAGGGCGGCGGCCACGGTCGTCCTGTTCTCGACCCGGGCCCGCCGCCTCGCACGCGGCCGGCCGCCGGGGGGCTCCTCGGGGACCGCACGCCTCGGGCGCGGTCCCCGCCGAAAAGGTGGCCTTAAGATCAGCAATGGGCGTGCCGCCGGGTCGACCACCAGGCGGATGCCTCGCCCGAAATCGCTCACCGCCCGTCGAATCCGGCGGACCGTCCGTCGATCCGCCCGCCAGGTCGATCTCCGACTCGAGGCCAGGACGATGCGCCGGTCGTTCCCTACCGGCCCCGAGGTTTTCGGTGTTGTCAGCACCATCGCTCGGCCGCAACCACCGCGATCCCCGGCCCTACCATTTTACCAACAAGCCCTGGCCGCCGGCCCGGAAAACCGATAATTCTGGAAGCGGCTTATTCCTGGATCATGGTTGTGTGGATCGCTGGGCCGAGAGGGGTCTGCGGGCCGATGACGACGATCGACGAGCTGATGGCGGCGGGCTGGCGATCCTTCGAGGCGGGGGACCTGGACGGCGCGATCGGCTGGTACGGGCGGGTGCTGGAGCGCCGGCCGGAGACCGCCTGGGCATGGTACATGCTCGGCGGGATCGCCCAGCTACGCGGGCGGCTGGCGGACGCCGAGGCCTGCTATCGACGGGCAATCCAACTGGCGCCGGACCTGCCCGACGCGCACAACAACCTCGCGGTCGCCCTGCAAGCGACGGGTCGGGGCGACGAGGCGCTCGACTCGCTCCGCCGCGCGATCGAGCTGCGGCCCGACTACGCCGAGGCGTACAACAACCTGGGCAACGTGCTGCACGATCGCGGCGCGCTCGACCAGGCGCTCGACGCGTATCACCGGGCGCTTGCGCTCCGGCCCGATTACGTCGAGGCGCACCACAACCTGGGCAACACCCTGCGCTCGGCCGGGCGGACGGCCGAGTCGATCGCGTCTTTCGACCGGGCGCTTGCGCTCCAGCCCGACGCGGCGATGATCCACCTGAGCCGGGCGATGGCCCGGCTCGAGATCCAGGACTACCGCCGCGGCTGGCCTGAGTACGAGTGGCGGCTGAAGTGCCCGCGGTGGAAGATCCCCCAGTTCGACCGGCCGATGTGGGACGGCGGGCCGCTCGAGGGGCGGACGATCCTCCTGCACGCTGACCACGGCCTGGGCGACTCGATCCAGTTCATCCGGTACGCGCCGATGGTCCGCGCCCGCGGCGGCCGGGTGATCGTCTCGTGCCCGGGCGCGTCGGCCCGGCTGCTGGCGACCTGCGAGGGGGTTGACCTGGTGGTCGTCGAGGGAACCCCGCTCCCCGAGTTCGACGTGTACGCCCCGCTGATGAGCCTGCCGGGCCTCTTCGGCACCGATGCGGCGAGCATCCCGGCGGCGGTTCCCTATCTCTCGGCGGACGCAGCGCTCGTGCGATCGTGGGCCGCCGCGCTGCCCGCCACGGACGAGCTCTGCATCGGGGTGGCCTGGCAGGGAAACCCGACCCACCCGCGCGACCGCTTCCGCTCATTCCCGCTGGAGCGCCTGGCGCCGATCGCAGCGCGGCCGGGCGTGCGGCTTTACAGCCTTCAGAAGGGGCACGGCCGCGAGCAACTGGCCGCGCTGGCGGGCCGGTTCCCGGTGGAGGACCTGGCGGACTCGCTCGGCGACCTGATGGACACCGCCGCGGTCGTCTCGAGCCTCGACCTGGTGATCGCCGCGGACACCTCGGTGGTGCACCTGGCCGGCGCGCTGGGCGTGCCGGCGTGGGTCGCCCTGCCGTTTGCCGCCGACTGGCGCTGGCTCCCCGGCCGCGACGACAACCCGTGGTATCCCTCGATGCGATTGTTCCGCCAGCGCGATTGGGGCGACTGGGACGACGTCTTCGCCCGCATGGCCGAGGCGCTGGACGAGCCCTCGGATAGCGGCGAGTGAAAGGTGCTGCGAGATGGCCCGGCCGTCCGGCGGCGGCCCGTTCCGGCCCGATGCGAGCCCGGCCGGACCGGCGGAACGTGGCGGGCCAGCCGGGCCGCCTCGCCGTGCCGGGGCGTCGGCCTCGTTTGTCCGATTGTCGGCAGTATGATACACTCGAACCCGTGCGAGGAAAGGAGCCAGCTTTCATGCCGCAGCGCGAGAGCCACCAGTCGGCCGCGGATTTCGTGGGCAATCCCGCCTCCCTCGGCGGCGCCACTGAGATGGGAGCGTTCTCAGTCCCCACGGCAGAGGCTCCGAGCGATGTCGACGATCGCCGGGCAGGCGGGATCTCCGTGGTCCCGGTCCCTCGGCGGGAGATCGCGCGCCTCGAGGGGACGCTTCGCCTGGACCAGCTTCCCCGGCACAGGCCCGCCATCGTCTTCGACGGCCGCCGGCCGGATGGCGACACCGACGATGATTGAGTCGTGGTACCGCGCCGCCGGCGCCCATGAGCCACTCACTCAGGGCGATCTGATCTTCGATTGCCCGGCGCTCTCCTGGAGGCCCTCGGCCATCCAGCCGCAGTCGGGCTCGGCCGCGGCGGTCCTCTCGCTCGGCGATCACGTGATGGCCGAGGCTCGCGACCTCGTGGTGATGACCCAGGCGTGCGACCTGGAACACGCCAAGGTCGCGAATGTCGTCCTCTGCCCGCACTATGAGCTCGACGAGTTCCAGTCCGCCTGGGAAGAGGACCAGCGCCGCAAGGGTCAGAACCCGACGGCCAGGGCGTGGCGGCGCTATTGCGACGAGATCTGCGAGGGGATGGTCTGGAACCTCAATCTCCTGAACGCCCAGGACGACGGGGGCGTCGCGGTTGGGCATCGCGTCGTGGATTTCCACGAGGTCTTCACGCTGCCGAGGTCGGTGCTGGAATCGCTGCTCGCAACCCGGGGCGCTCCGCGTCCCCAGCTTCTGCCCCCGTACCGCGAGCATCTCTCGCAGGCCTTCGCGCGGTTCTTCATGCGAGTTGGATTGCCCACGCCGGTGACGAAGACCTGGTCATAGTGATCCGGCCGGGCGCATGCGGCCCACGTCCCGGTTAGGATCCCCGACGCAACGGGCCATCGCCTCCCCCGGAAGAGGCGGCGGGCCACTGGTGCCCCGTCCCGTTCGCAACCTTTTGACCGATCCCGGCCAGCCCGCGTGCATCCCACCGCACCGCGCCGGTCGGCGGCCCGGCCCGGTGCAAGCCTGAGCGGGCGGGCGTCCGGCGGCGGGGCGATCGGGCGGGCGGACGACGAAGAGGACGGAGGGCGCCCTGGCTCCGGCTCTCGGCGGGAAGGCCGCGCCTCGCCTCGCCGTCGTCGTCTCGCGACGTCGCGGAGCGACCTTGCTTCCGGTATCTTGAGAGCCTGTCCCGGAAGGTCACGTGACCGTCTGGTAGGGTGGGCATTGCCCACCGGTTCGAGGCCTCGACCGGTGGGCAATGCTCACCCTACCTCGCCCATCCGCCCTTTCGGGACAGAATCTTACCACCGGAGGTGGACCTCGATGAACCGAGATCCCCGGCGTGAGATCGCCCCGCCGTCCCGCCCGGCCCGGTGCGAGCCTGCCCGGCCGGGCGGAAGATTGCAGCCCGCTCAGGGGGAGGTCGGCTCGCCGCGATCCGGCCTCGGCCGGCATCGGACCGCACTGCACCGATCCGTCGGTCCTGCGGCCGACGTCGGGAACGGATTCGCCTCCGGCGTCTGCATGCATGCGGGAGTACGACTCGACAGAGCCGCCGCGGGGTGGTACGCTTCAACCCAGGGAGATCCTCGATATGAACGCCGAGTTGTCCGCCGACCTGGAGCAATTCGTCGAGGCCCAGGTGCGCAGCGGGCGCTTCTCGACCCGCGCCGAGGTCATCACCGCCGCGGTGACGCTGCTCCGCCAGCAGGATGAGGCCGAGGAAGCCCGCGTCGTGGAGGGCATTCGCCAGGGTCTGGAGGACATGCGGGCGGGGCGGACCCAGCCGCTGGCCGAGGCGTTCGCCGACATCCGCCGCGACCTGAACCTGCCCGCGCGCGCATGACCTACCGCATTGAGCTGGCTGCCACCGCCAAGGCGGACATTCGCGAGCAGGCCCGGTGGCTGCGCGAGAACCAATCGCCGGCCGCCGCGGACAAATGGCTCGACGGGCTCTCCAGGACCATCGAGACCCTGCAAAGCCGACCAACCAGGCATCCGGTCGCCGCCGAGAGCCACAGGTTTCCCGAGGAGCTCCGCGAGCTGATCCACGGGCCTCGCGGCAAGCGGAAACACAAGCACCGGATCATTTTTGCCGTCCGCGAGGACACCGTCTACGTCCTCGATGTCCGTCACACCGCCCGAGACGAGCTGGAGCCGTAACACCGGTTCGCCGATCCCGGACCCGGGCCGGTGATCGCGAGTTATGATCCTGATCGTCCTTGACCGATCCCGCCCGACCCGCGAGCACCAGCCGGCCGCATTCCTCGTCCAATCCGGGACGCCCAGCCGCGCCGCATCAGTTCAGCCCACAACACTGTGGACGAGGGATCATCGAGCGCCTCCTGGAGTCGCCGATCGAGCTCCGAGGCTGGCGTGTCGTCGTCTTCTTCCCAATCATCGGACTCGGGTGGGAGCGTTCGCATCAGGGCCTCCGCGATGGAGGCGCGCTGATCCTCGGGCAGACTCAGAGCCGCTTCCAGGACTTCTAGGCTGTTTTGATCCATCGCGAAGCTCCTCGCGCGGTCGACGGGGTGGCACGCGGTCTCGTGGGTCTCTTCGATCATCCTACCCGGGTTACCAGGATCGGCGAAGCGACGACACGAGCCCGAGGAGGCGGGCACGTTTCGGCGGTGCCCCGTCGGCCAGCGGCCCGGCCCGGCCCGGTGCGAGCCCAGGCGGGCGGGCGGGGTGGCCCGAGTCAACCTGGCTTCGAGCCGTTTCCGGTGCTTCGTGCCCGCCCGGGATGAGTCGACTGGCCGCCCTGTCGCAGTCGCCTTCCGGGTCCCATCGCCTACCGGTAGAATGACATCGTGGGAATTGGAGATCGAGGTGAGCCTTGGCGAAGAAATCTTCAGCGAGTGGGGGAACCGGCAAAAGATCGTCGGGGACCGCGCCCTCGTTGAAGAGAAGGACCCGAGGACACGTCCTCGCTTCCTTGAGCGCCAACTCCATCGAACGGGACTTTCTGCGGAAGGGACATACCGTCCTCAAGACCGAGCAGGACTACGGCATCGACCTGGTCGTCTTCACCTACGACGATGCCGGCTTTGTCGAGCCCGGGAACATCTACATCCAGCTCAAGGCGACCGAGTCCCCGAGAGGTTCCGCCGACGGGAGCTCCTTTTCGTATTCGATCTCCGTCAGGGACCATAACGCCTGGGCGGCGGAGCCGATGCCGGTGTTCCTCATCCTCTATGATGTTCGGGCTGACCGGGCCTATTGGCAATACGTCCAGGGCTACTTCGAGACGGATCCCGCGCGGTGGCCGAAGAAGGGGGCGCGGTCGGTCATGGTGCGAATCCCGGTTGCGAACGTCTTCGATGCCACGACCGTTGACTACGCACAGGCGAGGAAACGGGCCGTGCTGGACCAACTCTCGGGAGCGATCAGGCATGTCCTCTGAACCGATCCGCTATGGGCAGCTTCACGACTACCTGGACTCGCTGGGCTATCGCGTCGAGCTGGCGCCGACGCACGTTGTTTACCGGAAGACCGGCTGCCGGCTACCCGTTGTCCTGCCCAGGACAACCCGGACCGAAGAGGTCCCGCCCTCTCACCTCGCGGCCGTCGGGCGGATCCTCGAGCTCGACGGCGTCATCGTCGCCGGTCCGCTCAGGATTCCGGCCAACCGCGTGCAACATCGTCGCCGCTCCGCGAAGACCAGGGTCACGAGAGTCGGGGTCGAGAAAACCCCGAAACCGTAGCGGGGGCGACAATCCGCGCCCTGGCGAAGACGTCGCGCCGCGCGGCGTGTTGTGGCCGGCTACGGTACGCTGTCTGTCGGCGTTCCGTTCCGGAGCGGTGCGAGCCCGGTCGGTCGGTGGTGGATCGTTCGGCAGGCGGAGGAGAAGAGGTCGCGTCTGCGGCGTGCGATCGTCCCTGCCCGAGACGGCTTGCGGCGGATTTCCTGCGGCCGTGGGCGCCCGAGGCACCACCGGCTTGCCGGTGCTCCCCGTCCGTGGCATGCTCTTCTCATCGGCCCGTGACGCCGTGGCCGTGGCCCCGAGCAGCCAATTCCTGAGGTTAAGCCGTGAACTAGGCGAAGCAGTATGCGCTGAGGAACATCGCCATCGAATTCTGCGGTTCGCGTTCCGCGACATGGTCCTTTGCCAGGGTGCCCGTCTCTGGCACCGAGTACGAGTACGGGGTCCGAGACGAGAACTACAGGCGACATAACGCCTGGACTTTCGTCGTCCGCGTTCCGAGCAAGGGAAACGCACGGATCGAGGTAAGGCCGATAAGGGTTCCGCCCCTGAAAGCCTGGTCAAGACTGGAGATGCGCTCTCTTACTTTCATCCGAGCCGATCAGCCCGGCTACCGAGAACTCTATTACTGCCAGTTGAACCTCGCCGATCCGACGGGAGCAAAGACCCGAGACGTCGTATCCCGGGGCGAGCGAGATAGCCTGCCCCATTGGTTACAGGAAATGCGTCATCGTATGCGGCTGAAGAGAACAGTGCGACGAAAGGAGGGCAACGATGGTGATCAGCAAGTGATTCTCGTTCGGCCAGATGATTACGAGAGGATGATTCGGGTCTTCTTTGCCACCAAGGTCTGGGTGCTCAAGGAGCATGTCGTTCTCGGTTCATAACATGCAGTCGCTAATGGGAGTCCTGCAAACTTGCCCGAACGAACCAAGCGCAAACGGAAGGCACTCGTGTGCGATGTCTGTGGTCTGGAGATGACGCCTCGCACCGCCCCGTCATGCAGTGCCGAGGGACGCCGCGAGGTGGTCCCCATGCTCAAGGATGGCGTCGAGTATGAGCCGGTCCGGTACGATGCCGCAAAGTGGTCAGGCAAAACGGGAAGCCCATGCCGCGAGTGTGCCATCCTGGATGGAGGTGTCCATCACTTCGGCTGTTTTCAGGAGGCGTGCCCGATCTGCGGAGGTCAGCTCATTTCATGCGGATGTTTCGACGAATGTTATGAGCATCTGTGCCCGGAAGATGATTAGTAGCGGAAATCGGTTCGCCTCATCGTTTCGGATATCACAGATGTCGGCCCCCCAGTCCCGACGACCGCCGGGCCCGCCAGAATGGTCCAACCGGCCGACCCGCTCGGTCCGCCAGTCCTCCGCCGTCCCGGGCCCGGCCGATCCGCCCGGACCGCCCGGGTCGGGGGATGGAGTCTACAAGGGCAAGGTCCCGGGCCGGAACGCCTCCTCTTACCGTGAGTCATCCAAAAGTTCGGCGCCCTGTTATTTCGGACGAGCAGCCTGTTCCTTCAGCTTCTTGGCCAGCACGTCCTCGTCACCCTTGACCAGTTTCCCCTCGGGATCGATCAGGATCACGGTCCCCAGCCCCGTCAGGCCGAAGCGCTCCCAGGTCCTGAACGTGGGGTCGAGCAAAATCGGGAACGGCAGGGTCTTGCCGCCCCAGACGTTCTTGACGATCGGCTCGAGCGCCCGATCGACGTCGGCCATCGACTTCAATTGTCCGTCGATGTCGATGCAGATCGAGATGATCTCGAACCTGTCCCGCTGCGCGGCATGCTCCTCGTAGAATCTCATCAGCTTCGGCAGCCCCTTCGAGACACAGGGGCGGCAGCTCATCCCCCAGAAGTCGACCAAAACCCACTTGCCCCGGAAGTCGGCGATCGTGGCGTCCTTGCTGATGCCGCGGGCGTCGGTGGCGTGCCATTGTGGTGGTGCCTCGCCAAAATGCCGGGTGTAGTCGTTCCACCTGCCCTCGGCCTTTGCCTTCGCCTTCAGGATGTGGACATCAGGCGCGTGCGGCGCGAGCCGAAGCCGGCCGAGGTGGACGTCGGACCTGTCGGATCCCAGCACGATGGCCCGGTCCGGGATCAGGTCCCCCTCGAACTCCTCCCTGTCGGCGAACTGGCTGTAGGCCTGGAGCGTGTACTTGCCCGGGGGCAGCCGGAACTCGAACCTCGCCTCGAAGGAGCCGCAGCTCACCAGCCTGCTGGAGTAGACAGGACTCGGATGCCTGGGGTCCTCAGGCAAGTGAACATAAACATGGGTCCAGTAGGGCTGCTGGCCGGACCCCGGGCCCTCGAACGACCCGCGCACCGTGACGAGCGGGACCAGCCGGATCTCGATCGGTTCGGCCTGCTCCGCGTTCGGAATCATGGCGATCCCGCCCCGCCGGCGCGACGGGTCCATGGCCATCACGGCGTGGTACGGGGCCGAATCCTTGATCGTGAACCGGCCATCCGACCCCGCCGGGATGGGCTGGGTCCGGGCGAAGGGTTCCATCTCGCCGAGCTGGCCCCAGAAGAGCTTGACGTTCTCCTCCTTCTTGAGGTCATAAGGTTTGCCGTCCCGATCCCTGGCCGGCCCGTTGGCCCTCCAGAAGCAGCCGACGGCCGCGCCGGCGACCGGCCTCCCCGCCTCATCGACGACCCGCCCGCGGATCTCCCGCGGCTCATCCGCCCGGACGCCGCCGAGGATCGTCAGCAGGACCAGGACCGGGGAATACAAGGGCGGCCAGGTCGGCAGCTTTCTCATGGGTTGGCCTCGCATCGTCTCATGGAACGACCAGGGGTCGTCATCCTGGTCGTCGGACAACCGTAACACGCCAGCGTCTGGGATTCCAGGAGGCCTCAGGCAAACGGGCCTCCCGTCTCGAGATCCCAGCAGCGGCCAGTTGTGGAGGGCTGAAGTGCCGTTCCGCTCGGTCTGCGAAGACCGCTGGCCCACCTCATCCCGGTCAGGGTCCCAGAACCTGGCGCGCGCGGCGGGGTTTCACGCCGGTGCGAATCACTCCTGCTGAGTTTGCGGATCAGCTTGATTGGTAGATCTGGGTAGATTGTAGTGCGTGCGGAATATTTTGAAAAAGCGCGGATTCGCTCAAGTTGTTGATACAAAGGATGTTGCGACATTTTTTTGGCCGATTTCGTCGAGGGGGCCGTACAGAATTTGCGGAGTTGATACATCATGTAAGTAGGAAAGGCACTCGCGCGGGGGTCCAGGAAGAGTCGCCGACCCCCGATCACGTCCCTTCGACAGTCAGACTGACCTGGATATCGAGTCGATGCAAGCAGGAGTTCACGAATGTCGCACCAGGCCAGAGACCGCACTCCTGACTCATGGATGTTTGAAGTCGTGGACGGCTTGGTCTCAATCTCGGGCCGAGGCGCCAGAGCAAAACGAAGCCAATCTTCACGGGTTCTTCATGATCGGCGGCCGGCACGGGGCCTGAGTCCGGGCGCCGAGACCCTGCAAACATCAAAACGAAGCCAATCTTCACGGGTTCTTCACAATCGGCGCCGCGTTCGGCGCCGAGATTTCGGCGCCGAGACCCTGCAAAACATCAAAACGAAGCCAATCTTCACGGCTTCTTCACAGTTGGCGCCGAGGTTTCGGCGCCGAGACCCTGTAAAACGTCAAAACGAAGCCAATCCTGCCAGAATGGCAGTCGAAGGGTGGAAGCTGAGTGAAATCGAGCGAACGAAGCCAATCTTCATGTTTCCTTCACATTTGGTCGCCGGTTTTTCGGCGTGGAAGGAACCCGGGGGGGTAAACATCAAAACGAAGCCAATTTCGCCGGCGGTGTTTGGGGGCGTGAGTGGCTAATGGCTTGTGATGGTGGATGGCAGGGCGGTTTGTCGCGGGCAAGACCCCTGAACCGTCGCCGGCTGAGCGGGGCCGACCGCTCACCAGCCATCCACCATGAGCCGCTCAACCCGGATGCCGGGGACTCCGACGCGATTCGGCGAAGGTCGACGACATCAGTCGTTCTTTTCGCGCGTCGGGGGCGTATAATAGACGGACCATACCACGTCGAAGATCGGGGAACGTCCTGCGAGGAGCCCGCGACATGGCCGTAGGGACGCAGTCACAAGCATCATTCGGCAAGCTGCTGGACTACGAGCAGTTCATCGAGCATCAGCTCCAGCGCACGAGGCGGCGGATCAAGCTGACGGACATCGCGACGGCCTGCCTGACGCTCCTCGTCGGGTTCCTGGCCGTGCTGTTCGTCGAGATCCTGCTCGACCACGTGCTGGGGATGCCGTACTGGCTGCGCTCCACCATCTTCTTCCTGGGGATCGGCGCCGCGGCGACGTACAGCGCCGTCAGGGTAGCGATTCCCCTGATCGGGCGGATCAATTCGCTGTATGCGGCCAAGACGATCGAGGCGGCCGACCCGAATTTCAAGAACAGCCTGATCAACTACCTGGAGCTGCGCCGCCGGCCCGAGGAGCTGCCGCGGGCCGTGCTGGCGACGCTTGAGTCCCGCGCCGTGACCGACCTGACGCAGGTCGACGTCGACGCCGCCGTGAACCAGCGGCGGATGATGCAGATGGTCTACGCCCTGTCCGCGGTGGTGGTGATGTTCTGCGTCTACATGGTGGTCGCGCCGCGGAGCATCCTCGACTCGGCCCGCCGCGCGTTCCTCGCCGACATCAGCCGGCCGACGTACACCCAGCTCGTCAACATCAAGCCGGGGGATGATTCCGTCGTCGCCGGGGCGCACGTCAGCTTCGAGGCCGAGATCCAGGGCATCCGGCCCGACAAGGTCGTGCTGCACTACAGCAGCGACGGCGGCAAGTTCTACGCCGTGAAGGACCTGGCGCCCGGGAAGAACGAGATCGACCCCTGGCAGATCACGATGCCCAACGTCCAGCAGGACGTGGACTACTACCTCACCGGCGGCGACGCCGAATCGCGGCACTTCCGCCTGGAGGTCAAGCCGGCGCCGACGATCGTCGGGATCACGCACGACCTGAAGTTCCCCGCGTATGTCAAGGCCGAGGACCGCAAGGGCGTCGAGGGGGGCGAGATCGAGGCGATCGAGGGGACCGAGGTCACGGTCCACGCGCAGACCAACATGCCGGCCTCGCATGCGACGATCAACTTCGGGTCGCAGGAGCTCAACTCGCTGGCGATGTCCGTCTCGACCGACGACCCGACCCGGCTGAGCGGCACGTTCACCGTGACGAGGTCGGGGACCTATCAGGTCGTCTTCCGCACCACCGGCGAGACGCACGGGCAGGTCAACCCCAGCCCGGTGAACTACGACATCATCGCGATCCCCGACAGGCCGCCCACGGCGAAGTTCGTCCGCCCCGAGCAGCCGACGATCCGCGTGCCGGCCAATGTGAAGGTCGACCTGGTCATGCGCGGCGCGGACGACTACGGGATCAAGGAGGCGACCGTCCACGTCCAGCAGGGCAAGGACGTGCCGGCCTCGAAGGACTTCCTGGAGAACCGCGAGCCGCAGCGCGAGTTCAACGCCAGCTACACGGTGGACCTGGCGAAGCTCCGCGCCCGTCCGGGCGAGAAGATCACCTACTGGCTGACGGTCCGCGACAACAAGGAGAAGGTCTCCAACCGCTTCGAGACCGCCCGGCAGATCATCGAGGTCATCGAGCCGGTCGCCGCCGACGAACAGAAGAAGATCGAGCAGGAGCGGGTTCAGGAGCGGCAGGAGCAGGACGGCGGCCAGGCCCCCAGCCAGGATCAGGATGCGGTGCCGTCCGAGCGGCCGCAGGAGCCGCAGCCTCCCTCCGAGAAGGGGAAGGACGAAGGCACCCAGGAGGGCGCGCCGGCGGCTGCGGGTGCCCAGAAGGATCAGAAGAATCCGGGCGATGAGGCCGCGGGGCCCGATACGGGCGCGAGCCCCGACCAGAACGGCAACGCCCAGAACGGCCCGCAGCAGCAGGAGCCGCCCCTGACCGCCCAGGAGCAGCAGATGCTCCGGGATTTCCAGAAGCTTCAGCGCGGTCAACAGGCCCAGGCCCAGCGTGGCAACCAGGCCGGGAACCAGGGCGGAGCCGCCGGCAACCCGGCGGACAATCCGCCGGGCCAGCCCGGCGCGCGGAATGACGGCATGGGCGGCGGGAACCGGAACGCGGCTCAACAAGACCGGCAGCCCCAGGCCGGTCGCAACGAGGGTGCGGCCGGCGGCAATCCGCCCCAGCCTGCTGCCGCCGGCAATCCCGGCGACCGCGCCGTCCCGGGAGTCCGCGAGAACAACCCGCCCGGGGCCAACCAGGGTCCGGTCAACAATAACAACAACCCGGCTCAGCCGCAGCAGGCGGGCAACGCCGACAACCAGGTCGCCCCGGGCCAGGCCGGCGCAGCCCAGCCAAACGCTGCTCCGCCTGGCGGCGCCAACCAGCAGCCTGGCGGCGCCAACCAGCAGCCTGGCGGCGCCAACCAGCAGCCTGGCGGCGCCAACCAGCAGCCCGGCGGCGCCAACCAAAAGCCCGGCGGGATGAACCAGCAGCC
>DAIDHB010000416.1 GCA_027452145.1 Planctomycetales bacterium
GTCGGTTCCTCCGTCGACTCGCGCGGCCGCGCCGGCTGATTCGTGTTTGCGTCTTCATCAGAGTGTCTCTTCCTTCGGCGCCGGCTCGGCGGCCGATCCGGCGGGCGAGGATGTCCCCTCGGCCTGGCGCTGTTTGGCCGCCTCGCGGGCGGCGGCTCGCTCGCGCTCCCGCTTGCCGCCGTCGGTGAAGACGCCGGCCCTCATGTAGAACTGCACGAAGGTCCCCAGCACCACCAGCAGGCAGCCGGCGTAGATGATCGGGCGGCCGGGGTTCGTGGCGACCTGGAAGATCGACTGGAATCGCCCCGTGGTCTGGAAGGTGTCGGGGTCGACATCCGCGTGGTATCGCATCTGGTAGAAGGTGTACCCGCGGTAATCCATCGGGTGGTTCATCCAGATCCTGTGCGGCTGGTCCTTGATGCCTCGCTCGGCGTCGGTCAGCCGCACCTTGCTTTCGAACTTCGTTGGCTGGGGCGTGCCCGGCTCGAAGCCGACGTCGAAGTCGTCGAGCTTGACCTCGAAGCCCAGCGGCTTGCGGTCGACGTCGAAGGCCAGCGAGTAGACCCCGTCGCGGAACACCAGGTACGTCGGCCGGGGCGGCTTGAGGCTGTCGACCTCATTGCGGCGGAGCCAGACCTCCCGGGTCTCGGACCCGACCGTCATCTCCACCAGGCAGGCCGCGACCTGCTGGTCGGCCTCGCCTTTCGGGACATAGGTCGGCACGCAGATATCCTTCTCGACCGCCGAGGACAGATAGTCGTCGAGCTCGAAGGCGATCGTCATCGGCATGCCGGCGTTGCCGCCGAACGCGATGATCGGCTTGCCCATCGTCAGGGCTCCGCTCGACCTCAGCTCGCCCGATCCCGTCTTGCCGCGACCGTAGACGCGGTAATGCAGCGAACCGTCGGGGCCCGCCAGGACGTCGATCTCGCCGAAGCGGCGGTTGACCTTCGGATCGATCGTGGGCGCGACCATGTAGTGGATAGTCGCCAGCGGGGCCGGCGGCTGGGCCGGCGGTTTCGACCGACCCTCGGATTCCTCCTGCGGGGGGATCAGGTTGGGGACCATCGGCAGGTTGGCCAGCGCCATGTGGGTGACCGGCTCACCGCCCGCCTTCCGGATCTTGAACACCGCGATCGGGACCGGATCATCGCCGAGCTGCGCGTTCAGCCCGCGCTCCTGAGTCGGGAACTCCATGACGTCGGCGAGGCTCACGGTCAGGTCGCTCTCGGGCAGCGCGACCGACTTCCCCCGGTTCTCCTCGATCGCCAGGTCGAACACGCGCGCCTTGCCCGCGCGGTCCTTGTATCGGAACCGGGCGACCCCCTTCGTGCCGGGCACCGCCGGGCACTTGAGGAAGTCGTCGACCAGCTCGGGACGGTCCACGACCGAGAAGGTCATCAGGGCGGGTGCGCCGCGCATCGGCTCGCGGACGGCGCGGTAGAACTTCCGGTCGGTGACGAACCACTGGCTGTCCTCGTCCGGCAGGGCGTCCTGCTCGCGGGGCATGCCGGGCCCCTTGAATCGGAGCCGCATCCGCGCCATCGGGGTGCCGTCGGGGTCGGCAATGTGCTCCCTGGCCTTCCCGGATGCGGCCAGGTATCGCTTGACGACCAGACGGAACGGCGCGCCGCTCTGGGTGAGTACCTCCCGCGACGAGCCCCACGACCCGGCCAGTCCGAACGTCGCGAGGTTGATGACCCGCGAGACAACTCCTGCCGGCCGCGGATTCTCGGGCCCCCACGAGAATGCACCGGGACGGAACGGCAGGTCGAACGACGCCAGCTCGCGCTGGCCGTGCGGGTCGACGTCGCGGATGCGGATCACCGGGTAGTCGGTGCGCACCAGCTCGTCGCGGACGTCGCCCTCGAGCATCCCCACCTGCCCCTCGTCGGCTGTGCGGACGCTGTAGTACGACCCGGCCAGCAGGATGAGGAGCCCCGCGTGGGTGATGACGAACCCCGTCTGCCGCTTCTTCCAGGGGAAGCGGATCAGCGCGGCACAGAGGATGTTCGTCCCCAGGAAGGCGAGCAACACGGCGAACCACGGGCCGCGATAAATGTACTCGTTGACCGCCGCGGTTCCGTACCAGCTTTCGAAGAAGGTCGCGAACGCCAGGGTTCCGGCGAGGGTCCCCAGCGAGAAGACCGCCAGCTTGAGCGAGGCGAAAAATCGGTAGATCGCCCTGGCGGCGCCATTCAGCCGGGCTCCCAGCGTCGGCGCGGGATGTCCTTCCGGCCGGCGGGGCGGCGTGGGCGATGTCGGGGGGATCTTCCTGGTGGCGGTCGCCATGAGTTCGCACCTGCACGGAGGTGGGGGTTTCGGGGGAGGAATCAGCGGCGGGCGGTGCGGCGGACCGGGCGTCGTACCATGCACCACCCTCATTCTAGTCGGGTAGGCCGGCGCAGGCCAGACACCAGGAGCGCTCGCGGTCGGGCTGGATCCGGTCGGGTGGCCTCGGCCCGGCTCGTCAGATCGGGTGGGACCATGAGGTCGGACGAAGCGGATCGCCGGCGGCGATCGCCCACGCGATCGTTACGGACGAGCCCGGCACGTGGTTCGATCCCGCATCCGATCCCATTCCCACCAGGCGGAAGGTCATCGCGGGCCGATCGGGTTGCGGCGGGAGACGGTCATCGGCCGCCCGGTGCACGACGGTTGCGACGGGCGTCCGCGGCAGGCGCCGGGCGGCCGGCGAGCCGGCCAGGCGGATCGGCCGCCCGGGTGCCGCGGTGGGTCGCGAGCCGCCGGGTGCGAACGCCGAAGGCGCCCGGTCAACCCGGAACGCCGCGTGACAATTGAGGCAACTGGCCTGGACGCGGACGGCGGCCTGCCGCACGGAGGCGGCATCCGAGGCGTCCCCGGCGCGCTCCAACTCGGCGGCCGAGCGCTCCAGGTCGGCGGCGTAGAGGTTCCAGAGTGCGCCGTCCGGCCCGTTGACCGGCCGCTCGAGACCGCGGGCCGCCGCGCGGATCTCACGGGCAGCGGTGAGGATCTGGTCGTAGTCGGGGCTGGGGCCGTCGGGTGAGACCGGTATCGCCGGGGCCGCCAGTTTCGGATGGGCCGACAGCATCGTGCCTCTCGCGAAATTGGCTTCGTTCGATCGATTTCCTCGGAACCCGAGACTCGCGGCAGCCGCGACGATCGAGGCCGCGCCCAGCGCCGCGACGACCAGGCCGCGAACGGTCAGCCGCTGTCGCAGCAGCGACCGTCCCCGATCGAGCCGCCGCGACATCGAACCGGTCGGCCAGCCCAGCCGTCGCGCGGCTTCTTCTCGCGTGTGCCCCTCCAGGTCGCAGAGGATCACGGGCGCTCGGTACTTGTCGGGTAGGCGCCCCAGCTCGTCATGGAGGGCCCGGCGGAGGTCCCGCCGTTCGCATTCCTCGGAGGCCTCGACCCGCGGGTGTAACCGCTCGGGGAGACGGCCCATCGCCGACTCGTCCGCGTTCGACAGCGCTGTGATCGTCCGCTCGCGGACCCGCCGCCTCGCCGTGTCCGACCGGGCGTGGAGCGCCAGCCGTCGTGCCACGCCATCCAGCCAGGGACGGACCGAGTCGCGCCAGGCGATCCCGTCCGCCTTGAGCGAGAGCACCAGGAAGGTCGCCTGCAACACGTCCTCGGCCTCGTGCTCGTCGCCGAGGATCCTCCGGCAAATCCGCTCGACCCGCGGACCGTGGCGGCGCACCAGCGCCGCGAACGCGGCGTCCTCTCGGCCGCTCACGAACCGCTGCAACAAGGTCGCATCGCTGAGCGTCTCGGTCATCAATGCATATACCCTCGGAGCACCACGACGACCCTCCTCTATTTCATAATGCCGGGTGACGACCCCGCCAGATGCATCTTCCCGGATTTCCGTCTCCCGGCTTCTGGTGCACGCATCGCCGGAGGCAGCCAGGCTGTCTTGCCGCTGATTCCTGTTCGAGCGATAACAGACGACCGGAAGGATTCGGGGAGATTGGGTTCGTTCGCGCGGTTTCGTCCCTTCATGAAGCAGTCTGCCACCATGCAAGCAACGCCGGATTTTTTGAAGACGCGATGAAGATTGGGTTCGTTCGCGCGATTTCGGTGTTGACTGGAGCAACTGGCTTTCATGCAAGCAGGGACGGAGATTGTGAAGGCGCAATGAAGATTGGGTTCGTTCGCGCGCTTTCGGGGTCGCCTGGAGCGGCTCTTTCCCATGCAAGCAGGGTCGAGAATTATGAAGGACTGATGAAGATTGGGTTCGTTCTTGCGATTTGCAGCTCCGGCCGACGGGTCCCGCCCCGTCTATTATGAAGGAACGATGAAGATTGGCTTCGTTTTGATTTCCGCACGTGCTCCCGTGGTTGTGGCCGGAATTCAGGCAATCGAGGGTCGATGCAACCAGGCTCGCGAGCCTGGTTGGTGTCTGTTTCAGGCTTTTGGTGTTTGTCATCATGGTTACCTGCCCGTTCCCACTGCCCATTTTGAAGATGCCCCCTCTACTAATGATTATAGGAAACTTTTGGTCTAACTATGCAGAAATCCGAGTTTTTCTTGAGCGAAGGAATTCGCGGATAGGGAAGGAGACGAGTGGGCGGCAGGTCTCTCGACCGACGAGAGCGGGTTCTTCGCACTCGACCTGGGATTTGCCCGGCAGTGGTCTCGCCTTGAGTCCGTGTTAAGGTGGAGCGATGTTCTCTTGACCAGACCCGCGCCAGACGACTGGAACCGGGACGGTAGCCATGACCCGACATCCGCCCGAACCGCTCCAGGTGTTTCGCAACCTCGCCGAGGCGGTGGGGACGGGTCTCCGGGATGTGGAGCTCGCCCTCGCCCGGTATCGCGAAGAGCGGGACGCCGGGCGGATCCTGGCCAACTCGGTCGAGGCCCTGCGCGTGGAGCTGACCTACCACTCCATCGCCATCGAGGGCAGCACGCTCTCGCTGCGGGAGACGCAGCTCGTCCTCGAAGGGTACGCTCCGCCGGGCGGCAAGACCTTGCGCGAGGTTGATGAAGCGAGGAACCACGATCGGGCGCTGCGGATGATCGAGCGGTGGGTGCAGGACCGTCCCCGTTCTTCCGCGTTGACCGAGCAGGACCTGCTGGATGTTCACGCCCAGGTGCTGGCCGATTTCGATCTCCGGTCCGCCGGGCGGTTCCGCGATGGCCCGGTCCTGATCAAGGGGACGCGGTTCATCCCGCCCGGGAGCCACAAGTTCGGCGCCCTGATCCCGGCGATGCTGGAGCTTGCGAACCTGGAGGCGGTGCCGCCGGCGCTCCAGGCCGCCGAACTGCATTACAACCTCGTGGCCATCCATCCGTTCAGCGACGGTAACGGCCGAACGGCGCGGTTGATGATGAATGATCATCTGCTGCAACACGGCTATCCGCATGCGAGCATTGAGGTGGGAGAACGTGCGGAATACCTGGCGGCGCTCGAGGAGGCCAACGCCGGTCGTTGCGAGCCTTTCGCCGCGTTCGTGCTGCGGAGCATCGAGCGCTCGATCCGGCGGCTGATCGGCGACGGCGAAGCGTAATCGCCCGGCCAGAGGGTGTCTCTCGATCCGAACCGACGCGCCGGCGCTCGGGCCAACACCCCAGGTCACGGAACACCTGTCTTGCCGCTTCCCAAAGTCGTGCAGCGTCCAGCGATCGATTCCAGGCTGGCCGAAGATGCTGTCGAGTTGGGCTCGTGCTCTGTTCCGGGCCGGTCTGGAGGTGACAGTTCGACCTGGCCGAAAGTCGATCGGGCCGTCTTGCGCGACGCGGGCCGGTGCGGACGCCTTGGCCGGAAGTAGGTCGGGCCGTCTTGCCCGACGCGGACCGGTGCGGATGCCTCGGCCGGAAGTAGGTCGGGCAGTCTTGCCCGACGCGGACCGGTGCGGATGCCTCGGCCTGGTCCGAGTTAGCTGGGTCTTCCAGGCAGCCGTCGGTCCGCCGGCCCGCCGGCCGGTGTCGGGCAAGACTGCCCGACCTACTTCAAGGCTGCCGGTCCGCCGGCCGGTGTCGGACAAGACGGCCCGACCTACTTCAAGGCCGTCGGTCCGCCGGCCGCGACTCGAGGGACCCAACCGTCGGCTGGCCGGAGCGGGGCCGGCGGGACGACCCGCGTCACCGGATCGGGTTCGGGGACCTGGCCTGCCGCTGGCCGTTTACGCTCGGTGTGCCTTCTGGGATCTTTATGATTGAGGGT
>DAIDHB010000417.1 GCA_027452145.1 Planctomycetales bacterium
CCGAGTGGAGCGACTCCGCCTATCGTCGCGTCGCCCGTCTCTGGGACGAGCCGGCCCCCGACCCCGACCGCGACCCGTCGGCGTACGCGGCGGCCTTCGCCCGCCGCTATGGTCTCCACCCCGCGCCGTTCGCCAACGACGGCCTGCCGATGGGTCTGCGCCGCGGCATCGGGCCCGATGGGCGGAAGACATCGGGACTCCAGATCGACTGCATGGCCTGCCACGGCGGGTCGATCGGCGGCAAGAGCTACGTCGGCCTGGGCAACACCCAGCTCGACCTCCGGCCGCTGCTCAACGACATGACGGTCGCCGACGGCCGCCGAATGCCCCCGCCCACGTTCGTGCTCAACAGCTCGCGCGGCACGAACAACGCAGGCATGGTCGCCGCGGTGTTGCTCAGCATGCGCAACACCGACCTGTCGCCCCGCTACTTCCCGATGGCGCTCGGCGTGAATCTCCCCGAGCTGGACACGCCCGCCTGGTGGCACCTCAAGCGCAAGCGGACGATGTATTACGACGGGCGGACCGACGCCCGTTCGGTCCGGACGAACATGCAGTTCCTCCTGGGCGAGAAGACTCTCGACGAGTTCAAGGACCTCGAGCCCGCGTTCCGCGACCTGCGGCAGTTCCTGCTCAGCCTCGAGCCGCCCCGGTATCCATTCCCGGTGGACGCCCGAGTCGCCGCGCGGGGGCGGGTCGTCTTCGAGGCGAACTGCGCCCGCTGCCACGGGACCTACGGGCCGGACGGCAAGTATCCCAACAAGATCGTCGGGCTCGACGTCGTCGGCACCGATCCGGCGCGAGCCCGCGGGCTGTCGGACCGGCTCGTCGCGCACTACAACGCAACCTGGCTGGGAGCCGAGCATCCCGTGAGCCTCGAGAAGCGCGGCTACCAGGCACCGCCGCTCGACGGCCTCTGGGCGACGGCGCCCTATCTGCACAACGGGTCCGTCCCGACGCTGTACGCCCTGTTGCAGTCCTCGAGCCGCCCGTCGCGGTTTACCCGGCCGCCGTCGACGGGTTTCGAGAACTACGACACGGCGCACGTCGGCTGGAAGTTCACCGAGGTCTCCGCCGCCGACCTCACGGCCACGGCCCGACGCTCGCCGTTCGAGGCCCGCTTCATTTTCGATACGTCGCGATTCGGCCTGGGCAATCGGGGCCATACCTTCGGCGACGACCTCACCGAGCCCGAACGCATGGACCTGATCGAGTACCTCAAGACGCTCTGACGCGACCGTGGCGTCCGTCGGGCCCACACCCGGGCCGTTCGCCCGGGCGTCGGGACCGCGCCGGGGAAGTTGACTCGACCCGATGGTCATCTATAATGCAGGGAAATCTCGGGATGTTATCGCTGACATCCCAGCGAATTAACCCTGGACCGTACTGGGACTTCCGAAGTCCCGCGAGGCAAGCCAATGGCCGGCAACGTCAAGGAATTCACCGACGGCAACTGGAAGTCGGAGGTGCTAGAGTCACCGGTCCCGGTAGTCGTCGACTTCTGGGCGCCGTGGTGCGGACCTTGTCGGACCCTCAGCCCGACCATCGAGAAGCTGGCCGGTGAGTATGACGGTCGGGTCAAGGTCGGCAAGATGAACACGGACGAAAACATGGAGACGCCAGGGAGCCTGCGGATCACCGCGATCCCGACGGTTCTCGTGTTCCAGCAGGGCAAGGAAGTCGATCGCCTGGTCGGGGTCAACCCTGAAAACAAGTTCAAGCAGACGCTGGACAAGGTCCTGGGGTCCTGACGACCGGGCCCCGGCAGGAATCGAATCCGCCGTCTCTCGCAATCGGCGGTCGCCGAAGACCGTCCGTACCCTCAAGGTCAAGTCGCGTGTCGCAATCCCGCGTGCTCGTCAAGGTCTGCGGCGTCACGAGCGTCGAGGATGCGGCCGCCTGCGCCGAGCTGGGAGTCGACTGCATCGGGCTGAACTTCCATCCCGGCTCGCCGCGGTTCGTCACCGAGAGCCGCGCTGCCGAGATCATCAAGGCGTTGCCTGAGTCGACTCGTGCGGTGGGAGTTTTCGTGGACCGTCCGCCTGCCGAGGTCGCCCGGCTCGCGGACGCCGTTGGCCTGGGGATCGTCCAGCTCCACGGGGACGAGCCGCCCGAGGACGTCCTGGAGCTGGCTCGATTCCAGGTTGTTCGGGCGTTCCGTCCGCGTCCGGAGGACGGCTGGCGGCGAGTGAACGAGCACTTGCTCCGGCTCGACGCGCTGGGCTGGCCCCCGTGGGCGATTCTGGTCGACGCGTATGTCCCCGGCGTGGCGGGCGGGACGGGGCAGGTGATCGATCCTCGACTCCTCGACTCGTGGATCGAGTATCCCCGGGTGATCCTGGCCGGCGGCCTGAATCCGGCGAACGTCGCCGAACGGATCGCCCAGGTGCGACCGTGGATGGTCGACGTGGCCAGCGGGGTCGAGTCGTCGCCCGGTCGCAAGGACCCGGCCGCCGTCGCAGCCTTCATCCGCGCGGCACGTCCGACGCCGCCAGGCTGAGGATCTCGGTCTCGGCCTGGATGACCACCTCCGACCGTTTCGCGGCCGGTGGGATCAGGCTGCGTGTAAGCTTGGCGATCGGGTACGGCCAGTGCTGGAGCGCCCAGCGTACCCGGAACGGCTCGCACTCGCCGAGGAGCCGGGCGAACGTCAGCAGCCCGACCCGCGCGGCCCGGTGGCGGGCGGGGAGCTTCGCCGAGGGCGCGACGGACCGGGCATCATGCCGGGCGACGGCGGAAAGGTCCGGGCGGTCGGCCGCGGTGGGCACCTCGATCGTCGGAGCCGGCGACTCTCCGGCGAGGGCCAGCTTGATCCGCCCGGCACGCCGGCAGATCCGATACGTCCGCCGGAGCGTCCCGATCGTCATCGCCGCGATCACGGGCGGGTCGTCGGGGCGGTCGGGCTCGCCGCCGACCAGCCGCTCGGTCCAGAGGGCACAGGCCCAGCCCAGCACCTCCGGATCGGCCGGGCGCTCGGACCTGAGGTCGTCGTTGTCGAGCAGGAGCTCCGACTGGATGCGTTCGCGGATCGAGTCGGGCGCGGTGGCGACCACAGCGCGGCGCACGGCGGGCGACTCCTGCGACAGGCCCCGGGCCCACCAGGACGGATGGACGCGATCGGTCGTCAGACGGGCCTCGGCGCGGTGCGCCTGTCGCAGCCGCTCGCGGGCTCGAGCCCGGTCGATCGGACCAGATCCGGGTTCGCGCTCCAGGTCGTCGGCGAGGCGAAGGAGGCGCGCGGTCCACGACGGTTCGAGTCGCTCCAGCACCCGCATCGCGGCCCCGGCCGCTCCGACTTCACGCGGCGCCGGCGCCCACGATTTCAAGGCCAGCAGCAGGACGAGGTCGGCCTCGCTGGGGATGGACCGGCCGGCTCCGACCGGCACATCGACCAGCCCTGGGCGGTCGCTCATTCGCGCCCTCCCGCCGTCGGCCGGCAGCGCTTGACCAGGGTGAGCGTCCGCCCCGTCACATCGCCAGTCACCTCGTCGAAGATGTCGGTTGGCAATCGGAGCGACCCGTCGGCCCGGGCCGACGCCAGCCAGCTCGATTCGTCACGGAGGATCAGCGTCAGGGCCTCGGGGGTCAGCGAGTACGTCAGGGTGGCGACCCGCTCCTCCTGGCGGTGGCGCGACCAGGCATCGATGCTCGCCCAGAACGTGCGGATCGACGAGCTGACCTGCTCGACGTCGGACGGTTTCAGCTCGCACCGGGACAGCAAGAGCCGGCGGAGGTGCGCCAGTTGCCG
The DNA here is from genome assembly GCA_027452145.1 of Planctomycetales bacterium. Lineage (GTDB taxonomy): Bacteria > Planctomycetota > Planctomycetia > Isosphaerales > Isosphaeraceae > JAKAUH01. The sequence goes on from DAIDHB010000417.1 coordinate 3,749, forward strand.
GAGCGCCTCGCCGTCGTCCCGGGCATCGAGCGCGACCTCGCCCTCCAGCCTCGGGTCGTCGAGGTGGTCCTTCCAGGCGAGCGATTGTTCGAGGGCTTCGAAGATCTGGTCGGGGGTGTAGGGCTTGGGCACGTAGTCGTCGGCGCCGGCGGCATAGCTCTCGATCCGGTTCTCCGCCGTGAGCCGGGCCGTCACGATCACGACGGGGATCACGCTGACTCCCGCGGGCGATTTGAGGGCCCGGCAGACGGCATACCCGTCCATGTCCGGCAGCATCAGGTCGAGGAACACGACGTCCGGAGCCCGGTCTCGGATCCTATCCAGTGCCTCGGAGCCGGAGAAGGCGGATTCGGTCTGGTAGCCGCGGAGTTGCAGCAGCATGGCCAGGAGCTTGTTGGCCTGGGGCTCGTCCTCGACGATCAGGGCGGTCGGCATGGCTCGTTCTCGACGGATGGCGGGTCGGGCCCCGGCCGGGCCCGGGGCCACGCGGGCGGAGGCCTATCACGGCGCGGGGCTAGCCTCGGAAGCAGGCGGCTCGTTCGGGGCGGCCGGCCGGGGATGCGAATCATCTTGCGGCACGCGCGGTCGCCGGGGCAAGATCACGGTCACCCGCGTCCCCCCCTCCGCCAGGCTCTCGGCAAAGATCCGCCCGCCGTGCATGTCCACGAACTGCTTGGCGATGCACAGGCCCAGGCCAAGCCCGCGCTTGCAAAAGCCGAAATCCCCCGACGAGTGCCGGCTGGGGTCGAACTGGGTGAAAAACGGCTGGAACAGGTGCGCGAGCGCCTGCGGCTCCAGGCCGATGCCCCGGTCCTCGACGGTGATCTTGGCCTCATCCTCCGCCTTGAGCCGGGCCGCCAGCTCGATCCGACCCCCGTCGGGCGTGAACTTGATCGCGTTGGTCAGGAGGTTGATCAGCACCGCGCAGATCTTGTCCGCGTCCAGGTCGAAGGTGCCCAGGTCGTCCGCGAGCTTCAATTCCAGCTCCAGGCTCCGGGCCATGAGGAAGGGCCGGACCTGCTCCACGACACGGCCGATCAGCTCGCGTAGCTCGACCGGCTGCCGCTCGAGGGTCTTGCGGAAGTCCTCGGCGCGGAGCAGGGTTAGCATGCTGGTGACCAGTCGCGAGAGCTGACGTCCGCTCGAGGTGATCTGACGCAGGATCTCCGCTTCCTGGTCCGACCGGTTCGGGTTCGACAGCTTGAGCAGCTCGGTGAGGCCCAGCACCAGGGTGATCGGCGTGTTGAACTCGTGGCTGGCCACCTCGATGAACGCCGTCTTGAGCTTCCCGGCTCGCGCCAGCTCGTCGTTGGCCTGGGTGAGCCGTGCATTGGCCTCCTGGAGCTCGGCGATCAGGCGGCGGCGCTCGGCCAGCAGCTCGTGCTGCTCGATCCCCTGCCGGATGATCCCCTCGAGTTCGGCGCTGTCCCAGGGCTTGAGGATGTACCGGAAGATGTGGCCTTCGTTGACGGCGCTGATGACAGCCTGGATGTCCGCGTAGCCGGTGAACAGCATCCGGATCGTGTCGGGCTTGAGCTCGCGGGCCCGTCGCAGCAGCACGTCGCCCGACATGCCGGGCATCCGCTGGTCGGAGAGGATGACCTCGACGTCGTTGGCGCGCAGAAGCTCGATCGCCTCGGTGCCGGAGGGGCTGGTCAGGACGCGGTAAGTCCGATGGAACTGGTGGCGCAGGCTCTCCAGGACGTCCACCTCGTCGTCGACGATCAGGAGCGTCTGCCGCTTCCGCTCCATCCCATTGCCACGAGTCGACTGCAACAAGGTCGGATCTCCCACCCGATAGGGCTCGCCCGGCTCCCTCGGTCTTGCGGCGGAACGGACGAGATGACGCGTCGGAAACCCCGCATCCGATGGGCCGCAGGGCGAAGATCACCGGCCTCCGCATCCTGGGGCCTCGCGGTTCTCGACGGTGGCCGACGGGTCATGCCGGTCCGTCCGGCGGGTCTTCCCGCGACGCCGTGCCCGCCCGGATCGTGCCGCGCCTCCATCTTAACGCCCGGCCGGGCGATTCGCCCGGGGCCACTCTCCCGGCACGCTGAGACCACTCGTGGCCGGACGTCGCGTTCTCCCACTCGCTCGCACGCCGGCCGGCCGCCGGGATGGATCCGCTACGGTCGGAGCTGGCGGACCTCGGCTTCAAGAGTCGAGACTCGCTGCTTGAGGCTGCTCACCTCCTCCAGCAGACTCTCCCGCTCGACGGCCAGCGTCTCGAGGTTGTCGTACTCGAGCGCCGCCTGGCGGACGGCCGCCAGCAGGTCTTCCGGCTGCCAGGGCTTCTTCAGGAACTGGAAGATGTGCCCCTGGTTGATCGCCGCGATGATCGATTCCAGGTCGGCGAACCCGGTGAATAGCATCCGGATCGCATGCGGGTGCCGCGCCTTCAGCCGGGTCAGCATCTCGATGCCGGTGATTTGCGGCATTCGCTGGTCGGACATCACAATATGCACTTCTTCTTCCTGCATGATCCGGTAGCCCTCCTCGGCGCTGTGCGCCTTGAGGACCCGGAATTCGCGGCGCAGCAGGTCGTGCACCGAATCGCAGACATCCGGCTCGTCATCCACGATCAGGACGCAATGACGGGAGATTGGCATGTCCTGGTTCGCTCCGCATCGTCTCGCATGGAGCCTCGCGACACCCCGAGGCACGCCTCGGGGCGGGCCGGAATGGCGAAGCACCCCGTCCCACGCCAGGTTATGATATACCAGGTCAGAGCCGGATTGGAGCACCCTCTTCCGGCGAAAGTCCCGTTCCGCCTGCCACGATCGAGCTCCATCGCCGCGTCGTCCCCGTTCCTCGCCGGGTCGCTGCTGGTATATTGGGGACTGGCCATCCGGCGATCGCATGACAGGAACGTTCGGTCGCTCTCATCGATGGCATGACGTCGCGCCACTTTTCGAGACTCAATCGAACCGAAGCATGCCAGCCTTCACTCACCATATCTTTGTCTGCGGAAATGTCCGGTCGCCGGGGCACCGTCGCGGCTGCTGCGATCCCGGGGGACAACAGGCGCTGCGCGAGGCGTTCAAGCGCGAGCTGAAGCGAGCCGGGTTCGGGCCGTTGGCCCGGGCCAATCACGCCGGATGCCTGGAGCAGTGCGAGCATGGCCCGACGGTGGTGATCTATCCCCAGGGAATCTGGTATGGGCGGGTCCAGGTCGAGGACGTGCCCCGGATCGTGGATCGGACGATCCTGGGAGGCGAGATCCTCAACGACCTGCTGATCGCCGACGACTGCCTGAACAACCCCGACTGTCCGCATCGCCGCAAGCCCGCGGCGGAGGCCCGGGATGGGGCCTGAAGTGGTGGAATCGGTGGCCGAGGTGCGGCGCGCGGTCGCGCAGGCCCGCTCGAGTGGTCGGGTCGTGGGACTCGTGCCGACGATGGGTGCCCTGCATGCAGGCCACGTCCGTCTGATCGAGCGCTGTCGCGACGAGGCGGGCTGGGTAGCCGTCTCGATCTTCGTGAATCCCACGCAGTTCGGGCCGAACGAGGACTTCACTCGCTACCCTCGGACCCTCGACGACGACCTGGCCAGGTGCCGCGACGCTGGGGTCGAACTGGTCTGGGCCCCGACGCCCTCGATCGTCTATCCCGGCGGGCCGAAGTCGACCTGGGTGGAGGTCCCGGGGCTGTCCGAAGTCCTCGAGGGAGCCAGCCGGCCCGGGCATTTCCGGGGTGTCGCCACCGTCGTCCTGAAGCTTTTCGAGGTCGTCCGGCCCGACGTGGCGGTCTTCGGGCAGAAGGACTACCAGCAGCAGCTCGTCATTCGCCGGATGGTGGCCGACCTGCACGTCCCGGTGCGGATCGTCACCGAGCCGACCGTCCGCGAGCCCGACGGCCTGGCCCTGAGCAGCCGCAACCGCTACCTGAGCCCGGAAGAACGCGGCTCCGCTACAGTCCTCCACAGGTCGCTGCTGCGGGCGAAGGACGCGGTACGCGGCGGCGAGACCTCCGCCAACCGGGTTCGACAGATCTTGCGGAATACCATAGAATCCACTGGGTCGGTCCGGCTGGACTATGCCGAGGTCGCCGATGCCGACACGCTCGCATCGCTCGAGCGAGTGGATTCGGACACCCGGGCCGTGGCGCTCGTCGCCGCCCGGGTGGGCTCGACCCGCCTGATCGACAACCTGCTCCTTACCGATTGAGCGGCCCCCTGGCCGCATCACGGACGTCGATCGGTGCGGTCAAGGGGCAGGACCGAGCGGAAGATCACGAATCGGACCGAGAGGATACACGTCTCATGGCGCCCGTCCTGTTCAGGATCCCGCTGAATCTTCCGTATTTCGGGCACGTCGACCTGCCGATCTACGGTTTCGGCATGATGCTCGTGCTGGCCTTCATCTTCTCGCCCTGGCTGGCGTGGTGGCGCGCCCGCAGGGAGGGGCTCGACGGCGACGTGGTCCTCGACATGGGCTTCTGGGTCTTCGTCGCCGGACTGGTGGGCGCCCGCACGTTTTACTGCATCGAGTACTGGGGACGCGACATTCACAGCCTCCTCGACGCGTTCCAGTACTGGAAGGGCGGCATCGTCTACTACGGCGGGATCGTCGGCGGCACGATCGGGTTCTTCGTCTACCGATGGTTCTACCCGTTCCCGCTGCGTCCCTATCTCGACGCCCTCGCCCCGTCGGTCGCTCTGGGGACATTCTTCGGACGACTGGGTTGCTTCCTGAACGGCTGCTGCTATGGCGACCAGTGCTCGCTACCCTGGGCCGTCAGCTTCCCCGCGAAATCGGCGGCCTGGTGGCACCAGATCAACTCCGGGCTGATTGTCGAGGGAGCCAAGGTTTCCTTGCCTGTTCATCCCACGCAGCTTTACTCCGCCGTCGATGCTCTGGTGCTTCTCGTGCTGCTCAGCGCGTTCTACCCGATGCGGAGACGTGATGGCGAGGTGATGGGCGTGCTGATGCTGGCCTATCCGATCACGCGCTTCCTGATCGAGTACATCCGCAACGACGAGGGGGCCTTCTACGCCGGGCTGACGATCTCGCAGAACATCAGCATCGGCCTGTTCGTGGCCGGGCTTGCGTACTGGGCCTGGGTTCTGAGCATGCCTCGCGGGAAGTTGCAGGTTGATACGGCGAAGCGTCCGACCGGTCGGGCCGAGTTGGCCGCCGCGCGCTCCTGACGGCGGGGCCGCGCCCTGGTTCACGGCACCGGGATGTGGTCCAGGATGCGCTGGAGGAGGTCATCGGGCGTGAGCCCCTCGGCGTCGGCCTCGTAGCTGACCAGGATGCGGTGGCGCATGATGTCGCGAGCGAGGCTCTTGACGTCGTGGGGCGTCACGAAGTCGCGGCCCGAGAGCAGTGCGTGGGCGCGAGCGGCGCGGACCAGCGCGATGGTAGCACGGGGGCTGGCGCCCAGCTCGATCAGCGGGGCCATGGGCAGGCCGTAGGAGGCGGGCTCGCGGGTGGCCCGCACGAGGTCGACGATGTACTCCTTGATCGCCGGCGCGATCCGGATCGACGCGGCCTGGGCGCGGAAAGCGGCGACGTCGCTGGGTCCGTAGAGCGGGGGCAGATCGAGTGCCGGCTCGTTGGAGTCGGCGCGGTTCGTCTCCGAGACGCTCGGCAGCTCGAGCATCGCGAGTTCGGCCTCGCGGGCCGGATAGCCGACCACGAGCTTCATCAGGAACCGATCGAGCTGCGCCTCGGGGAGCGGATAGGTCCCCTCGTGCTCGATCGGATTCTGGGTGGCGAGCACCCAGAAGGTCGGCGGTAGCGTGATGGTTTCGTCGCCGACGGTAATCTGGCCCTCTTGCATGGCCTCGAGCAGGGCGCTTTGCACCTTGGCGGGAGCGCGGTTGATCTCGTCGGCGAGGAGGACGCTGGTGACGATCGGGCCCGGTCGTACGTCGAATGTCCCCGTGGACGGCCGGTAGATCTGCGTGCCGGTCAGGTCGGCGGGCAGCAGGTCGGGAGTGAACTGGATTCGCCGAAACGGCAGGTCGAGCGCCCGCGCCAGGGTCCGGACGGCCCTCGTCTTGGCCAGGCCGGGGACGCCCTCGATCAGGACATGGCCGCCGGCGAGCAGTGCGATGACCAGGCGCTCGAGGAGCGTGCGCTGGCCGACGACCTGGCCCTCGATCCGATCGATCAGCCGCACGAGACCATCCTGGGCCTCGGCGACCTCGGGTTGAGGCCGGTCGGGATCGTCGATAGCCATCAGTCAGCAGATCCCCTCGTCATGGTGGTCGCGGGCGGGGCGACGGGGCTGTTCGGGGCCCGCGAAGCCTCGGCTCGGTCGGGTTGCCGGGGTGGAGAGGTCGATCGATCTGGGGTCGATCGGTGGCGAGAGGATCCTCGGGCGGCAGGGCGAGGATGGGGGCCGGTGTCCGGCCCCCTCGACTGGTCTGCCTATCGGATCGTCCGGCCTGGGAAGAGTGCGGCGGAGTGCAGTCGGTCGGCGGGAAGGGAGCCGAGAGTCCCGTCCCGGGGAGTCCGGGACTCGGCTCGGGGGGCGCGGACCTACTCCTTCGAGGCCCGCTTCCGCTCCATCAGCCGGCGAAGGATGTCGCCGGCCGCGTCGCTCGTATCCTTGAACGACGGCTTGGCGGGGCCCGTCTGCTTCGCCTGCTGCTGCTGGGCCTTCTTGGCGGCGTAGAACGGATTCGACTCGTCGATGAATTCCGCGACGCCCTCCTCGGTATCGGCCTCTCCCTCGTCTTCCTCGTCGGACTCCTCCTCCGCGGCGAGATCCTCGGCGGTTGGGGCCTCGTCGTCGACGGGTTCCTCTTCCTCGGGTTGCCGCTCGTACTCGTCGTCGCTGGCCGAAGGAGGGGGCGCCGGCTTCGGCGGTGCCGCCTTGGCGTCCTTGAAGGCCGTGATCGTGATGGTGTCCCCGCCGTAGACCGTGGGCTGCTCGGCCGCGGCACCGGCGCCTTCGCCCAGCAGCCAGGAGTCGATCTCGTCCCCCGAAACGTCGTCCGGAGACGCCGCCTTGGGCCCGGCCGGAGCGACGACGGGCGCCTTCGCCGCGGGCGCCGGCACGTCCGCGATCGAGACGGCGAAGGTCAAGGGGCCGACCTGTACGAGGTCGCCGTGCTTCAGGCGGGCCTCGGCGGTCAGGGCCTTGCCGTTGAGCAGCGTGCCGTTGCGGCTGCCGAGGTCGCGCACCATCACCGAATCGGCGCCGATGGTGAACTCCGCGTGCTCGCGACTCACCTGTTCGCTATTCGGACGGAGGTGACAGGTCTCACCCCGCCCGATCTTGAAATTGGGCCCAGACAGGGGAATCACCTTCCCCTCGGGCTTGCCTCGAACCACCACCAACTGAACTTTCATGTAACCCGTCCCGACCCCCGGGGTCCTCAACGACTAAGATCCGCGTCCACTCGAACCAGGTTAAAACCTCCGGCCCAGTCATTCGGGTAGGATCGATCCGGGATCCCTCCCCGCCGCACGATAAAGGCCGACGCCATGGTCCACACGGGGCTCGAGGGCAGCCCAGGATGACACGTATTCGGAAATCATGAGGACATCAAGGCAACCTCGGCACGGTCCTCCCTCCAGCCTCTGCCCCTCGCGGGTCGTGGCGCATCGCAGAAAATCGATTGTTGCGAGAGAACGAGCCAGCAGGACAGGAGGGCAAGACAAACGTGACCCGATCGAACTCTATCATTGTAGCCTATCGTTTCCGATATCCAAGATGCTACAGTCCGGCCGTTTCGTGGCGCCGGCCGCGATGCGGCGGCCAGGCGGGGCACCGAAGCTCCGCCGAAGCGCCGAGTCTCCCCGCGAAGCTACCGCGCCTCGGTCCATCCGGCCGGGCGGTATCTCGAGCGATCCAGTTCATCCGCCCGCCGCAGCAGGCTCTCAGGCCAGGAAACAGCCATTGGTTCCATGCCAATCGCCGCCATGATGGGGCCCTCCAGGCGTCCTCGCCATTCCTCCGGCGAATCCGATTCCTCCACCAGGTCGCAGACGCCCGGCAGCTCCGGTACCCGGGACGAGCGGCCGAGAAGGATCGAGCCGTGCTGGAGGATCGTGCCGCCGCGTCGTCGCTGCGCGCTGCCGACCAGCTTCCTACCTTCCGATACGATATCTTCCGGATCGCTGCCCGTAAAGCAGAGAAGCGCGTCGATTTCTTCCAGCGGGGGCTTCGGCATGCCGCAGCCGCGCAGCCGCGCCGGGATTCCTCGCTCCGCGAGCACCCCGGCGATGGCCCCATGCACCGCTCGATAGAGGCGGGTGTTGGGGCGGCCCAGCGCGGATCCGGGCGGGAGGGCGATGGCATAGGTCAGCTCGCGATCGTGCCAGATCGCCCCTCCACCGGTCGGCCGCCGTACGATCGGTACTCCCTGCCATCGGACCGCGGACCGGGCGTCGGCGATCCGCTGGAAGTAGCCGAGGCTGAGCGTCGGCACGCTCCAGCCGTAGAAGCGAAGATACGCCTGCCCGTCGCGCGCGGCTTCCAGCATCGACTCGTCGAGCGCCATGTTCGACGGGCCGTCGGCCATCGCAAACGGGAGGACATGACATTGAATCGGCATCGAGAGGGGGGCCTCGTGATAAACGTCCGGCGGGCGGTGCCGCCGGGACGGCAGGGGCCGGACCGGGATGCTGCCGCCCTCGCCTTCGGTCGTGCGAGCGGCCCGGCGAAGCACCTTCCATCTTAACCCGCGCGGGGTCTTTCGCGAGCGGGCGGGCCTTCGGTTAGAATGGGCCTCGCAGCCCAGCGGAAGGCCCCATGGAGACATCGATGACGAACGCCGACGCCCCGCCGACGCCCGATCTTCCCGAGGATCCGCCGGCCATCCAGGACGAGCCGGAGAGCCGGCTGGGGGGAATCCCGCTGTACGTCTGGGTCCTCGCGGCCGTCCTGCTGGCGATACCCGTGGGGTGGGCCTGGGGCGAAGGAGCCGCCGGACTCGAGATCCTGCCGAGGCTGATCCTCCGCGCACTCGCCGCGCTGGCCGCCCCGCTGGTGGTCCTCGCCATCCTCAGCGCGATCGTGACGAACGAGATCCGCGGGCGAACCGGCGCGCTGATGATGGCCTTCTACCTGCTGAACACGCTGGTGGCCATGGTGATCGGACTGACCCTGGCGAACCTGCTCCAGCCCGGCTTGGGTGCATCGCTCCGCGACAGCGCCTCCTCGCAGACGGTTGCCCCGAAGAGCGTCACCGATCTGGTCGTGGACCTCGTCCCGCGGAGCGTCGGCGAGCCCTTCACCCAGAACCATCTGGCCCAGCTCGTCGTCCTCACGCTGGCCCTGGGGATCGGCCTGGTGAAGATCCGCGACGACAAGCGGGCCGCCGGCGACCCTTCCTTCCGCGTGGTTGTCGACCTGCTGGGGATCGGCTTCGAGCTCCTGATGAAGGTCCTCCTCTGGGTGGTGGCCCTGTCGCCGCTGGCCGTGTTCGGGATCGTGGCGTCGAAGGTCGGCCAGAACGAGGCCATGGACTATCTTCGCTCGCTCGTCTGGCTGATGGGCGCCGTGGCCCTCGGGCTGGCGCTCCAGGTTTGCTGGTATCTGCTCCAGATGCTGGTCGTGGCCGGCATGTCCCCGTGGCGATTCCTCTCCGGCGCGCTCAACGTGATGGCCAACACCTTCAGCACGGCGAGCACGGCGGCGACGATCCCGTTCACGCTTCGTTCCCTGGCGCGGCTGGGGGTCTCGCGACGGTCGAGCCAGATGACGGCGTGCATCGGCACCAATTTCAACAACGACGGCACGGCCCTCTACCAGGCGATGGCCGTGCTTTTCATCGCCCAGACGATGGGGCTTGATCTGAGCCTGGGCGACCAGGTCATGATCATGCTGACCACCCTGATCGCCAGCGTGGGCGCGGGCGGGATCCCGTCCGGGAGCTTCGTGACGATGCCGCTGATCTTCGCGGCCGTCCACATGCCGGTCGACAGGATCCCGATCCTGCTGACCGTCGACTGGCTGCTCGACCGCCTGCGCACGACTTCTAACGTCCTCGGCGACATGACGGTCGCCGTGCTCCTCGACCGCGTCTCTCCCGAGGAGAAGCCCGATGTGCCAGAGTGGGAAAAAGAGGCGGTTTGAATGTCCCGTGTCGCCGGAACGACGCGCATGGACAATCCCGTCCGGTCCTCCTAAGATCCTATTGAAGCTCGTTATCATGAGCGGGCGATTGCTGGTCGGTAGGATAGCCGGCGAGCATCCCGGGAGAGCGGATCGATGAGCGACACGATCGATCAGGAACGAGTCTGGGTCTGGGGCGTCCCGTTCGCCCCGGTGACGAGAGATCAGGCCGTCGAGGCGGTCTTGCGATTGATCGCCGCCGGCCGGCCCTCCTTCTTCATCACCGCCCCGACCCACTATGCGATGCTGACCGAGAGCCACCCCGATCTCCGGTCGATCAACGAGCGTGCCGCGTTCATCGTGGCCGACGGCGCCCCCCTGGTCTGGGCCTCCCGCCGGCTCGGCACCCCGCTGCCCGAGCGCGTCGCGGGTTCGGACCTGATCTATCACCTGTGCGAGGCGGCCGCGAAAAGCGGCCTGCGCGTGTTCCTCCTGGGGGGCGTCGAGGGCGCGGCGGACGAGGCGGCGCGACGGCTGGCGGAACGTTATCCCGGGCTCCAGGTCGTCGGCACCGAGTGCCCGCCACACCGAGGCATGACGGCCGACGAGGAAGCCTCGCTGCTCGAGCGGATCAGGCAGGCGCGGCCCGACATGCTGTTCGTCGCCTTCGGTCAGCCGAAGGGCGAGCGATGGATCATGCAGCACCTCGACGCCCTCGGCGTGCCGGTGAGCGTCCAGGTCGGGGCGTCGCTCGAGTTCGCGGCGGGCCGCATCCGCCGCGCCCCGCGCTGGATGCAGCAGAGCGGCCTCGAGTGGGCCTTCCGCCTGTCGCTGGAACCCCGCCGTCTCGCCGGTCGATACGCCCGCAACGCGTGGTTCATCGTCCGGATGCTCCTCCGCGACCGGAAACGACGACACAAGCCCGGGCGCCCGGACGCTCGCTCCCGAACCGGCGAGATGGCTCCCGCGCTGGCCGAGGAAGGCGCCGGCGACAAGGCACCGTGAACCTTCCGGAGTCTCTCGAGCCGGCCGTTGTCGGCCGTCGTTCGAAGACTCTCCGCGGATCCTCGATCCGGAGCGATTCTCAGATCTGGTAATTGGCCCGGAGCGCGTAATCAACTTCAGCATCTCCTCCGTTGGCCGCCTCGCGGTAGCGGAGCCTGGGGTCCTCGATGGTCACGGTGGTATAAGGCGCGATGCTGCGGGTGATCCAGGCCGACGAGCCGATGACCGCATTGCGCCCGATGACCGTCTGGCCGCCGAGGATGGTGGCGTTGGCGTAGATCACCACGTCGTCCTCGATCGTCGGGTGCCGCTTGGCGTTCCGGACGATCTGGCCGGACTCGTCCCGCGGGAAGCTGAGCGCGCCCAGCGTGACGCCCTGGTAGAGCTTCACGCCGTTGCCGATGCGGCTGGTGGCGCCGATGACGACGCCCGTGCCGTGATCGATGAAGAACCGCCGGCCGATCGAGGCGGCCGGATGGATGTCGATGCCCGTCTTGCCCTTGGCGTACTCGGTCATCATGCGGGGGATCAGGGGCACGCCCAGCCGGTGCAGCTCGTGGGCGACGCGATAGACGGTCACGGCGGCCACCCCGGGGTAGCAGAAGACGATCTCGACGAGGCTCTTGGCCGCGGGATCGCCGTCGTAGGCGGCCTGAACGTCCTCGGCCAGGGTGTGCCGGATCTCCGGGATGGCGTCCAGGAAGCGCAGCACGATCTCCTCGGCCTGGGGGCGGGCCTCGACCTCGTCGCGGCGGTCGTTGCAGTCGTGCCGAAGCGCCCGAGCGATCTGCTGGGTCAGCCGCTCGTGGAGCCCGTCCACCAGGGCTCCGATGTGATAGGCGATGTTGCCCAGATGCAGGCTCTGCCGCCGGCCGTAGCCGGGGTAGAGGACTTCCCGCAGGTCGGCGAGGATGTCGACGATCTCGCGATAGCTGGGCAGCGGCGAATGCCCGAGGTGGTGGATGGCGCCGCATTCCTCGTAGGTCGAGACGATGCGATCGGTGATCGCGTGGAGCGACCCTCGGCCCGTCCGCCTCGTCGGATCTTCCGGGCCCGTGGCCACCTCTCGCTGTTCCGCCTGGGGCGTCATACCGGTCGTCTCCGCCGGGGAACTTCTCTCATGTCTTGATCCTAACTGGAGGGCCGGGTTCTCGGATTCTCGCATTCAGGCCATCCGCGGCGCTCGGCTCTCGACGGGGCCGCTGCCGTGGGCGGCATTCCATCGGTCCACGAATCGGCGGTAGTCGTCGGGCGTGTCGATGCCGATCCCTGGCTCGTCGATCAGCCCGACGGCGATGGGGTAGCCGGCGTCGAGGACGCGAAGTTGCTCGAGCTTCTCGGCGGCCTCGAGCGGGGACGGGGGCAGCGATCCAATCGAGAGTAGGAAGTCGCGGCGGTACGCGTAGAGCCCGAGGTGCAGCAGCGCGATCGGCCGCGCAGGGTCGGGGGGTGCCACGGGCAGTCCGTCGCGGTGGCAGGGGATCGGGCTGCGCGAGAAGTACAGGGCGCGTCCCCGCGCCGAACGCACCACCTTCACGCACGCGGGATCGCGATAGGTGGCCTCGTCGCGGATGGGGGTGGCCAGGGTCGACATGGGCGCCTCGGGATCCTCGTCGAGCAGGGCGACCGCGCGGTCGAGCGCCTCGCCGGAGACCTCGGGCTCGTCGCCCTGGAGGTTGACGATGATCCGGGCTCCATCGAGCTGCGCGGCAACCTCGGCCACGCGGTCGGTGCCGGTCGCATGGTCGGCGCGGGTCATCATGGCCTCGCCGCCGAATCCGGCGACGACGTCCGCGATCCGTCGATCGTCGGTCGCAACGATGATGCGGTCGAGGGAACGGGCGCGGCGGGCGGCCTCGACGACGTGCTGGATCAGCGGTCGCCCGGTGTCGGACAAAAGGGGTTTGCCGGGGAGTCGGGTCGAAGCGAAGCGGGCCGGGATCACGCCGACAATTTCCATGTTTCCCACGAACATCTCCCGTGAAACGGTCCGATACAAGGGGCACCGGTCGAGGCCTCGGCCCGGCCGGAGCAGGGGGCGTGTCGCAATCACTCTAGGCCGTCTCATGATGGGACACAAGGCCGGATGATCGACCCACCCCGGCGAGGCCTCAAGCGTGCGCGGGCGGCCGATCGGCCGCCGGCGTGCCGGGGCCGCCGACGCGAGGGAAGCCGCGTTGGCGCGGCGGGCCGTCCGCGGTCCGCCCGGGACTGGGCGGGATGATCCCGACCGGTCGGATACAGGAGGTCCAGTCCGAATCGCCGTCCTCGCGAGCCGAGGCGCGGACGCCCTGTTGCGTCCGCACTGCTCGCGTCGCGGCCGGCGATTCTCCGCGCACTCGGCGCACTCGCCCGGAGGCGCAGGGAGAGCTTGATCCGGAATATGACGATTGCGGGATGCGACCCATAAAAGTCCGTGGTCCGTCTCTAACATCCTTTGCTCGCGCTCTGAATGGCCGCGCCGACCCGGGGTCGGTGCAGCCCTCCGCGATCGCGGTCCAGGCCGGAACGAGTCGGCCGTTGCCCGATCGCGCCAAGGAAGGAGAGCGTTCACAACCGATTCGCGAGGCGGCCCGAGCCAATGGTATGGCGGCCGTCTGGGGAGACTCGATTCATGGGATGGACCGTCAACCAGAGCCGTCGTCGGGACCGCCTCCGCCATCGGCCTCGCCTCGAGCACCTGGACGATCGGTGTCTCCTCTCCGCCGGGCTGACCGGGTCGTTGATCCACGATGGTAGCGTCTCGGCGATCGCCCACCGCGCCGGGCACCACGACGCGGCGCGGGGCAAAGGCGAGCTGATCTTTCGCCATCACGGCCGGGTCGCCGCCCACCGCGAGGCACCGGCCGGGACGACCGGCGCGTCGTCGAGCGCCGGGGCGCCTTATAACACGATCATCGGGGCCTCGCAGGTCCAGTCGAATTACGGCGTCACCGGATCGGGTATGACCGTTGCGGTGATCGACACGGGCGTCGACTACAACAACCCGTCGTTCGGCGGCCAGTTCGGCCCGGGCGCCAAGGTCATCGCCGGATATGACTTCGCGGATAACAGCTCCAACCCGATGGCCACGTCCTCGCAGCACGGCACGGCCGTGGCCGGGATCATCGGCTCGAGCAATCCCTCCGACCCGGGCGTCGCCCCCGGAGTGAACATCGTCGGCCTGCGCGTCACCGACGGGAGCAACACGGCCAGCCTCCAGAGCATCGCCAACGCCTTGCAGTGGGTCGTCGACAACCACGAGAAGTACAACATCTCCGTCGTCAACATGTCTCTGTCCGACGGGCAGAACTACGCCCACAACTGGTTCGCGACCACCGGCGGCGCCGCCGAGCAGGTGACCAACCTGATCGGTCAGCTCCGGAATATGAACATCCCCGTCGTCGTCGCGACGGGAAATGGCTTCAACGGCCAGCAGGGCGAGGGCTTCGCGGCGATCGTCCAGGGTACGATCAGCGTGACTGCGACGGACCTCTCGGGACATCTCCTGCCCGATGCGCAGCGCCTCGGCTCGGCGATGGGAGGGTCGTCGGCGACCGTGATCGCGGCGCCGGGCTCGGGCTACAATGCCCCTTCCGGCGACAACGGGATGGTCTCGGTCGACGGGACGAGCTTCGCCACCGCGCTGGTCAGCGGCTCGGTCGTCCTGCTCCAGCAGGTCTACGAGCAGCGGTTCGGCATGCTCCCCACGGTCGATCAGCTCCAGTCGTGGCTCCAGGGCGGGGCCGATCCGATCAACGACCCGGTAACGGGCATTACCGTCGGCCAGCTCGACCTGCCGAAGGCCGCGGCCTTGATCCCGGGCGCCTCGGCCACGCCCGCGCCAGCCCCAACCCCGACGCCAGCTCCCGCACCCGCCCCGCCGCCGAGCGTCGTGAGCACCCAGCATGTGACCACTGCCTCGGCGGCACCGGCGCCGGTCACCCAGGCCTCCGGGTCGGGCGCGACGACCACCACCGTCGCCTCCAACCCGCCGCCGTCGAACCCTAACCCCAACCCCGCCCCGCCTGTCGCGAGCACGCCGGTTCCGACACCGACCCCTGTCCCGACGCCGGCACCCACGCCATCCGGCCATCAGATCCTCAGCAACACCGGCGACTCGTCCGACGCGGCGGGCCAGGGCTCGACCCTGGCGGGACGCGAGGCGTCGAGGCTGGCCAGGCTGCTGCAGAGCATGAGGGTCTGGGCGGCGTCGTCGGCCTCTCAAGGTTAGACCTCCGCGGCCTTTTCCAGAGCGATCCGGCCACGGCCGCGTCGGTGACCTGCCGGCGCGGCCGCGAGCGTTTGCCTGGGTGTCGAGTGCGATGGACGGCAACCGATCGATTGGAGGAAGAAGTCTGGTTCGGTAGTCTCGCCACGGCGGCGATCCGATTCTAGAATGGCCTGGGGTTCTAGCCGATCGTCGGTTGATGATCGCCCGCGGGGGGATCTCGACGCCGCAACGGAAGGAGACAGCATTGGCCTCGACCTTGAAGACGGCGCTGGTGACGGGGGCGGGGAGCGGAATCGGGCTCGGCATCACGAGGGTGCTGGCCGAGATGGGATTGCGCGTGGCGATGCTCGGCCGCGATCGGGAGAAGCTGGAACGCGCGCGGGCGGGGCTGGCGAGCGGGGCCGATTCGGCCCTCGTCGTCCCGTGCGACATCGCCGACCGCTTCTCGGTGCAGGGGGTGGCCGACCATGTACTGGCGGCGTTCGGACAGGTCGACGTCCTAGTCTGCAACGCCGGGACGAACGTCAAGAACCGGAGCCTCCGTACGCTCGACCCGGCCGACTGGGATCGGATGGTCGCGACCAATCTGACGGGGTCGTACAACCTGGTGCATGCCATCCTGCCCTCGATGCGGCAGCAGAAAAATGGGCTGGTGATCCAGATCTGCTCGGTCTCCGGCCTGAGGGCCAGCACGCTGGGCGGGGTCGGGTATTCGGCGTCGAAGTTCGGCCAGGCGGCCCTGGGAATCTGCATCGGGCGAGAGGAGGGGGTCAACGGGATTCGCTCGTCAGTGATCTACCCGGGCGAGGTCGAGACGCCCATCCTCGACGCCCGCCCCGTGCCGGTCGCCGCCGAGCGCCGCGAGGTGATCCTCCAGCCGGACGACGTCGCCGCGGCCGTCCGATTCCTCGTCGAGCTGCATCCGCGCGCCAACGTCCCCGAGCTGGTGATCAAGCCGACCGTGGACGACTTCTGCTGATCGCTCGCGGAGGCGTCGGTTCCGAACGACGGATAGAAGCGAGCGAATAGTTGCAGTTGCAAGTGAAGACTCCTCATGCGTTTCTGCTGCTTCGCTCCCGGCTCCCCGCTGGTCTCTCATCCCCAGGGACCGGCGACCTCCCCTGTCCGTCGAGTGTCATCCGGGCGGCTCGTTCCTCGTCTCGAGTCGCCCGGAGCCCGATCGGGACCGATGTCGGCCCGACTCAACTGGTGACACCCTTCCGCAGGGCTTCGGCGTGGAGTTCGGGACCGCCTTCGATCTCGCCGGTGACGTACTCGTTGAACTCGGTGTAAAGCAGGTGCCGGTACAGCTTGCTCTCGGCGTGGAGATGCGACGGGCTGCCCGCGTCCTCGACCCGCCCCTCGTTCAGCACGATGACGTGGTCGCTCTTGCGGACGCTCGAAAGCCGATGCGGGATCAGGATCAAGGTCCGGCCGACGGCGAGTCGGGCGAGGGTGTCGTCGATGAAGTGCTGCGTGTGATCGTCGAGCGGCTGGCTCGGCTCCTCGACGATCAGGATCGAGGGGTCGTGCAGGAAGGCCCGAGCGAGGGCGATCCGGAACTGCTCGTCGGGCTTGAGGTAGTGCCCGAGCTGGCCGATGACCGTGTCATAGCCGTGGGGCAGGTCCTGGATGAAGTGATGGGCGTGCGTGAGCTTGGCCGCCTCAATCACCCGGGGGAGGGTATGCGTCGGCTCGCCCAGGCCGATGTTCGCCAGGACGGAGTCGGTGAAGATCAGGTCGGCCTGGAGGACCGTGGCGACCTGGGCGCGGACCGAGTCGAGCGTCGCCTCGCGGAGGTCGAGGCCGTCGATCCGCACTCGGCCCGTCTTGGGGTCGATCAGGCGCGGGATCAGGCAGGCCAGCGCGAGCTTTGAGTCCTCCTGCTGGCCGAGGATCGCGGTCCGCGACTGCGCCGGGATCTCGACCGAGACGTCGTCGAGCAGGACCCGGCCGGATCGGCTCTCGAGCGAGACGTGCTCGAGCGCGATCTGCTCGCGGGGCGGCTCCAGGAAGCGGGCGCGGACGTCCTGGTGCAGCTCGGGCTTTCGCTCGAGGAACTCGAAGATCGCCGACGCCGAGCGATTCGCCTGTCGGACAGCCTTGCGGTAACGGATCAGCTCGATGATGGGATAGGCCAGCCCCGTGAGCGACCCGAACAGGATGATCATCGTGCCGATGCCGATGCTGTTGGTCACGACGACGCTATAGCCCAGCAGCCCGATCGCCACGGCCAGCGCGGCACCGAACAGGAGCATGGTGCTCGTGCTGGGGGAACCGCTGCCCGCCAGCCGGCGCTGGTCCGCCCGCTGGAATCGTTCCAGGTGCTCGTCGAACCGCTCGCGGTCGTACTCCTCCACGCTGTACACCCGGACGGTCCGCAGCAGGCCGAGGTCCTCGTGCAGCAGGCAGAGCTGCACGGCGGCGTCGCGCATCGCGGCGTCGGAGGCCATACGCGCGTCGCGCTCCATGACCCGCGCGGTCATCCAGACCAGGAGCCCGAGCGACGCGAGGAAGATCGTCAGGATCGGGCCGACCAGGAGTGCGACGATCAGGAAGCCGGCCGCGAGCACGTGCGCCCGCGGCATCACGTCGAGGTCGGCGAAGATGCCGTCGCGAACGTCGTTGACCTCGCGCGTCCACAGGTTGACGATCGGGCCGACGCCCTCGGTCGGCAGCGACGACTGCCCAAGGCGGTACATCTGGCGGTGGATCTGCTTCCTCAGCGACGTCGCCAGGTCGGTCGCCGCGCGGGCCATCAGCGCCCGCCGCCAGGTCGACACGATCCCGATGAGCACCAGCGGCAGCAGCCCGAGGGCCACCAGGGTGCCGAGGGCACCCTTGTTATTCAGGAGGGAAGGGAGCACCCCGGAGAGTGCGAGGAGGGTGCGGGCGCCGACCCTGTGCACTCGATTCTCGCTCGTGTAGCTGTCGGCGATGACGGGGAGGATGCCCACGCCGTCGAACAGCGCATAGTCTCGGTCCTGTCCCGAGCGGTGGACGAGGATCGACTCGGGCAGCATCTTCACCCGGTCGGGCAGCACCCTCGCCTCGCCGCGGGAGGCCATCAGGGCCACCAGCAGGCCGAGGACGCCGAGGATCACCACGGTCAGGAGCGACTGGATGACACCCAGGGTACGCGCGATGTAGATGTTCCGGCGGGAACCGAGTAGATTCCGGGCCCGTTGGTAGGCGATGGCCTGCATAAGAGTGATCCCCGGGTTTCGGGGCCAAGGTGGAACCTCGACGATTCGTCGGCCTCCGCCGGTCCGGGGCACCCGGGATCTCCCCGGGTCGATCGCGACGATCGGCCCGCCCGGGTGTTACGTCGGTTGCTTGCCCCGTTGCGGCGGCCCGCGGTCCCGAGGGGCCGCCGGTCCGGGGCGATCGATCGCTCAGGCCAGGTCCCGGTCCTCGAACAGGAGGAACGCGAACAACAACGCCGCTCCACTGTACAACACGCAATAGCCGAATGCCGGCAGGACGTACCCGAGCCAGGGGATCACCGCCCCGGTCGAGATCGACGGGCCGGCGTTGAAATACTCCAGCGACGGCAGGATGAAGGCGAAGAACTTCGCCATGAAGCCCACCAGCTCGTTGATCTGCTGGGCCCTCGACGCCTCGACCAGCACAGGGCTCAGGTGCCCGAGGAAGAAGATCAGGATGCAGACGACAAGATTGGCCAGCATCGGCAGCCGGGTCGAGATCGCCACGCTGATGCTCGTCAGCAGGGTCACCTCGAAGAAGCCGAGGACCAGTCCCGGCATCACCTGCCGCACCTGCTCCCACTGCTTGGCCGACTCCGCCAGCCCGCCCGAGGCCTCGCGCAGGTCATAGGCATACTTGTAGTAGACGCCCGCCGCGAACAGCGCCCCGAGCACGACGTAGAGCACCAGCACGCCCAGCTCGATTCCGAGGAACTTGCCGACGATGAACTGCCGGCGGTTGATCGGCTTCGACAGCAGTGTGATCGCCGTCTTCCCCTCGATCTCGTCTGCCACCGTCGAGCTGGCCGTAAGGAGCGCCAGCAGCATGCAGAAGAACGAGATCGTGGTCAGGCCCGTGTCCTTGTACATCTTGATGTCTTCACCGAATGTGAAGTACGACACCCAGATCGTGACCAGGAGCAGGGCGCCGGCGAAGGACGCCAGCACGAAGAAGGCGGGCTGGCGGATGGCCTCCTTGGCCGTGGCGAGGGCGATGGTCAGTGATTTCATGGCTGTGTCTTCGGGATCCTCGGATGATGCGGGATGAATCGGAAAGTAGGGCGATGGGCCTCGTCGGCCCGTCCGGGGAGGGCCTTCTCTTCCCTCTAGTGTCGGACGGTGAACCCGGATAACGGCGGCTCGGAAGGCGGCCCGGTCTCGATCGTTGCGTCGCGGATGTGACGGCCCATCGCGTCCCGGATCGCGTCGAGGAAGGCGTCCAGCTCGGCCGGGTAACCCTCGGCGGCGAGCTCGACCCTCCCGTCGGGGAGGTTCCGCACGTAGCCGTCGACCTCAAAGCCCCGCGCGACTTGCTGGGTGGTGTAGCGGAAGCCCACCCCCTGCACGTGCCCCGAGTAGTACACCCGGCGAAACTCGCGTGGCATCGCAAACCGGCCGGCCTCGGCGGCGCCTCCTGGACCCAAGCTCAATGGCGGTCAAGCCTTCACGTCGTCATGACTATCCTAGCGGCCGGTCAGGCGCCGCGACAAGTCATGGCGTCCGCGATGCGGGTCGAGCCGGGGCCTCGCCCACCTCAATGGGAGAGGCGGGCGGCCGATTCATCGGCCCGATCGCTCGCGGGGCGGCCGGATTGGGGCCGCCCCGCTGTTGCAAATCCTCCGGTGTCAAGACCTTGGAGCGATTGGTTGTGGGTGGATCGATCTCGGATGTCATTCGCGAGCCAGCCGATGCCTTCCGATCGGCCCGGGAGGGCGAGCCTCCCGGCGAGCCGTGAGGGAAGGCTCGGCAGGAGCCTCGCCCTCACGGGAACCAGACCGCATCGGCGGGTTTGTGAATCAGATCACAGGCCGTTGAGGTCCACGTGCTCGACCAGCGAGGCCGACGCCGCCTGGATCGGCAGCAGGGCCGAGCGGGCCGGGCCGACGCCAACCGACGCGAACGGGACCGAAGGCGCGCCCGACGAGTTCCCCGTCCGGACGACCACGCCAGTGACGGTGAACGGCAGCCGGTTCTCGACCTTCAGGGTCGTGCTGCCCACCACGCGCCGGGCGGGCTTGACGGTCACGAAGGCACCCGACACCGCCCTGTCGATCGCGCGGGCCAGGGTGGCGCCGTCCACGACCGAGATCGACGAGGGCTCGCGGAAGCTCGTGTTGCCCAGGCTGGCCCACGAGCCGGAGGATCCCATCGTGCTGACGACGATCCGGCCGCGGGTCTCGGCCGTCTGGGATTCGGTCAGGATGACCCGGATTCCCAGCGCCGGGGCCGAGCACGCGGGGGTGGTGTCGCCCTCGACCGCCTTGACCGGCAGCCCGAGAATCCGCATCCCGTCGATCCTGGCGTTGAGCCGCCGGGCATCCTCGGCCAGCGCGCCCTGACCCTCGACCTTGACGACGATCCGTCCGTCGGCGAACGCCGAGGCCGGGATCGCGTCGGAGTCGGTGGACTCGCCGAGTGCCTCGACGAACCGCGCGGCCAGGGCGACCTCGGACGCGTTCATGACCTTGCCCGACTGCTCCGTCATCTGTTCGAAGGAGAGGTCGTTGCACAGGTTCCACATCACGGCCTGGGCGACGCCGTGGCTGGTGCCGACGGTGGCCAGCGTGCGGAGGGCCTTGCGGATCCTCGGGTCGGTGGTGTAGGTGTCCACGTTCATGAGGGTCAGGGTGTCGCGCGGGGTCGGTGCCGGGCGGCCGTAGTTGAGGCAGACGCCCGGGATCGACAGGTCGACCGACTCGCCCGCGGGGACGGCGACCGAGCGCGAGCCCGGCTCGCCGGTGACCGGCACCGAGCGGAGCCCGCCGGCCGGGGCGTCGGCCTGGAACTCGCCGAAGGCCCCCTCGCGGTTGGTCACCGAGCCCAGCCCGATGCTCTGGAGCCGGCCGCCGCCGCCGGCACCGGCCTGCGCCACGCGGCTGGCGGCGACCAGTCCCGGCGGGATGATCACGTTGAGCCGGCGCTTGCCGCTGTTGCGGAGCGTCAGCCGGACCTTGTCCTGCCCGTGGCCGTGGACGGCGACGGTCAGATCGCCGGACTTCCCGGCCTGGAGGATATCAAGGGTGTCCGTCGTGAGCCCCGCGGGGGGCGCCGACGGCTCGTCGCCGACGGCCGGGAGGGCCGGGACCGGGGCCGTGGTCCCTACGGGCACCTTGGCCGGGGACTGTGCGATCGCGGCCGGGCCGCTGAAGCAGCTCGTTCCACCAACAAGGTCCGCGGCCGCCAGGCCCGGGCCCGGCAAAGGTGTCGCCACAACATCGC
>DAIDHB010000418.1 GCA_027452145.1 Planctomycetales bacterium
GCTCGTCGAGCAGCAGCACGGCCGGGTCGAGCAAGAGAGTGCGCACCAGGCCGACGAGCTGCGACTCGCCGCCCGAGAGGTCGCGTGCGTTCTTGGCCAGGAACCCCGGCTCGCGGCCGAGGCGAGCCAGCAGCCCCTCGGCCCGCGCCGGGTCGAACGACTGCTCGCGATGGACCCGCAGCGAGAACGGATACCGCAGGTTTTCCTCGACGTTGCCCTCAAGCAGGGCCGGCCGCTGGTGCAGGTACATGACGCGCCGGCGGTACTCGGGAACGGCATCGCCGCGGACCTCGTGCCCGCCCGATCGGATGGTTCCCTCATCAAGCGGGTCGAGCCGCGCCAGCGCGCGCAGCAGCACCGTTTTTCCCGCACCCGACGGCCCGAGCACTCCCAGCCGGTCGCCGGGTTGCACCACCAGGCTGATCCCGCGGATCAGCCATCCATCGGCGTTCTTCCGGTCGCGCCGGCCGATCGCGTCGGCCTCGATCAGGTGGGTCATGGGTCTCCGAACGTCAGTCGACACGGATTCAAGCGGTCGAGGGCGCCGGCGATTCCGCCGGCTCGATCCGCATCGGCTGGGGCTGCCAGTACGTGAGCGACCGCCAGAGCCACTCGGCGGGGCCGAAGCGGAAATGACTCAGCCAGATCGGGCTGACGACGAGCTGGAACGCCCACATCGCCAGCACCATCGCCGCCAGCCCCGTGCGGTTGATCGTGCCGTACAGGCCGAATCCATAGCCGTAGAACAGCGTGGTGAAGAAGATCGAGTGCGTCAGGTAGTTGGAGAGCGCCATCCGGCCCACGGCCGCCAGCCGGCGGACCAGCCAGCCCAGCGCTCCCGACTGGACGATCAGCATCATCGCCCCGACGTGCCCCAGCGCCACGATGATGCTGCCGAAGTCGTTGTAGAACATCCCGCCCTCGAAGAACCCGTACCGCGCCGAGAACTCGTGCGCGATCAACTGGCGGGCGTCGTACACCATCAGCGGCAGCCCGATGCCGTATCCCGCGAGGATCATCGCCAGGTAGAACGACCGCGACCGCGATGCCGAGAAGACCCCGAACTTCATTAGCCCCATGCCGATCAGCATCCGGCCGCCGGCGAAGAAGGGCACGGCGAAGATCAGCGTCAGGATCTGGTCGGCGAGCATCCCCGGGGCCCGGTACTTGACAACGTCGATGTAGCTACCCCTATAAGCCGTCATCTCCTTGTCCCAGCTCTTGCGGCGCTGCTCGGGGGTCGGCTCGAGGAACTCCTGGATGTGCTCCTTCCACAGGTCGTGCTTCCACTGCTCGGGAGACCTCGGCTTCGTGTCGGCCTTCGTCGTGTCCGCAACCGGACCCGTCGCGGCCTTCGGGTCCGCGCCCGCCTTCGTCCCGTCGGGGACCGCCACCGCCTGGGCCGCTCGCTGCTGGGCCTCCACTCGTTCGAACGCGGCCTTGAGGTCCCTGACCCATATCGAGAAACCCATCATGACGGGAACGAACAGGACCAGCGACACGACGCCCGTGAGGATGAGCGTCCGCGGCTTCAGGTTGCGAAAGAAGTAGAGGAACAGCCCGGTCTCGGCATACAACACGAGGATGTCGCCGCTCCAGATAAGGTAAGCATGGATCATGCCGAGAAGGAGCAGCCAGAGGATGCGGCGATAGTAGACCCCGCGAATGGAGGCGCCGCGCTTCGCGGCGCGGCCATCCATCAGCACGAGCCCGGCGCCGAAGAGCATCGAGAAGATCGTCATCATCTTGGCCTCGAAGACCAGGTGATTGACGAACCAGACGACCCTGTCGGCCCCCTGGAAGCCGGCGCCGCGGAGCGGGTTCTCGTAGACGGCCCCCGGCCAGGAGAAGTGCACGATGTTCATCGCCAGGATGCCCAGGAGCGCGAATCCGCGCAGGGCATCCACCGCGAAGTAGCGCTCGGCCGCCGCGACCGGCAGGGCGCGAGGCTGCTCGATGGCCGAGACATCCGGCTCGACCGCGCCGGCCATGACGGCGGCCTGGTCCCGGGCCGACCCGATCGAGCCCGGCTCGGTATCCAGCGGCGTGGCCTCGAGCTCCGTGCCCCCGGGGCGTACGTCCAGCGACATCGCGGATCCTCCTGGCTCGATGCATGAGATGCCCCGGGCCGGCGCAGCCGAAAGCGGGGACAGTTTATCATGACTTTCGCCGAATGGGAGTGATTATTCCGGGACTTCCGCGGGACCGGCGGGCGAGGCCCGCGCGGCCCCCGGGCCGATACGCGCGGCGGGTTGACCGTCGTCGCCGTCCGGAAGTATAGTCATCCCGATCCTGGGCAGGTCCGACCGGCACCGCGTTGACAGCTCCGGCCGCCTCGCAATCGCGGACGAAAACACGACGGCGAAGGCACCGGCGCGGGGGAGTGCGATCATCATGGCCTCACGACCGGATGGGGACGGGCGCCTCAGGCGATGGCTGCCCGCGGGGGTATTGCTGGGCGTGCTGGCGGCCATCCTGGCCTTCTTGCCGGCGCGCGGGGTCGTCGGTGGCTCGCAGGCGGGCCGCGACCTGAAGGCCGTCATCCACATCAACTTCGCCCAGACAACCCACGAGGCCCAGGGCCTCAAGAACGTCGAGAACATCCTGAAAACCGCGGCCGAACAGGGGATCAGGGCCGAGATCGAGGTCGTCTGCCACGCCGACGGCATCCGTCTGGTCTACAGGAAGGAAACCGAGCTGGCCGCCGAGGTCGCCGCGCTGAGCGACCAGGGCGTCCGGTTCGTCGCCTGCCGCAACACCATGCGGCAGCGATCGATCGCCGAGGCCGACCTGCTGCCGGGCGTCGGCACGGTCCCCTCCGGAGCCTTCGAGGTCGTCCGGAAGCAGCAGGAGGGATTCGCCTACTTCAAGCCGTGACTCGCGGGAATCGGCCCGCACCGCGGCGGGCCCGGCAAGACACCTCCAGACCGAGGAACCATCGATGACCCGATCCCTCGCCTTGCCGTCGCGGCTGCGCGCCGCGCTCCCCGCGTCGATCGCCTGCCTGGCCTGCTTCGCCGCGGGCGCCCTGTATGGAGCCGGCGGCCTGCGAGGCACCCCGGCCCGGGCCGATTCGGAATCCGGAGCCCAGGGCCACGGCACGGCGGCGCCGCCGGCGGGCGCCAAGGCGCCGATCCAGGAGGTCTTGCACTGCCCGCTGGCCTTCGCCGGCATCCACCTGCTCAAGGAGATGCCCGAGTGGTCCAGGGTCGCCTATCACTTCTGCAAGCCGGTGAACGCCGATTTGAACCAGTGCGTCCTGTACGACGGAACCGGCCCCGACGCCAAGCTGATCGGCATCGAGTACCTGGTCAGCGACGCGGTCTACCAGAAGATGCCGCCCGAGGAGAAAGCCTACTGGCACGACCACAAGCACGAGGTCGACGCCGGGCTGCTCAAGAGCCTCACGCAGACCGGCGAGGACGAGCGCAAGACCCTGGCCGCCGTCCGGCCGCTGTGGGGCAAGGTGTACCACACCTGGTCGTCGGGCCTCGACTATCCCCGCGGGCCGGCCCGGCTGTACTGGTCCGTCACCGGCGAGGCGCCCTATATCCTCTCGCCCGACGCCAAGCTGCCGCCGGAGCTCGCTGGGGCCGCGGGCGCCAGGCCCTGAGCGCCGATCCCGGTCAGAAGGGCGATCGGATGACGTGGGGTGGGCATCGCGCATCGGTCGAGGCCGCGAATCGGTGGGCATTGCCCAAGCGACAAAACGGTCTCGGCGCCTTCGCGGCCAGTCCTCAAAAGCACCCCCCGACCGGGACCGAAGCTCTCCCGCGCTTCTACCAGCCTGTGCTCGAGTGGGAGACCTTCCGTCGGGCGTCGCGGCGGGCTCGGAGACCCGCGCCGAACAGGACCGGCGCGGCTCCCCTCGGGACGACCCTCACGGCTTGCGCGGCGTCTTGAGACTGGCGAGGAACTCGACCAGGTCGCGGAGCTCGGTCCGCGAGAGCTTGGGCGCCAGGTCGGTCGGCATGGCCGACGGCCCGCGCTTGCGGCCGTCGATCGTCGCCTTGGGGACGTCCACCGCCTTGCCCTCGGCCGTCATCAGGTGGACGACCTTGTCGTCCTCGCCGCGAAGGACGCCCGTGACCACCCGGCCGTCGTCGAGCGCCAGGATGACCGACTCGAAGCCCTGAGCGATCTGCTTGTTGGGGTCGACGATCGACTCGAGGAGATACGCCCGGTCGTGCTTCGCGGCGATGCCCGCCAGGTCCGGGCCGACCTCGCCGCCGGGGATGTCGCCGTAGCGTGTCTGGGCCTTGTGGCAGCGCAGGCACTCGGTCGCCGCCTTGCTGGTAAACACCTCGCGGCCGCGCCGGGCGTTGCCGCCGGCCAGCAGCTCGCGATAGGCGGCCAGGGGATCCCCCTTGGGCCGCGACTCGTTGTAGGCGCGCAGCCGATCCCGCACCTCGGGCTCGGTCCGACGAGCGGCCGCCTCGAGCAGGTCGAAGTGGAGCTCCGGCGCGAGCTTGCCCGATTGGAGCTGGTCGAGCAGGCGGACGATCGCCTTCCGCGGCGCCTCGCCCGGCATCGCGGCGAGCGCGGCGATCGCGCCCTGACGGTCGCTCCTGCTGCCGCGCTCGATCCGCTCGAGCACCAGCGGGGTCGCCGCGGCAGGGTCGGCGTCGGCAAGGATTCGCAGGGCCTCGGCTCGCGACGATGAGCCCGGCAGGGCGGCGGCGCGGCGGGCCGCGTCGACCCGTCGAGGATCGCCGAGGGTTTCGAGCGCCTTGAGCGCGGTCGAGCGCGTGCGGTCGGGAAGGTCGCGGTCCGTGGCCAGCTTCACCAGCTCGGCCGCGGCCTCCTTGATGTTCAACGCGCCGACCGCCTCGACGGCCGCGTCCCGGACGGATTCGGGCGTGGACTTATCGGCGACGATCGACGCGAACCGGGACTTCAGCGCCTCGGCCGCCGGGTCGGCGGGACGCGGCGAGATCGGCCGCCAGAGCCCGACGACCGCATCGCGGCCCGGCGGCTTCGCCCAGTGGCCGAGCATCTCCAGGGCCAGCGACCGCGCGGCGGCGGGCAGGTCGGTTCGCGCGGCGGCCTCGGCCAGCGCGGTGGCGTCATTGACCTCGCCGCGGCGCTGGCGGGCGTCGAGGATTCGCCGTAGCAGCGGCATCGGGGCGTCCTTCGCCATCGGCAGGTCGGCCAGCGCGGCGAGTGCCGCGTCGACCGGCACGTCGTGGATCGCCCGCGCGGCCTCGAGCACCAGCCGAGGGTCGGCATCCTTGACGAACCGGGCGATCTCGGGATCGCCCAGACGCCGCATCGCCAGCAAGACGCCCATCCGCGCCGACGGCGACGCATCGCCCGCCGCCCGCCGAAGCGCCGTGGAGTCCTTCGACGACGAGCCGACCAGCCCCATCACGGCCGCGTGCCGCAGGTACGGGTCGTCGCCGTCCGAGCGGAGCATCGCCAGCAAGGGCGTGACGGCCTCAGCCCGGCCGAGCTTGCCGACCGCGATCGCGGCCAGCGAGCGGACCCGTGGACTGTCGTCCTTCAGCCGCGCGACCAGCGCATCGAACGCCTTCGCTTCGCGGGCGTCGCCCAGCACCTTCGCGGCCTGGGCGCGGACCTCGGGCTCGCGGTCGGCCAGCAGCGGGATGAGGTTGTCGGCGAGATTATGCCCGCGGATACCAGTGGGCCAGGTCCGCTGGATCTGGCCCATCGTCCAGATGGCGTGCACTCGACGCATCAGGTCGCCGGGCGTCGCCGCCGCCTCCGCCAGCAATGCGGTCACTCCCAGGGGCGAAGCATTGAGCCCACCACCCACCTGCTTCGCCAGGTGATCAACCCACGCCACCAGGGCGAACTGCGAGGCCTGCCGCACCCTCATGTCCGGGTGCCCCATCAGCCGGATATGCTCGGGTACGGACAACTTCCCGATCAGCGGCGCCGCGCTGGAAGCCAGCAGCCGGCGGACCTCGGCGACCTTCGGATCGCCCATGTTCTTCGGGTCGAGCACCCGGTAGATCCGCCCCTTGTTCGGCTTGTCCCAACCCTCGACCCAGTCGCTGAAATAGAGCGCCCCGTCGGGTCCGAAATCGACGTCCGTGGCCAGCGTATGCCAGAGGAACTGCTTCGAGTCGATCAGCTCGAACGACGCGCCTTTCGGTTTCAGGGCGAAGCTTCGAATGCCGCTCTGCCCGCTGGCGCCTCGGAAATCGACGAGGAAGAAGTGGCGGCGATAGGCGTCGGGCAGCAGGCTGACGCCCGGGTCATAGGTCAGGCCCGAAGGGCCGTCGGAGAGGTTCGCGATCGGCGGCACGATGTACGCCGCCTGGCCGTCAAAATGAGGATACCAGAGCTTTTCCTCGTTCCACGGCCCCCGCGCGATCGGCCCGGCGATGAACTGATACCCGATCCGCCAGCCGCTGTCGCCCCCCTCCATGACATAGACCCACCGCGCCCGGTCGCCGCTGTCCGAGTTATTATCGCCCGTGAACAGGTTGCCGAACTCGTCGAAGGCCAGCTCCTGCGGGTTGCGCAGGCCGGTGGCGAAGATCTCGAGGTCCGTGCCGTCGGAATTGCAGCGCAGGACCGTGCCGCTCTCGAGCGCGACGAGGCTATGGTTGTCGAGCGTGGTGACGTTGAACCCGCGGTCGCCGATGCTGAAATAGAGCCGCCCGTCGGGCCCGAACCGCAAGCCGTGCAGGTCGTGCCCCAGGAACCCGACGTGCACGCCGTATCCCTGGTGCAGCATCTCGCGGCGGTCGGCGCGGCCGTCGTTGTCGTTATCCCGGAACTTCCACAGCCAGGGGATGCACGTGTACCAGACGTCCCCGTACCGAGCCAGCACCCCGGCGCCGATGCCGACCGCCGGGTCGTTGAACCCGTCGGCGAACACGGTGGATTCATCGACGCGGCCGTCGCCATCGCGGTCGACCAGCCGCCGGAGGCGGTCCTGCTCGACCGAGTACCTGGCGAACTCGGGGCCCAGGTACTTGCGGTACATCGCCACGCGATCGGCGACGGTCCGACAGGCGAGGTCGTCGTCCAGCCAGTTCATGTGCCCGCGGGTATCCGTGACCCCGGCGTGCAGCCGGAACGTCTCGGCGACATACGCCACGCCCTTCTCGTCCAGGGAGAAGGCCACGGGGTTGGCCAGCATCGGCTCGGCCGCGAACAGCTCGACCTTCAGCCCCTCCGGCACGCGGAACGACCGGACCGCGCGGACCGCTTCATCGGAAGCCGGGTCGATCTTCGGGGTATAGGCCGGGGCGGCCGCCTGAGCCGGCGTCGAGCCGGGCGCGGCCTGACCAGCCCTGGCTTCCTGGTCATCACCGGCCGCTCCAAATGCGACGGCCGCAAGGCTGGCGAACGCCCAGGCCGACACCGGCGCGAGGGCGTGGAGGATTCTCGGGATCGGCATGCGAGGGTCCGGTTTCGTCGGCGGGATCGGCGCGTGCGGGCGAGTCCTTCGCCGGGCGCACCCCGCGGGGAACGGGGAAGGTCCGAAGGTTTCCAGGATACGACGACTTCAGTGCCCCTGGAAAGCCGTCTTGCCGGCGGGACGGCGAGGGGATGCCGGCGACCGGACCGAGCGCATCGGCTCAGGGAGCGATCGCGGACCACTCCCGAGCGTCGATCCCCGGGAACCGCGCGAGGTGGCGGGCGTTGCTGGTGGCGACCGTCACGACATCGCCCGGATTCCCGATCAGATCGGCCTGGGCGGCGAGGATCGCGTCGGCGTCGAGGCCCGAGTCGGCGGCCGTCGGCAGCCCGCGGCGCCGGAGGTCGGCCCAGAATTCGGCGGCCTTCCGCATGACCTGCGTGGTGATCTCGGCGAAGGCAAGCTGGACCGTGAATCGATCGAGTCTCGCCAAACCTCCGTGAGCGCGCCGTCGGATCAGCTCCCGGCGAACCTCGTAGTCGGCGATCTCGGGGACGACCACGAGAGGCCCCGCCAGGCGGATGGAATCGAGCCACTGCCGGCACAGATCGCCGGGAACATGACCGTGAGGACGGCAGGCCAACCCGAGCGGTGTGCTGTCGAGGAGGATGATCCGCGCCATGGATTTCTCAGTAGTATCCCTCGAAGGCAGGCGGTCGCCCCTGGATACGCCGTTCCTCGTCGATGCCGCGCATCACGGCGTCATAGACGTCTTCCGGCGTGTCATCGTTAGCATCGATCTCGGCGAGATCCTGGGTTAGTTGCTCCATGCGAGCCCGCCACTCCTCGGCCGTGATGGAGCGCAGTCGCCCGGTCCGGGGATCGATATCCCGATGGGGCCACTCGGCGACCTGACGGTCGCTGTCCGTGGCCGGGCCGGACGCGGAAACCGCCTGCTCGACCGGTGGGACCTCGACCGGCTGCGGGACCTGCGGATCCGCCGCATGCGATTGCGTGCTCATCGCGATTTCCTCAAGAAAGTCGTCAGATCGATCCCATTCGTCAGGCGTATCCTCCTGGGCGTCAATCTCGGCGATCGCTTTCTTGTACTCCTCGTGGCGTGCCCGCCATTCCTCGTCCGAGATCTGTCGCCAATCCTGCCGGAGCCGGGGATCAATTCCCTGCCAGTGCCGTTCGCTGGTGCTCATCCCGATTCCCTCCTGAAACCCACCCACCGGATGGATTCCATCCTACCCGAACACAGCCCAGCCGGCCATCCGGCGAGGGCCGATCTCGATCGAGAACGCCCGGGGCACGCACAGGGTCCTTCCCCGATCCGCCTGGTGTATCATGGGTCGGTCGATTCCCGCCATCGAACTGGACGAGCCCCGGGTGACTCCGGAGAAAAACGCCCGGGCTCATCACCTACCACGGCGACGCGCCGCCCAGCCCAAACCACCCCAGGAAAGGACCGATGATGTCCACATCCGACAAATCCCTGAATCGACGGTCGGCCCTCCGCCGCCTCGCCGCGGCCGCCGGAGCCGGGATCGCCGCGCCCGGCGTGTTCCGCGCCCACGGCGCCGTCCCGCCGAGCGAGACCGTCTACCACGCCAGCTTCGGGGCCTCGGGGATGGCCGGGGCCGACATCGGCTCGCTCACCGCCAGCAAGCACCTCAAGCTGGTCGCGGTCGCCGACGTCGATTTGCGGAACACGAAGGAGATCGTCAAGAAGTTCCCCGGCGTGAAGGTCTACCAGGACTGGCGGCAGCTCCTGGAGAAGGAGAAGCACCTCGACTCGGTGAACGTCTCGACCCCCGACCACATGCACGGCCCGATCACGCTGAGCGCCCTCGAACGCGGGCTGAACGTCTACACGCAGAAACCCCTCACCCAGACGATCCACGAGGCCCGCGAGGTGGCAAAGCTGGCGCGTGACAGGAAGGTCGTCACCCAGATGGGGATTCAGCTCCACTCGTCGGCCATCCACCAGACGATCGCCGCGACCGTGCGGGCCGGGACGATCGGCAAGGTCAAGGAGGTGCATAGCTGGAGCGGCAAGCACTGGGGCGACACGAAGCCCCGGCCCGACCGCAAGGACCCCGTACCGGCCGGCCTCGACTGGGACGCCTGGCTGGGCGTCGCCGAGGAGCGGCCGTTCATCGCCGGGTACTATCACCCGGGCGAGTGGCGCAAGCGGCTGGACTTCGGCACCGGCACCTTCGGCGACATGGGCTGCCACATCCTCGACCCCGTCTTCATGGCGCTGGCGCTCACCTCGCCCCGGTCGGTCCATTCCGAGGGCGGAGCGCCCAATGCCGACAACTGGGGCCTGGATTCGCAGGTGAAGTACACCTTCCCCGGCACCGCGATCACCGTCGACCCGTTCGTCCTCCACTGGTACGACGGCGACCGCCGCCCGCCCGCCGAGATCAAGTCCCTCATCGGCAAGCACGCGCTTCAGGACCAGGGCTCCATCTACATCGGCGAGAAGGGCGTCCTGTACGCCCCCTACTTCGACCAGCCGGTGCTGTTACCGGCCGACCACTTCTCCGGGGATGCCCTCGTCCACGCCGAGGGCGCCGACCATTACATCCAGTTCGTCGAGGCCTGCCGCGGCAACGGCAAGACCTCCGCGCCCTTCGACTACTCGGGCCCGCTCACCGAGTCGGTCCTGCTCGGCTGCCTGGCCACCCGGTTCCCGAAGACCACCCTCGACTGGGACGCCGCCGCCCTCGCCGTGACCAACGTCCCCGACGCCAACCGCTTCGTCCGCCGCCGCTATCGCAAGGGCTGGGGGCCTTTGGGGCGGTAGTCAGTGGTCAGTGGTCAGTGGTCAGTGGTCAGTTCGGATAGCCTCGCGGTGATCCGTGCGACCTGGGAAACGACGAGCGGCCGGGGCCTCGACTTCGAGGCTCCCGGCCGCCGCCAGTTCGCAACGGGCTTCGGATCAAATGGGATCCTCAGGCCATCACCAGCTCCTTATCGTGCGGGGCATGCACGCCGTTGCCGTTGGTCGAGGGGGCCAGCAGCAGCTCGGCCGCGATGGCGCTCTCGCCGTGCTGGCTCTGGTCGAGCCCGGCCAGCTCCTGCTCGTCGGTCACCCGCAGCGGGATGATCAGGTCGGTGATCTTGAAGAGGATGAACGAGCCGACGAAGCTGAAGACCGAGACGATCACCAGCGCCGCCATGTGCGCCAGGAACGTCTTCTTCTCGCCGCTGGTCAGGCCCACCCCGGCGGCGAAGATGCCCGTCATCACCATGCCGACCATGCCGCCGATTCCGTGGCAGGGGAAGACGTCGAGCGTGTCATCCAGGGTGGACTTGCTCTTCCAGTGCGCGGCCAGGTTGCTGGCGACGCTCGCCACCAGGCCGATCACGATGCTCTCGCGCACCGAGACGAATCCCGCGGCCGGCGTGATCGCCACCAGGCCGACCACGGCGCCGATGCAGGCCCCCAGCGCCGACGGCTTGCGCCCGCGCATCCAGTCGAAGAACATCCAGCCGAGCATCGCCGCGGCCGTCGCCGTGTTCGTCGTGGCGAACGCCATCGCGGCGGTCCCGTTGGCCGCCAGCGCCGAGCCGGCGTTGAAGCCGAACCAGCCGAACCACAGCATCCCCGTGCCCAGGATCACGAAGGGCACGTTCGCCGGCGACATCGTCGCATTCGACATGTGGCTCTTGCGACGACCCAGGATGATCGCCCCGGCCAGCGCCGCCCAGCCGGCCGACATGTGCACGACCGTCCCGCCGGCGAAGTCCTTCACGCCCCACTTGTTCAAAAAGCCCTCGGGGTGCCAGGTCCAGTGCGCCAGCGGGACGTAGATGAACAGGCTGAACAGCACGATGAACAGCAGGTACGCCGAGAACCGCACCCGCTCGGCGAACGACCCGGTGATCAACGCCGGCGTGATGATCGCGAACTTGAGCTGGAACATCGCGAAGATGATCAGCGGCACCGTCTTGGACAGGTTGCCGTTGGTCGCCTCGCCCACCCCGTCGAACAGGAAGAACGTCCGCGGGTCGCCCAGTACCCCGTATCCGCCCATGCTGTCGCCGAACGCCAGGCTGAAGCCGACCAGCACCCAGAGCAGGCTGATCACGCCGAGCGCCACGATGCTCTGCAACATCGTCGAGACCACGTTTTTCAGGCTGACCATGCCGCCGTAGAAGAACGACAGCCCCGGCGTCATCAAGAGCACCAGCGCCGAGGACGTCAGCATCCAGGCCACGTCGCCCGAGTTGATCGCCTCGCCGGCCGGCGCCGTGGACGTCCCCTTGGGCACAAACAAGGCCGCCGCGGCCAGCACCACAAGTACGAGGAACGGAAATGAAGCTGCACGTTTCATGAGCAAACCCGACCTTTTCTTGTGCAATGTCGCCGCCCACACGGAGCCCGACAGCCGCTCCCTCGCGCGGACACTGTCGAGGGCACTCTTCCCAAGTTCCTGCCTGGCTTAGCCTTGAGCCGACAAGATCCGATACGGGCGGGGCGGAGAGTGAGAATTCGCCCATGACCTAGGGCGAATGTCGTGCCGATGAGCGACACAGGCCGATCGGCGGCATGCCCGATGGCCCAGCATGCCGCAAATCGCCGGTCGAATCTGAAACCCGGACTCGTCTCGCGGGTTAGAGGATTGGTGGGCACGTGGGGTGGGATCGGAAGGTCGGCCGGCGAGGGCTTCGATCATGGCGGTCGGCATCTGGTCCGCGTCTCTGGGGATCGCACTGGCGACGATCGGAGGGCCGGGCGACGGGGCGAAGCGCGCCGCCTTGCCGCCGGGGCGGCCCTACGTCCTGAAGATCACCGGGAATAACACGATCACCTTCGTCCCCCAGGCCGGGCTGAACCCGCTGGCGATCGACTATCGGGCCGAGGTCGGTTACCTGGTGAACTCGCGAGCGATCGAGCCGGGCCGGGTGAAGGCGGTCCCCTCGCGGGCGAGAGCCGGCCGCCGGGGATCGCGCACGGCCAGCCAGGGCGACGAGACTGGTGGCGAGGAGGAGCGTCCCGGCGTGGTCGCCGCGGTCGACCTGGCCCTCCACGCGGCCGAGTGGACCGTGCGCCACGACGGGAAGATGTTCGTCGAGGCGCGGCTCAGCCGGGCGCGGTTCCGGGGACGTCTGCGGCCGGAGGCTCCGATGATCTCCGTCGCCTACAACGAGGCACCGCCGGCCCTGCACGAGCTGCTCAACGTCTTCGACACCACGGCGGCCTCGCTCCTGATCGACGACCGCGCCCGCGTGGTGAGGCGTCGCATCCGCAACGAGGCGCCGATGCACGCCCTGGTCGAGACGCTGCTGTCGATTCATACGCCGATCCCCCGGGATGTCGGCGCGTGGGAGGCCCCGACCCGCCTCGCGATGGGGCACGGACAGACCGCCAGCGGAATGCTCCGCTTCGAGAAGGTAAAGCCGGCCGGCCCGGAGCGCGGCGGCGCGGTGAAGGTCAAGGTCTCCGGCGTCCTGAAGGCCGAGGGCGCGGTCGTCGGCAACCTGGTCAAGGACGGCACCTACACCGTCCTCGGCGAGCAGTCGTACGACCCGCGCGCCCGCGAGTGGGTCTCCGCCCGGTGGTCCGTCGAGATCCGCACCGAGCTCGCCAGCCAGGGCGCCACGGTGGCGCACGGACAGGGCAAGATGCTCGTCGAGGCCGAGCCCTTCGTGGACAGGAAATGACGCGAGTGGAAACGTCCCAGAGGACGAGCGCGGCCCCCGGCTCGCCCGGGACCCTCCCTCTGGAACCGACCTTCCGAACCGAAGCCCTCGGACGACCCGCTCAGGCCCTCGAATCGGCGAGCGTGGGGTAGTCCACCGTGTCCTCCTCGCCGCGGCGCCAGTCGTTCCGGGCGTCGCGGATCGCCTGCGCGCGGCTCCGGGAAAACTCGACCTGATCGTCGAGCCCGATCAGCGACGCGCCGAGCCGCAGGATATCGTCGAGATTGCAGAGCCTCACGCGACCGGCCCGGCGTACGAACCGGGCGATCTCGGCGAAGACGGTGCTGCCGAGCGAGCGGACGTTCGCGAAGTCGATGACGAAGTTATGGGGTAAGCCGGGCTGGATCAGCGAATCGAGCTGCTCGGCCAGCTCCTCGGCCTGGACTGGCCCGACGATCTCGGGACTCAGGAACTCGATGACCAGTACTTCCGCATCGTCCCCGCCTATGGCCTCGCAGGCGATGTGGGCATGAGTGATCGGCGCCGCCGTCATGGAATCACTCCTCCGGATGTGGATGGAACGGACAGATTCGACATGCGCAGGACAAGAGTGCAAAGGAGATGCCGACTCAGGACGCGCCTGGATCCTATCCGGATCCTGTTTCATGCCTTCGACTTATGCGCCTGTCTTTCGTCTTCGTCCTCCCATCCGGGGTGTTCCTTCTTTCCTATTCGCTCTCCAATCTTCAATGGCATGACGCCGCGGGGCCCATTCGCCGCTCACGAAGGCACTCAGAAGCGGAAGATCACATCGACCGCCAGGGTGAGCTGGCTGCCGCGGGTGTCGTTGCTGTAGGGGGCGCCGAACTGCGCCCAGTCGTAGCGGGCCTCGGGCCGGATCCAGACCGGGTCCCACGGCTTGTAGATCAGGCCCAGGGTCATCTCGTGGTAGGTGTCGGGATACCCGGTACGGTCGCCGGTGGGGTCCCAGAAGATCTCGCTCCGCCAGACGCCGGTGACCTTGGGATTGAACTGGTAGAGGAACCAGTTGCCGATGCTGAACCACTCGGCCGTGCGCGATGCGCCATTCTTGCCGTTGGACGCCAGGCCGGGGACGTTCAGCTCCCACCCCTGATCGGACTCGATGACCTGGGTCAGCTTCTCCGTCCACTTGTAGGTGAAGACGGTGGTGAACAGCGTCCGATCGTCGCCCGCGTAGCCGGGATTGCGCTTCCTGGCGAGGCTGGGGATGTTGACGTAGCCGGTGGGATACAGCGGCTGGTTGCTCGGGAGGAAGCGCGGGAACTGGTCGGGCCCCCACACGCAGGTGAACGCGAGGTTGGCGCGGCTGTCGCGCGAGGTCCACGAGAAGCCGCCGATGTATCCCCACTTATAGTTCTGGTCGATCCAGCGGTCCCAGCCGTTGATCGTCCCGTTATACAGGTTGATGCGCGGCGTCAGGTGCAGGGTGGTCAGGACGCCGACGTGACGGAACGGCTGACCGTAGTTGAACATGTAAGGGACGGACAGGAGCGGCCGGGCGATGGCCGGCACCTGCTCGTAGCCGGCGAGCGTGTACCAGAGGCCCCCCTTCACGTCGAGGCCGCCGGGCGTGAGGACCGGCAGGTGCACCTCGCCGTAGAGCTGCGACAGGTCATATCCGGCGAACTGGCCCGGCGGGAAGGCCCGGTTGAACAGGCCCTGGTTGTAGTTGAACTGCCAGTCGTTGCCGAGCATGTTGTCCATGCGGAAGCCGAAATTCACCGAATCGTTCAGCTCGAGCGGGTTCTCGAAGACGAGGTAATACTGGTTGCCCATCCACGAGTCGGCCTTGAAGTTGGGCGTGACGCCGAAATTCACCCCATTGCCGCGGCCGTTGGCATTGCCGGTGTAGCTGTTCTGGATCCAGCCGTAGACCTTCACGGGCGAGTCGCGCATCTGGAGCGTCTTCATCAGAAGCGTCAGGGGCACCGGCGACGGCTGCGCGGCCGCCTCCTCCTCGGCGACGGCCTCGGTCGGCTCGCCGCCGCCCAGCCCTCGCTCCTCGGCCGGCACGGTCAGGTCCGGCGTCGGCACGTCGCTCGTCGGCGCCGCCGTCGCTCCCGCTCCCGCTCCCCCGCCCGTTTGCTGGGTGCGCACCACCGCCGGATCGGGCGCAGACCGCCGCGGCGGCGGGATCACCGGACGATCCGGGGATTCCGTCGGCGTTTGATCGCCGCTGACATACCGCCGAGGCGGCGGGATCACCGTTCGCGCCGCGGGCCGATCGCGATCGGCCTCATCGTCCGCTGCGCATGACCCCGACATCCCCAGCACCGTGAAGGCCAGGACCCAGTGCATCATCCGGATATCTCGCAGTTCAAACAGAATACCCAGTTGACGCAAATCTCCGGGGAGAGCGGAGTTCGCGACGTTACCAGCCAGACCGAGCGCTCGGGCACCCGACCGGCCCGGACACAGCCGTTCGTCGGCCTTGTCGATGATCGACCAGCCATCGAACCTTGACGACTGTTCGGCTTGTATCGGCCATACAAATGGATTTCTCGACAAGATCCATGCCCATCGCCCGGGAATCCGCGCCAGGCCGGGTGGCCGGCGTCCTCCTGGAAACCGGGGGACGATTCGGGTGAAATGGGACGACGCCCGTTCGTTCGCGGCCCGACACCGAATCGACCGGGCCGGCGGTGTGATGATGGACCCCGCACCCAGGTGCAAGCCCAGCGAGTCCCGGACAGGAAACAGGCAGCGACCATGAGCATTCGACCCGAAGCGATCAAGCTTGCGCCGTCGATCCTGGCGGCGGACGTGTCCCGCCTGGCCGAGGAGGTGTCGGCGGTGGTGGCGGCGGGGGCCGACCGGATTCACGTCGACGTGATGGACGGCCACTTCGTGCCGAACCTGACGTTCGGCCCGGTGATCGTCCGCCGGCTGCGGCCGGTGTGCCCGATCCCGCTCGAGGTGCACCTGATGATCGAGGAGCCCGATCGTTACATCGAGGCGTTCGCCGAGGCCGGCGCGGATACCCTGATCGTCCACCAGGAGGGGGGTATCCACCTCAATCGCACGGTCCAGGCGATCCACGCGCTGGGCAAGCGCGCGGGCGTGGCGATCAACCCGGCGACGCCCGCCTCGCTGGTCGAGGAGATCCTGCCCAACCTCGAGCTGTTGCTGGTCATGACGGTGAACCCAGGCTTCGGCGGCCAGCAGTTCCTCGCCGGCACGCTGCCGAAGCTGCGGCGGGCCAGGGCCATGATCGACCAGGTTCGCCCCGACTGCGAGCTCGAGGTCGACGGCGGCATCGAGCCGCACACGATCAACCAGGTCGTGACGGCGGGCGCCACGGTGATCGTCGCCGGCTCGTCCGTGTTCGGTGCCCCGGGCGGCGCCGCCGATGGCATGGCGCGCCTGCTCCAGGCGATCGAGTCAAACCGGGCCTGACCGATCCGGATCGAATCCCCAGCGATCCGATCACTCGATCTTCACGCCCGGCAGCGATTCCTGCCGGTGCCGGGCCTCAGCGTGCGACGGCCCCGACGCACCGGCAACGGCGGGGTCGTTCGGGCGCGCTCGTCGCCCCGGTTCCACCGGAGACGCCGCCGCGCGCCGGACTATTACGCCGGCATGAAGGGAGTCGGGCATTCTTGCCCGACAGGGCCGGTGCGTCGGGCAAGAATGTCCGAGCTACCTGAGGATCTTTGCTGCCGAAGTAATAGTCCGCTCAGCTCGCTGGGGGAGCCGGGGGCACGCTGACCATCCAGCGAAGGCCGAAGCGGTCGGTGACCATCCCGAAGCAGGAGGACCAGAACGTCGAGGAAATCGGCATGTCGATGGTCCCCCCATCGGCGAGGGCATCGAAGGCTCGCCGGGCATCCGCCTCCGTCGGGACGACCAGCGCGAGCCCCATCCCGTCGAATTTCGAATTGGCATCGACGCCGTCGCTGGCCATCAACGGGATTCCGCGGACGCGGAACGAGGCGTGCATGATCTTCTTCTCGAACCCCGGCGCCAGCATCCCGGGCGGCGGCGGTGTCGGGCACTCGTCATAGCGCATCACCATGTCGACTTCGGCGCCGAGGGCCTGACGGTAGAACTCCAGGGCTTCCTCGCAACGCCCGCTGAAATCCAGGTACGGGGTGATCGTCGTGCCGGCCATGAATCCTACTCACCTTCTTCATTGAGGGTTTTTCGACCATCTCCTGCGGCGGCACCCTGCCGCCCATCGACCTGTTCTCCATCTCGTCGCTCGAGGGCCGCGGGAATCGACGGAACGTCCGATTTTTTGCGACACGTCCTTCGGACGCTTAAAGCACGTCGCCCCTCAATTCTTTTTTCGCGTCTTTCGCGCTTTTCGCGGTTAAACCCGGGCCTCCTTCAGGCTGGACATGTCGAACAGCGGCCGGACCTCGACGGCGCCGGCGCGTGCGCCGGGGTGCTGGGCCGCGAGGCGCAGGGCGGCCTCGCGGTCCTCGGCCAGGATGAGGTAGTAGCCGCCGAGGGCCTCGTGCGTCTCGGCGAACGGGCCGTCGGTGATGAGGCGGCGGCCGTCGCGGACCCGGACGCATGTCGCGGTTGCGGCCGGGTGGAGCGGCGAGGCACCGAGATATCGCCCCTCGTCCGAGAGCTGACGCGCGAGCCCCAGGCCCTCCTTCCGGGCCGAATCGAGTGCCTCGGGCCCGGCGGCCTGCCAGGCGGCCTCGTCGTCGTAGCAGAGGAGCAAGAACGCGGTTCGCGAGCCGTCAACGGTATTGCCCAGCACCGGGCGATCGGGCGGAAGCCCCTCCATCGGCACCAGCGGGCGGATCTCGACGGTCCCCTTCTGGGCAGGCGGCAGGCGCCCGGCGACCGCGATCGCCTCGTCGAGATCCGGCAGGTCGACCAGGTAATAACCGCCGAGGGCCTCGGTCGTCTCGGCGAACGGGCCGTCGGTGACGAGCGACTGGCCGTCCCGCACCCGGACGGTGGCCGCGGTCGCGACCGGCTGGAGCGGCGATGCGCCCAGAAAAACCCCGCGGGCCGCCAGTTCGTCGCAGACGACCATCGAGTCGGCCATGCAGGCCCGCCGCTCGTCGTCGGTCCAGGCGTCCTCGGCGCCGTAGATCAGCATCATGTATTTCATTTGGTAGGAGCTGGGGGTTAGGGGTTAGGGGCCAGGAATTCAGGACGACGGGCGAGCCGAAACGTCGCATGCGACACGCCCTCCGATCGAGAAGGCGAGCCTCCTGGCGAGCCGGCGC
This sequence comes from Planctomycetales bacterium, assembly GCA_027452145.1. Classification (GTDB taxonomy): domain Bacteria; phylum Planctomycetota; class Planctomycetia; order Isosphaerales; family Isosphaeraceae; genus JAKAUH01. The sequence goes on from DAIDHB010000418.1 coordinate 18,229, forward strand.
GCGGTGGAGCTTCAGCCAGTCGGGCGCGGGTCTCACGACCCCGCCGGGCAGCCGGATCTTCACCACGAATGGCACGAATACCACGAATTCAAGGGAGGATCGGCGTATCTCCCATTCGTGCCCTTCGTGTCATTCGTGGTCGGGATCGGTGGTCGAAATCCGGTGCCTGGGGATCCGTTCTCACCCCGCGACCGCCGCCTCCTCGAGGGCACGGATGTCAAGCTTGCCCATTTTCATCAGCGCGTCCATCACGCGCTTCGCGCTCGCCCGGTCCTCGCCGGAGAGCAGCTCCACCAGCCGGCTCGGTACGATCTGCCACGACAGGCCGAAGCGGTCCTTGAGCCAGCCGCACGGGCCCTGCGACCCGCCCGCCGAGAGCTTCTCCCACAGCTCGTCCACTTCCTCCTGGGACCGGCAGTCCACCGACAGCGACACGGCCTCGCTGAGCTGATGCGCCGGCCCGCCGTTCAGGGCGAGGAACTCCGTGCCGGCCAGCCGGAAGGCAACGACCAGCGGCCGGCCGTTCGGGCCCGGGGTACTGCTCGTGATGGCGGAGTCCAGATCCTTGAAGACCGAGACATAGAACTCGGCGGCCTCGTGGGCGTTCGCGTCGAACCAGAGGAAGGTCCGGATCTTCTGGTGGGCCTTGAGTTTCCCTCGACAAACAAGGAGTCCCGCGCCGGGCTCACCCGGCCCGGTCGTCATTCCGACTGCCCATGGTCGAACCGATCGGACGTGGATCGACAGGCCCCGCGGATTTTCTGAAGTTTACGGCGCCTCGTTCGCGGATTCGGCCGCAAGGCTCGCCGCCGCCTCGATCAGGTCGCGGCGGTGCTGGAGGTAAACCGCGATCGGCCGGTCGGCCGGGATGAAATGCTCGCCGATGTCGAGGTCGCCCACCCGCGGGGACTGCGACCGGATCACCACGTAGTCCTCGGCCAGGATCCGCAGATTGTAAAAGTTGCCGAGGCGTCCCACCAGGCGGACCAGGGCCGCGGGCAGGCTCGTCTTGAAGTAGCTTCGCAGGTAGTTGACGCAGCGCCCTTCTTCGACCGGGGCGACCACGTTGACGATCCGGAACCGGTCGGCGATCCGGAGCATCCAGGCGTTCGGGAAGCGGAACTCCAGCGAGGGGGGCTTGTCGGGCGGCGGGAGCTGCGTCGGCCGCGCCGCCGGCAGGCCCTCGTCCGGCTGGTTGGTGACCCAGACGCGGATCGTGTCGTCTTCCAGCGTGGTGTACGGCCCGTTGACGAGCGTTCTCCCGTTGCGGCCGATCGTCCGGGCGTGGACGAACGGCAGGTGGCTGACGTCGAGCAGACCCTCGATCGCACGCGACATGTCGACGTCCCATTCCTTGCTGGTCGTGGCGTGGGCGAAGTCCTCCAGGCCGCCAAACCACGGGACCGGCGGATACTCGTCGCGCGGGCGGCCGTGCCAGACCCAGACGAACCCGTGGGCCTCCTGCGTGGGATAGACCCGGCACTGGAAGACCCGGGGGACGTGCGCGGCCCGCCCGTTGGCCGGGATGAGCTGACAGGCTCCGTCACCGTCGTACTCGAATCCGTGAAACGGGCACTGGAGCCGCCCGGCCACGATCTTGCCGAGGCTCAACTGACTGCTCCGATGCGGGCATCGATCCTTCAAAACCGAGAGCCGGCCCTGGCCGTCCCGCCAGAAGACCAGATCTTCCCCCAGCCGGCGGACGCCCAGCGGCTTGCCCGCGATGACCTCGCGCGATTCCAGTACGGCATACCAGCAATCGGGGATCAGCATGCCCGCGACCTCCCTTTCTCGGCCTGGTCCGTCGTTCCAGTCACCCCCGCTCAGTGTAAGCGAGCGGCGAGGCTACAGCAGGGGCACCATCGCCCGCGGCGAGGCCGTTACCGGAGGTCTCGCCGGCAGTCCGCACGGCCGGGCGGCCGAACGGCCCGGCCCGATCGCTCGACGCCCGAGGACAGGCCGCAGAGGAGCGGATTGCTTCCCGGTGCCCCTGGTCGTCGCCCAAAGCGAAGATCAAACCGGCTCGCAGTCCGAGCCCATCATGTTGCCGACGGCCCTGACCAGCACGCGCCACCGCGTTTCGTCCAGCGCCTCGAGATGTTCGCCCAGTTCTTCTCGGCGGATGGAGAAGAGGGACTCGGTCTGTGCGACGCAATCAACATCGAGGCCGAATTCCCCGGCCCGAAATGGGATGCAATTGGGTTGTCTCGAGCGTTCCTCGAACCGTTTGGAGGTGATCAGGACGGCCACGACCCAGTTGCCGCGGTTCAACTCCTCGCGCGAGATGATCACGATCGGGTGTGGCGGCATTTCTTCGAAGTCGGCGAGATAGATTTCACCAGGCCGGATCATGCATCCTCCATCAGGCGGGCCCTGGCGTTCCGCTTGGCCACACGCAGGAACGCCTCCTGTTCGCGCCGTTCTTCCTGATCGATGAGTCGGTCGTAGGCGTCGGCGCCGATCAGGACATAGCCGCGGTGCGTCTCCGGATCCGTGAGTCGGACGGGCGAATCTCCGGCCTGCTCGATGGCGTGCTTCAGTTCCGGGGTCAGCGTCTCCATGGGTCGGCTCCTCCGTCCGGCCGTTTCCGGTCGCTGTTCGTACATTCGCTCAAATCGCGAGCCTCCATCGTAATCGCGGACCGCTCCCCTTGGGGAGGGCGATCGGCGCTGCTCTGGCGGTCGGGTGCCATCGTCAAACCTGTTCCAGCCGCATGCGGAGGAACCGGCGCTCGGGCTCTTGCTGGGCGAGGGCCAGCGCGCGCTCGTACGCCCGGCGCGCGTCGTCGCGCCGGCCCAGGCGCCGGAGGAAATCGGCGCGGGCGGCGTGCGCCAGGTGGTACCCGGTCAACTCGCCCCGGTCGAGGATCGCGTCGACCAGGTCGAGCCCGGCCGCCGGGCCGTCGCGCATCGCCACCGCGACCGCGCGGTTCAGCTCCACAACCGGCGAGGGGGTGATCGCCACAAGCGCGTCATACAGCGCGGCGATCTGCCGCCAGTCGGTGTCGGACGCCGCGGGCGCCGAGGCGTGGACGGCCGCGATCGCCGCCTGGACCGTGTACGGCCCGAACCGGCGCGAGGCCAGGGCCCGCTCGACCAGCTCCTGCCCCTCGGCGATCAGCCGTCCGTCCCACTTCGAGCGATCCTGGTGCTCGAGCAGCACGATGTCTCCCTCTGGCGATACCCGGGCCGTACGACGGGATTCGTGGAGCAGCATCAGGGCGAGCAGGCCGAGGATCTCCGCGTCGTGCAGCAACTCGGCAAGGAGCCGCCCCAGGCGGATCGCCTCGCCCGAGAGGTCCGCACGCGTCAGCGACGCGCCCGACGTCGCCGAATAACCCTCGTTGAACACCAGGTAGACCACCGCAAGCACCGCCTCGAGCCGCTGCGGCAGCTCCTCGGCGGCGGGGATCGCGAACGGGATGCCGGCATCCCGGATCTTCGCCTTGCCGCGGACGATCCGCTGCGCCATCGTCGCCGGGGCGACCAGGAACGCCGCCGCGATCTCGTCGGTCGTCAGACCGCACACCTCGCGAAGGGTGAGCGGGACCTGCACCTTCAGGTCGATCGCCGGGTGGCAGCAGGTAAAGATGAGCCGCAAGCGGTCGTCCTCGATCTCCTCGCTCGTGCGGCTCGCGTTCGTGTCGGCGACCTCGGCGAGCCGGCCGGCGATCTCGCGCTGGCGGCCGGCGAACGCGCCGCGGCGCCGCAGCGCGTCGATCGCCTTGAACCGACCCGTCGAGACCAGCCACGCCCGCGGGTTCTGCGGGACACCCTCGTGCTCCCACCGCTCGACGGCCGCCGCGAACGCCTCGTGCAGCGCCTCCTCGGCCAGGTCGAAATCGCGGATCAGCCGCACGAGGGACGCAAACACCCGGCGCGATTCCGTCCGGTAGATCTCGTCGATCAGGCCATGCAGGCTCCCCGGGGGCAAGCCAGACTCCGGGCCCACGCTATCCTGGCCTTCCTGCGCCAACCGCATCGCGCCCCCCTCCCGGTCCGTCCGACGTTATCAGATGTCCAGGTTCCAGAAGAGTATCATCGACACCGGGCGCGGGGAAGACCAGTCCTCACATCGAGCTATCCCGAAACGGCCGGCGTGGCGTCATCATCACCACGGACCGAGGCACGACGACGCGCCGGGACGGAGGTGACGACGACTCATGAACCTCATCCGACCAGGCAAGCGAAGGCCGTCGAGCCCCCGAATGTGCAGGGGGCGCGAAGCTCCCGGGAAACTCCCGTGAGTGTCGCCACAAACGCTTGGATTTGACGCGAAGTCCGAGCATACTGCATTCGTATACCGAGATGCTCTGATAAGGGTCGGTGAGCGCAAGATCGAATCGAGGCCACCGGACCGGACCGGACCGGCCGGCCTCGACCGACAGGAAACGGCTCGCGAGCGCGACGGAGCGATTCCGCCGACCTGCCGCGCGGGCCAGCAACCCGGCCGACTGATCCGATCCGAGGGGCCATCGACCATGCCGTCCGACCCCAGGCGAAGCCCAGGGCCGACCGACGATCGCTACGACTGCCTGATCATCAGCGACCTGCACCTCGGCAGCGAGGTCTGCCAGGCGAAACTCCTCGAGGAGTTCCTCGAGTGGGCCGTCGACCGCACGCGCGAACTCGTCATCAACGGGGATATCTTCGACGACCTGAACTTCCGGCGGCTGTCGAAACGCCACTTCGCCTGCCTCAAGATCATCCGCCGCAACTCGGACCGCGACGACCTCCGCCTGATCTGGATCCGCGGCAATCACGACGGGCCGGCCGACGTCGTCGGCCACATCGTCGGCGTCGAGGTGCGGGACGAGTACGAGTTCCGCAACGGCGACGTCCGCCTGCTGATCCTCCACGGCGACCAGTTCGACCGCTTCGTCAACAACTACGGCCTGCTGACCGAGGTGGCCTGTGGCGTGTTCTACTACATCCAGAAGTGGGCGCCGCACCGGACCGCCCGCTACATCCGACGGGTCTCGAAGCGATGGCAGCGCAGCAGCGCGACGATCCGCGAGGGGGCCGTGCGCTACGCCCGGTCCCGAGGCTGCCGTGCCATCGCCTGCGGGCACACGCATTTCCCCTCGCTCGACACGAACCAGGGGGTCCTGTACGCCAACAGCGGTACGTGGACCGAACCGCCCCCCTGCCCCTTCATCGCCGTGAAGGGCTCGGAGATCCGCCTGGAATACTGGCCGCTCGCCGACCGCGAAGCCCGCGCCCTGGTCCCGGGCGAACACAAGGCCCCGAACACCGAACCCGCACCGGTCTAGTCTAGACCGAACACCCCGAACCGCGAGCACCCTCCCATCATGAGCAGCGCACCGGCCGTCCAGCACGCGTACAACGACGTCGTCGCCTCGCATTACGACCTCGATCCCCAGGGGATCATCGGCCAGTCGCTCGACCTGGGGATCGGGCAGCTCGAGCAGGAGGGACTGCTCGACCCCTCGCGGGGCTGGCGGGTACTCGACCTGGGCATGGGAACCGGCCTGTTCCTGGGCAAGCTCCGCACGCGGGCCGGCGACCGGCTCGAGCCGTTCGGGATCGACCTGGCCGAGAACATGCTGGAAGTCGCCCGACGCCGGCTCCCCGACCTCAACGCCGTGGCCGGCGACGCCGGCGAGCTCGACTCACATTTCCCCGGCCTGACCTTTGATTGCGTCTGCACCCACTTCGTGACCGGGTTCGTGCCGATGGCCCGCCTGGCGCCCCAGATCGCCCGGCGAGTCGAGCCGGGCGGATACTGGTCGCTCATCGGCGGGACAAAGGCCGCATATCCGGCGCTCCAGGCCAGGGGGAACTCCAGGCTGCTCCGCCGCCTCACCGGCGCCGGAAATCGCAAGATGGACGACACGGTCCTCAATCCCGCCGACCTCCGCGAGGTCGCCGACACGATGGACGCCCACGGCTTCGACCTCTGCCGCGGCGAGACGTTCGAACCGGCGCTCACCTTCAACACCTTCGACGAGTTCATGGAGTTCGGCTACCGCGGCGGCTGGCTGACTCCGCTGCTCGAGTCCATGGGCCTGCACCGCGCCGGGCCGATCAAGCGCTGGGTCCTCGACCGCATCGCCTTCCCGGTCCACGACCAGCACAACATCGTCGTCGCGCTCGGACGCAAGAGGTAGGACGCCCAGAACGCCAAGTGAGAAACCGCGAGCCGGAGACAAGAGGAACCACGAAAAACACGAAATGACACGAAAAAGAGGGCGATCGAGGTGCCGGCGAGTGTGACTCCCCTCCTGTTTCCCTTTCGTGTGATTCCGTGTTTTTCGTGGTTCCTCCGGGATTCTGTACCCTTACCTCGTCCAGTCCTGCCGGCGGAACAGCAGGTAGTTGAGGCAGATCGGGATCTCGTAGACGAGCAGGATGAGATTCAGATCCCGGCCGGGCGGGAAGCGCCGGTTGAACTCGGACATATCGGCCGCGGCCGTCCAGATCCGGTGGTTCCACGACTGGAACTTGTAGAAGGCCGGGGCCATCGCCAGGAAGCCCAGGATCGACCAGGCCGGCAGCGTGGGCAGCACCAGCACGCTCGCGACGAAAATGATCAGCAAGGCAGCCGTCGCCAGGATGACGCGCGCCGGGGCATTGATGGCAACCACCGCGAGATACATCGCGGCCATCGCCGCCAGTATCGGCCACGTGGCCGGCGCGCCGAGGTGCCGGGCCGCCTGGTCAATCGCCGCATAGATCCCGTACCACAGTCCGTAGAGCGCCACAACGTGCGCCACGTTGATGCCGAATTGCGAGTGCCGGCCCAGGTGCCGAGCATACAGCTCGTCGAAGTCAACGTGCCGCAAGCTGAGCGGCCGGGTCGTCTGCGTGCTCATGATCTCCCTTCTTCCGGATTGGTGACGGCAGGATCAGGCCGCCGAGACCGGCGGCCAGAAGCTTCCAGAATGGCGAGTTCACCACCTCGGCGATCGTCCGGCAGGCTGCGCGGACATCGTCCGGCCCGGCGTTGAGCGGCGGGGTGATCTTCAGGACGTTCGGCTCGTACTGGCAGAAGCCGGCGAGCACCGGAAACCGCGGGTGCCGGAGCATGGCGAGGAGCACCAAGGCCCCGAGCCGCTTCCCCAGCCATCGCCGTGGTGGACGGCTCGCGTCAAGCTCGACGCCGATCAGCAGGCCGAACGCCCGCACCTCGCGGACGTGGCGGCTCGAGGCCAGAGACTCGGCGAGCCCGGCGCGGAATACTTCGGCTGCCTCCTCGACCTGCCGGCTCAGGTCGATCCGCTCGCCCAGGCGGATGAGATTTATGACCGTGCGATATCCTTGCTCGTAATCGAATCGCCCCTTGATCGCGTCGACCAGCGTCGGCGCGAGCGCATCGAGCCGCTTGGCCATGGCGTCGGAATAGAGCGTCAACGCGAAGGGGAACATCATATCCGAGGTGCCCTTGCCCAGCAGCAGCAGGTCCGGCGTCAGGCCGATGGCACGCGACCGGACGAACGGCCCGGTGCGGTACATCCCGGTCTGGACCTCGTCCACCAGCAGCAGATAGCCGTGACGACGGCGACCCTCGTCAAGGTGCCGAATCACGGCCTCCGGGATCGCGCGCACACCACCCACGGACTGGATCAACTCGAGCTGGACGACGGCAAAGTCGTGCGTCTCCATGAGCGCGTCGATCCGGGCGCAGGCATCGGGCTCGAACGGGTCGACGTAGTGGACCTCGGGATAGAGGGGGCCGATCCCCTCCTTGTACTTGGGATTGGCGGTGCCCGTCAGCGCGAACAGGGTCTTCCCCCCGAACCCGGCCTCCAGTGCGAGCACATGGCCACGGGGATGCTGGGCCGCGAGCGCCAGCTTGAGCGCGATCTCGACGGCGCCGCCTCCGCTGGCCGCGGGCAAGAACCGGCCGAGGCCGGTGAGCCGCCGCAGACGGTCGGAGAGCTCGGCCTCGAGCTCCGCGCCGCTCGGGATCGCGGGCGAGGTCGTCTCGTCGAGATAGTTCGGCGGATTGTGCCCGCGCATGCTGCACGCGACGCCGCCCACCACGTCATAGATCGGCTGCCCGCCCACGACCACGAACGAGCCCGACGCGCGGACGTCCGCCGTCTCGAACCCGGCCGCACGGATCAGCCGAAGGAGCGAGGGATTGTAGTGACGCCGGAACGCCTCGCCGCGGCGCTCGAGGTCGTCGCGCACGGCTCGAAGATCGTCGGCGTGGCGGTCGACGAACGCTGGGTCAGCCCCGGCCAGGCACGCGAGGAAATGCCGCGCCGAGATCGTGTTGGGCTGGAAGGTCGTCGAGTGGAACGTCCCCTTGCCCGGCCGGTTCCACACGGCGAAGAGCGACCGCCGCGCCGTGAACGCACCGAACGGGACCGCGCGATCGACGAACGACTCATCGAAGACGATCACGTCGGGCACGACGAGGCCCGGCAGGCGTCCCGGATCGGCTCGGATCGCATCGAGGGCCGCGCGATCGACGCAGGTAACGACCCCTGGCGCGTCGCGGGTCAAGATCCGCTCGATGGCCGCCGCGTGCTCATCCAGAAGCTCGTCATCCGAGGCGACCAGCACGAGCGGATCGATCCGCGTCGCGCCCGAGGCGGCCGCAATTCCTTCAAGCGTCTCGCCGGGCGCGCGGACCTCGGGCAGGAACTCGACGCGCCCGCCGCCGGCCAGCTCGGCCGAGGCGAATCCGGCGAGCCGGCCGGCGGGGTCGAGGATCAGGGCCGTCGACCGGGCGTCGGGCCGCGCCCGATTGCACCGCAGGAGCTTCAGCGCGCCGCTCAGCGCCTCCTCGAGGCCATTGGCCAGGAACGACTGGTAGTCCTCGTCGTCGCGGCCGTCCGCCCACGTCGTGCGGGCGTAGCGATCCAGGCACAGGCAGAGCTGCGCGACGTGCGGGTTGAGATACAGCCGGAGGAAGTTCGGCTCCTGCTCGTGCAGGATCGACGCGATCGTCTCGGCGAGCGGCGGCGCGCTTTGCATTCGTGGCCTGGCCATCCGGTTCAATTCAGTTGCTGTGCTTGCCGGGGTTGTAACGGACGTCCGGGAGTGTGCTGGCGGTATAGGCGTCGAATCGCTTCTTATCGACGCGGAACAGGAACAGGTCGGCAGAGACGCGGTCCTCGTCGCAAAACGGCGAGTGCGGCATCCCGTCGCGGCGGATGTAGCGGAGCTGGATCTTGCGGAGCGGGACCTGCGCGTGAGTGCGCCAGAACGTCTCGAACTCCCCCGGCGTGAAGAAAAGCTCGGTGTGCCAGGCCACGCGGCGGCTCAGGGCGTGCATGAGGAACGAGGTGACCGGGTTCTCCTCGAGCCGATCCCAGAGCCGGCCCAGGGCGTCGCGGGGCAGCTCGAGCGCGCGGCCGCTCGGGTCGTCGAGATCCGTGTAATAGCGAGCGACCGCGACGGTGCGGCTGGCGGCATGCCCCTGGCGGATCTCGACGTTCCCGGCCCCGACGTCGCGGAGCGCGGCGAGCAGCTCGGCGGCCGTCGCGTCGGTCAGCGTCTCGCGGCGGACGAAGTACCGCGATTTCGGCCGGGCGCGCAGGTACAGGCGCAGGACGATGGCCGGGGATTGCAGGTTGTAGACGTTCTCGGCGAACTCGCGATCCTCGCGCTGTGCCGAGACGATCCGGTCTCGCCCGGGGTCGTACAGCACGACGCGGGTGATCGTATCGGCCACGGTCGCATAATCGACGGCCGACCCGTGGATCGGCACGAAGAACGCGGTCCCGAGCGCGACGTACGAGTAATTCGGGACGACGTGCAGCTCCTCGCCCCCCTCGGCCAGGCGGGCCATCGCGTCGTGGATCGTGGCCCCGCAGTCCGCCTTGAGCCGGGCCGCCCCGGCGCGGACGCGGGCCGTCCGGCGGCAGCGGACCGTCGAGACGATGGTCTTGCCCGGATAACGATGGCCGAAGTGATGGACGCCGTTGTTGTACCCGACCACGCGGACCCGCCCGATGTTCCCCGCGTGGCAGAGCGCGATCAGCTCACCGAACGAGCGCGGCCGGATGACGGGCACATGGAGCTGACGCACCACCGGCGAGAGCCGCGCCAGGGCCGTCACGATGAGCCCGAGCACCTCGCCAACCAGCAGCCACGAGAAGATCCTGGCGATCGCCGACACCGCCACCTGCACGGGCGAGCCGCCCCGATTCCGCCGGAGCAACTCCCGCCAGGGCGTGTTCGCCCCCAGCAGCGTGAAGGCCCGGCGATCGCGCGGCAGGCGTCGCCCTGCCGCGGCCTCGTCGGCCGGGCAGCCCGCGTCGAGCCGCTCCGCCTCGATCGCCTCGAACATCTCCGACGCCGGCAGGAAGCAGGCCGACAGCCGCGCCGGGATCAGCGGCCAGAGCGGGGCGAGCCATCGGATCGCCCGGCCCGCCGGCGAATGCGGACCGATCAGGTGACCCGGGCGGAACACGATGATCCGAGGCCCCGGGACGGCCTTCTCGAATAGCGCCCGCGCGAAGCGCTCGGCCTCCTCGGCCGCCGGGTCATCCAGGTGCACGCGGAAACTGCCGACGATGCCGACAAACCCAATCGACCATCGCCGCGCCTGCTCCGCCAGGCCGGCCAGATCGCGGCGGCGGGCCTCCGACAGCCGCGGACCGATGAAGACGATCATGGCATTGGGCTGATCGCGGCCGGCCGGTCCTTCGGATGGGGAGCGTAGCCACTCGCGCGGCAGGCGGCCCGGGTCGTCCCCGAGCAGCACGGCCTCGCCCCGAGCGCCCTGGCCCACGAAGGCGGCGTAGTCGGCCGCGGCGGGATGGCCGAGTCCCGCGACGAGCACGACGCCGGCGCCGGCCTCGACGGCCGGCGCCCGGCGCTCAGCGATCGCATGCGGGCTCGCCGAGCCGGAAGAGTGGCTGTCCATAGCGGACCTTCTCGTTGGGGGTGACCAGGGGAATCGCGCCGGGCGCCGGCGGCGCAAGCAGGACGACGGTGGAACCAAGCTCGAAGGTCGCCATCCAGTCGCCCCGCGCGACGGCCGGCGGCGGGTCGCGGTCGAACGACTCGACCCGCCGCGAACGGGGGCGAAATCGGGGCACGAGCGGGCCGGTGACGTGCCCAACGCCCCAACCGGCGACCATCACGACGGCCATCGGGCCGGCCTGCGTCGACAGATGCAGGATCACGCGTTCGTTCAGAGTGTAGACCGGGTACTCCGGGCGCTGCAACGTCGGGTGCACCAGCAACCGCGAGCCCGGCACGTGCACCACGCGATCGAGCCGCCCGCCGGCCGGGCTGAACACGCGGTGGCAGTCGATCGGTGAGAGGAAGACGACCGCGAAGAGGCCGCCCTCGAACGGCCGGGCGTCGCCGCCGGCCAGCAGCGAGGCGACCGAGTATTCGATCCCCTTGACCGTCAGCAGCGTCCCGTCGTCCACGCGGCCGACGTCCTGCACGCGGCCGTCGCACGGGCTGAGCACCGTCGCGTTGCCCATCGCGATGGGCCTCGCCTCGGGCCGCAGGCCGCGAGTGAACAGGGCATTGAGAGACGGGTAGTCCTCCAGGGCCCGCTCCGACTCGGCCTCGTCCAGGCCGGGCGGATACCGGCGGACGTACTGATCCCGAAACAGACGGCGCCGCACCCGCCGCGACGGGATCGGCACACGCGAAAGCTTCACCGCCAGCGCCGCCAGGCCGAGCGACACCAGCCCGCCGTGGATGGCGCGGGCCTGGCGGATCTGCTCCAGCCGGATCGACAATCGCCGCGCGAGGGTCATGACAGGCGGGCCTCTCCTCAGGGCGTCTGACACCACATCGAAGGAACCGACCCGATTCAGGTGCGGTCCCTTGAATACTGGAACCGCGAAAGACGCGAAAACGCGCGAATGAGTGGGCCGATCCATCCGACGGCGAGTGGAATTCTCATCTGTTCTCCATTTGGCGTTTGTCGCGGTTAATCCGAGACCTTTCCGCGGACTCTTCGGAATCTCTTCGAATCCGATCACACCTCCGCGACCACCTTCGACGCCACGCGCAGGGCGTTGGCGATGATCGTGAGCCCGGGGCCGACGCCCAGGGAGGTCGGCAGGAAGCTGCCGTCCACGGCGAACACATCCGGGTTCGCGAACATCCGGCAATCCGGGTCGAGCACCGCGTGCGTCGGGTCGCGGCCGAAGCGGAGGGTTCCGCACTGGTGGGCGACGTGCTCGTGCGAATCCCGCCGCGTCGAGACGAAATACATCGCGCCCGACCGGCGGAGGATCCGCGCGAGCTGCGGCTTCATGTGCTTGCGCCGGGCGAGGTCGAACCGCGAGTACCGGTGGGCGAGCAGCGCCTGGTTGCTCGGGCCCAGCGTCACGCGGTTGGCCGGGTCGGGCAGGTCCTCGATCAGGCCGAGCAGCGGCAGGATCCGCTGGCGCAGGAACTGCCGCACGGGCGGCGGCACGAACGGAGCGAACTTCGCCACCATCAGCGGCCCCGGTACCGCCAGCGACTGGATCACTCCCATCTTGTGCGGGAACCGCCTCGTGCCGAAGTAGAAGTCGGCGAATCCCACCTGCTTGACAAACGTCGAATCCGCGTCGATCGTCCGGGGATACACACCGACCACGACCGCGCCCAGGTGGAGCATGTAATTCCGGCCGATCAGCGGATGGACCATCCCCGAGCGCAGGAGCAGCAGCGACGACCCGATGGCGCCCGCGGCGATCGCATAGCGCCTCGCCCGGTAATGCCGGCGACGGCCGGTCGACCGATCGAGCACCGAGAGCAACGTCGCCCCGGTGCCCGGCTCGCGGACCAGCCGCTCGACCTCGACCCGGGTCTGGACCTTGATGGGCTGGCCGCCGCTCATGGCCGACTCGAGCAACTGCGCCGAAGATCGACGCGCTCCCGTCGGGCAGAGATACCCCGCGCACGCCGCGCACCTCAGGCAGCGCGACGAGTCGATCGCCAGCGGCAGGTGGAACGGGTGCAGGCCGCGTTCGCGATTGGCCGTCATCAGCCGCTGGTTCAGCGGATGCAAGGGCAACGGCGACCCCGGGTACCCGCGGGCCGGCTTCTTCAGCGGGGCGAAGTCCTCGTCCCCGCAGCCCGCGACCCCGAAGAGCCGCTCGGCCTCCGTGTAGTGCGGCTCGAGCTCGTCGTAGCCGATCGGCCAGTCCCAGATCGCGCGCGGGACCCGATCGCCGTAGTACCGCCCCGGCTGGAAATCCTGCTCGCTCGGCCGGAGCAACGCCCCGCCGTACAGGCTCGTCCCACCCCCCAGTATCCCGCCCATGTACAACCGGCTGGATCGGCCGTTGACATCGACCTCGCGATCGTCGTATGGCCCCTTGTCGATCAGCACCGCCTGCTCGTCATGCGGCGCAGCCTCCGCCGGATACCGATCGCCCCGCTCCAGCACCAGGACCGACTTCCCCGCGCCCGCGCAGGCCGCCGCGAAGGTCGCGCCCCCCGCCCCGCTGCCGACGACGATCACGTCGCAGTCGTACTCCACCCCAGCCTCCCGACGGCCGCCACCCGAAGGGCCGACATGCACATCCTCGCCCGTCGCCGTCACGCCGATATGGTCGCCGATGAAGAGTCAGTGATCAAGACATTCAGAAATGATTCATCAAATCTTGACCGGGGCTTCTCAATCCGGCCATTGCAGGCATCGCCGCTTGCTGCGATCGACGGGCCCTTGTGTCGGACGGATCCGATCGATTAGCTTCTGGTTACTCCGGATCAAATGGACGCAGGTCGATCACCCCGCGCTGGAGCGGACCATGAATCCTCATCGTCGGTCGATCGGGTCGGCATGGCTGATCGGATGTCTGCTCGTGACGGGTGCCTTCGGATTGGGCCTGCCCGCCCGTTCGCGGGCGGACGAGATCGAGCTGACCCTCCGGACGCGCGACCCGAAGACCGGCGCCGTCCGCACGACCGCCGAGCGCGTCGACCCGCGCCGGGTCGGCGTCATCGCCGTGGACGTGTGGAACTTCCACTGGTGCAAGACCGCGACGATGCGGGTGGACGCCCTGGTGCCGCGGATTGATCGGGCGCTCGAGGCGGCCCGGGCGATGGGCATGACGGTGATGCTCTGTCCCAGCGACGTGGTGGACAACTACGTCGGATTTCCCCAGCGCGAGGCGGTGTTCGCCCTGCCTCGCGTCGACGTGCCTTCGGTGGTCGAGGTCAAGTGCCCGCCGGCGCCCGATGCCGGCGGATGCGCCTGCGGCCGCGAGCGGTGCGCCGTCAATTACGGGTGGGACGGGATGCACCCCGGCCTCCGGATCGGGCCAGATGACCTGATGCCCGACACCCGGGACGAGGTGTATGCCATCTGCCGGAAGAATGGCCTGACCCATTTGATCTACGTCGGCTTCCATACGCAGGTCTGCCTGCTGGGCAAGCCGATGGGCCTGAAGGCGATGAAGTCCGCGGGGCTGAAATGCGTCCTGGCGCGCGACATGACCGACGCCCACCCCGGCTATGACCCGGCGCGCGGCTTCACGCCCGACCTCAACACCGAGCAGGTCGTCGAACATTTCGAGAAGTACCTGGCGCCCACGATCGGGCTTCAGGAGGAGCTGGCCCGGCTGGGTCGCTGGGATTCCCGGTGGGTCCTGGACCCGGTTTGGATCGCACCCTGGGGGGCGCCCCAGCGGCCGCACCTGTTCGAGCAGCCGATCATCGTGACGCTATCGGCGCCCTTCCAGCCGGGCGCCGAGATCCGCTACACCCTCGACGGCTCGGCGCCGACCGCCGGCTCGCCGAGATACACGGCTCCGCTGACGCTCGCCGACACCACGCACCTGCGAGCCTCGGCGTTTCGCGACGGGCAGCCGGTCTGCCGCGAGTCCGAAGGTTCGTTCGCCCGGATGGGTCCGATGCCTCCCTTGCCCGATGTCTACCTGGGCGATCTATCGCCGATCCGCAGCGTCGGGTTCGGGCATACCTATGGCCAGAACGTCCGCTACTCGGGAAACACCCGCGCCCCGCAGAAGGACCATGCCAACCTGGGAGGCGACATCCGAATCAATCGATCCAAATATCGTCGCGGGATCGGGATGCACGCCCCGTGCGAGCTCGCCTACGCGATCAAGCCCAGCTACGCGCGGTTCGTCGGCCTGGCGGGGGTCGACGAAAACCTCATCGGCATCAGCAACGGTTCGAACCTCGCCCGCTATCCGAGCGTGGTCTTCAAGGTGTTCATCGACGGCAAGGAGGCGGCGTCGAGCCCGTTGATGCGCATCCAGTCGCCGGCCTGGCGGTTCGACGTGCCGATCCCCGAAGGCGCGCGGCTGATCAGCCTGGCGATCACCGACGCGGGCGACGGCTCGCGCGAGGACTTCGCCGACTGGGCCAATGCCGGGTTCGTCGTCCGGAAGTAAACCCCGGTAGGCAATGCCCACCGTCTACCAGCCAACCGCCCTGCCGGGACCGGCCGTGAGTGCCCTGCCACGTCATCGCCGACGACGCGATCCGGAAGAATTGAGCTGCGCCGATCGTCCGTCGAGCCGCGACGGGCAACCGATCACCCTTCCGCCTTGACTCCCACGGCCGACTGGTTAAGATATTAACCAAATGAGCCCGACGCGAAAGCCTGAAAAGCCTGCGCTGCCCGTCCTGAACGACGACCCCCGGAGCTGGGACTTCCGGGCGGCGGTGGCGATGCTCCGCCTGCACGGCCGGCTCGAGCGGTGCCTGTCCGACGGGCTGGCGGCGCACGGGCTCACGCTCGCGCAGTTCGACGTCCTGATGACCCTCTGCCACGGCGAGGGGATCACGCAGCAGGAGCTGGCCGAGTGGCTCCTGGTCACAAAGGCCAACGTCGTCGGGCTGATCGACCGGGTCGAGGCGGCCGGCTGGGTCGAGCGCCGGGCCGACCCCGAGGACCGTCGGGTGAAGCGGCTCTACCTCACCGACGCCGGCCGCAAGCTCGCCCGCAAGGCCCAGCCCGGCCAGCATGCCCTGGTCCGGAGGATCTTCGGCAGGCTCTCCGAGGCCGAGCTCCGCCAGTTGCACGCGATGCTCGCCCGGCTCGAGGAAGCGTGTTCCGGCTGAGGCCCCCTTTTTTTCGGCAGATGGTCAATGTGTTGACCGTCAGGAGTCAAACCTTCACGCAGGAGGGATCGAGACGATGGAGACGACCGATCGGAAGCGAGTGGACGGCAAGGCGCTCGACGTCCTGTTTCGCGAGGCGCGCACCCACGGCGCGTGGCTGCCGCGCCCCGTGAGCCAGGACGTGCTGCACGCGGCCTACGAGCTGGCCCGACTGGCGCCGACGAGCGCCAACACGTCGCCGGCGCGCTTCGTGTTCCTGACGACCCCGGAGGCGAAGGAGCGGCTGGTCCCGGCGCTGATGCCGGGCAACGTCGACAAGACCCGCTCAGCGCCGGTGACGGTCATCGTGGCGCAGGACATGGAGTTCTACGAGCAATTGCCCCGGCTATTCCCGTTCGTCGACGCTCGCTCGTGGTTCGCCGGCAACCCCGGCATGATCGCCGACACCGCGGCGCGGAACAGCAGCCTCCAGGGGGCGTACTTCCTCCTGGCGGCCCGCGCGCTGGGGCTCGACTGCGGCCCGATGTCGGGCTTCGACGCCGAGAAGGTCAACGCCGAGTTCTTCCCCGACGGCAAGTGGCGGGCGAACTTCCTGATCAACCTGGGTTACGGCGACCCGGCGCAGCTTTACCCCCGCGCTCCCCGGCTGGAATTCGACGAGGCGTGCCGCGTGCTCTGAAAGCCTGACAGGGGTGCGGCCGGGCGAGGCTCCGGCCGAGCCGGGAGGACGCGATGGCCTCGCCATCTCCCGGTTCGCCCCTCCGATCAGGACCTGTCCAGTAACGGCCGATCATCTTCGATCAATCAAAAGGGATTCCGGTCTGGCGCGCGATATCGCGAAGGTCCTCGACGACCGCCGGGACCAGCGGGATGCCGGAGGTGCGCCGGACGGCCTCGGCCTGGCGCTCCGGGTCGCCCGGGATGAGCAGGCCCGACGTGCCGGAGGCCGGCCGGGCGGCGCGGAACGCACGGATCCATTCGTCGATCCGGCTCTTGAACTCATCCGGATCGAGGAATCCGTCGATCCGCATCGCGCCGAAGGAGTGGCCGATCCCGCGGCCGACGCCCCGCGCGGGGAGATCCCGCCGCAGCGCGAACGGCGGCGCGAAGGGCCCCCAGTCCGCCCCGCTCAGCACGGCGGAGAGGATATCCACCATCGCCGCCAGACAGTAGCCCTTGTGCCCGCCGTGCTCGCGGTCGCCGCCGAGCGGGAGCAGCGCGCCTCCCTCGATCAGGCCGCGGGGCTCGGTCGTGGGGCGGCCGTCGGCGTCGACCGCCCACCCCTCGGGGATCGGACGCCCCTGCCGCATCGCGATCTCGACCTTGCCGAACGCGACGGCGCTCGTCGCCATGTCGATGACGATCGGCGGCTCCTCGCCGCCGGGGAACGCGATGGCGATCGGGTTGGTGCCGAGCATCCGATCGGCCGACCAGAGCGGCGCCACCAGCGGGCCCGCGTTGGTCATCGCCCAGCCGATCAGCCCTCGGCCGAGTGCCTGGAGGGGATAATAGCCGGCGATGCCGAAATGCGTGGTGTTGCACACGCCGACCCACGCCGAGCCGACGGCCTCGGCCTTCTCCATCGCGACCCGGTTGGCCCACGGACCGACGACCAGCCCCAGCCCGTTGTCGCCGTCGACGGTCGCCGTGCCGGGCAGCTCGCGGACGATCCGGATCTCGGGCCGGGGGTTGATCCGGCCGAGGGTCAGCATGTCGAAATAGGTGTGCAGCCGCGCCACGCCGTGCGAGTCGATCCCGCGCAGGTCGCTCGCGGCCAGCACGTCGGCGGCCTGGCGCGCGTCGGCCTCGGGGACGCCGAAATGCCGGAACACTCGGGCCGAGAACTCTTCGAGCCGTTCGACGGGATAGGTCCGCATCTCGTCGGGTCCGGTCATGAACGCCTCCGGCAGGTCGGTCATTCGATTCGGTCGGCCGGCCGGCTCACGCGAACCGGGGGATCAGCCGCTCGACGATCGTCTTGCCGATGTTCAGCGACGCGGTCGCCGCCGGCGAGGGCGCGTTGTTCACGTTGATTACCCGGTCGGCCTCCTGGATCAGGAAGTCGTCGACCATCGAGCCATCCGGCAGCACGGCCTGGGCGCGGATGCCCGCCGGCGCGGGGTGCAGGTGCTCGGCCCGGATCTCGGGCACGAGCCGCTGCAGCGCCTTGACGAACGCCGCCTTGCTCGCCGACCGCCAGATCTCGCCCAGCCCGGTCTTCCAGTACTTCGCCGCCATCTTGCGGAAGCCCGAGTAGCCCAGCGTCTCGGCCATGTCGGCGAGGTTGAAGTCGGTCTTGCGGTATCCCTCGCGGGCGAAGGCCAGCACGGCGTTCGGGCCGCACTCGACGCCCCCCACCACCATCCGGGTGAAGTGCACGCCGAGGAAAGGGAAGTTGGGGTCGGGCACCGGGTAGATCAGGTTCTTGCAGAGGTGCTCGGCCTCGCGGGTGAGCTCGTAATACTCGCCGCGGAACGGCACGATCTTGGCGTCGGGCGTCTGGCCGCTCATCGCCGTGACCCGGTCGCAGTGCAGCCCCGCGCAGTTGACCACCTGGGATGCCTCGACGTCGCCCGCGGCCGTGGTTACCACGACCTTGCCGTTGGAGCGGTCCATCCTCGTCGCGCGTGCCGAGGTGAGCACCTGGCCGTCGCGCTCGCGCACCCGCTCGGCCAGCCGCTGACACACCTGCTTGTAGTTGACGATCCCCGCCTCGGGGACGTGGATCGCCTTGATCCCGGCCGAATGCGGCTCGAGCTCGTTCAGCCGCTCCTTGCCGATGACCTCGCACTTGACGCCGTTGGCCACGCCGCGCTCGTAGATCCGCTCCATGGCCGGCAGCTCGGATTCATCGAGTGCCACGATGACCTTGCCGCAGATCTCGTACGCGATCCCCTCGGCCGCGCAGAACTCCTCCATCAGCTTCTTGCCTTCGCGGCAGTTGATCGCCTTGAGCGAGCCGGGCTTGTAGTAGATGCCCGAGTGCAGCACGCCCGAGTTGTGGCCGGTCTGGTGCAGGGCCAGCTCGGCCTCCTTCTCCAGCACCACGACCCGCTTGCCGGGGAGCGCCCGGGTAAGCTGATAGGCCGTCGCCAGCCCCACGATCCCCCCGCCGATGATGGCCACGTCCGTCGAGATCATTGCTATCCTTGGAGTTGGCATTCGAACTCGCGTCAGGCCGGTCCGCGCGGCCCTTCATTTTCAGCGCAACAGCCTACCCGAGAATCCCGGCCGCGGCCAGGGTCGCTCCGGCCGTACCGTCGTTCGGCCGGCCGTCGACCGGACACGCGGACCGGAATTCATACCGTTTGGCGCGGTTCATGCCTTGTGTGGTGGTATTGAATCGATCATGATCGTCGAGTCCCAGACAGACCACGAATCGACCGGCTCGGTGGAAAGACCGCCCAGAACAGGACCGACCATCCCCGGATTGCGCCACGGATTCAAGACGGTATGTCAGGATCAGATGAACCCGACGGCAGGGCGGTGAGCCTCGCCGACGTCCTGTGCACCGACGAGCTGCGGACCCGGCCATCCCGATCGCCGGATCACGCGGCCGAGAACCGCGCACTGAGGGCGCTGGCCGAGGCGATGGGCGAGGCGCCGCACGCGATCCTCCAGAGGCTGGTGGACACCGCGTGTGCTCTCTGCCGGGCCGACTCGGCCGGGATCAGCATCCTGGAGAGCCGCGACGGCCGCGAGATGTTCCGCTGGCCGGCGATCGCTGGCCGGCTCGCCGCAGCCGCTGGCGAAGGGATCCGAAGGGACGCCGCCGCATGCTGGGTCGTGCTCGAGCGCGACTCCGTCCAGCTCTTCGTCCACCCCGATCGGTACTTCGCCCCCTCCACTCCATTGGACCCTCCGGTCGTGGAGTCCCTGCTGGCCCCGTTCCACCACGACGGCAAGCCGGTCGGCACGGTCTGGGCCATCGCCCACACCGAGGATCGCAAGTTCGACGCCGAGGACGCGCGGCTGCTCGAGAGCCTCTCCCGGTTCGCTGCCGCCGCCTACCAGATGACCCGCGCCCTGGACGCCGCCGAGTCCGACCGGACCGAGCTGGTGCGCGAGGTCGCCGAGCGCAAGCGGGCGGGCGAGGAGCTGCGCCGCCAGCGGGACCTGGCCCGCGAGCTGATCGACGCCGCCCCGGCCATGGTGCTCATGCTCGACCCCGACGGCCGGGTCACGCTCTTCAACCGCTTCGCCGAGCAGCTCTCCGGCTTCCCGGCCGAGGAAGTCGTGGGGCGCGACTTCTTCACCCGGCTGCTCCCCGAACGCGACCGCCGGCGAATCCGAGCGGTCCACCACGAGACGCTGGGCGAGGTGGACACCAGCGGCACCGTCAACCCGATCCAGACGAGGGACGGCCGCGAGCGCCAGATCCAGTGGTCCAACCGGGTCCTCCGCGACGCGGAGGGGCACGTCGCCGGTGTGCTGGCGGTCGGGCAGGACATCACCGAGCTCAGCGACGCCCACGACCGCGCGCTGCGGGCGGAGCGCCTGGCGGCGATCGGCGAGCTGATCACCGGGCTGGCGCACGAGAGCCGCAACGCGCTGCAACGCAGCCAGGCCTGCCTCGAGATGCTCGCCATGGCGGTGGCCGATCGCCCCCGCGCCATGGACCTCATCGCCCGGTTGCAGACGGCCCAGAACGAGCTGGCGCGCTCCTACGACGAGGTGCGGCACTACGCGACAGCAATCCGACTCGAGCGGCAGCCGATCGAGGTCGCCGAGGTCTGGAGGGCCGCCTGGACCGACCTGGAGCCGGACCGGAGGGGCCGGGTCGCCCTGCTGCGAGAGCAGATCGAGGCCGGGGATACCCGCTGCCGGGTCGACGCGTTCCGGATGAAGCAGGTCTTCCGCAACCTGCTGGACAACGCGCTGGCCGCCTGCCCCGACCCGGTCGCGATCACGATCCGCTGCGACGGCGACGAGCTGCACGGCCGACCCGCGTTGCGGATCTCGGTCCAGGACGACGGCCCCGGCGTCGCGCCCGAGCAGGTGCCGCGGATGTTCGAGGCATTCTACACCACGAAGGTGAGGGGCAGCGGCCTGGGCCTCGCGATCTGCCGCCGGATCGTCGAGGCCCACAGCGGCCGGATCGACCTCGGCGCCCCGGACCGCGGGGCGGAGTTCATCATCCGCCTCCCGCGGGGTGACGGATGAGCCGAACACGAGCGGTTCGCACCGAGCGGCCGGCCGGCCGCCGCGCTCCATCCCGCCGACCACGTCGTGCCCGGGATATCGGTCGATCCGTCGATCCTGATCAGTAAGCCTCTCCCCCCACGACCTCGCCCCCGGCGACCGTGCCGAGCGCGCGCCAGACCATCCCGTCGACCGTACCCTTGACGAACTTCACCGACCCGTCGCCCAGTAGCGCGTTCACCCCGCCGGGGTGGTAGCTGCGCGAGTTGATCGCCGCGAAGGTCGGGCCGCCGTTCTCCTCGTTCTTGCCGTTCAAATCCAGGTCCATGCCGGGGTAGAACGACCGGCCGATGATCGCCTTGCTGGGGGGCCAGGCCGTCGTGAAGCCCGACGCGTGCACGTGCCCGTCGGACCACTCGGTGTGGAACTCGTACTGGTTCTCCGTCGCGCAGATGCCGTCGTCGTATTCGGGCGCGACCTGGAACGGATCGGCGTACGGGCTCGGGATGTCGTTCGGATTGTTCACCGAGGGCAGCGTCGTGAACCGGCAGTTCGACGACGGCTGATACGCCTTCACCTCGGCCGCAAGCAGGGTACCACCCAGCCCGTCGGTGAAGGCCGCCAGCCGCAGGCTCCGGTTCGGCCCGAACGCCGAGCGACCATACGGCCCATTGAACCCGCCCCAGACGAACCAGTCGCCGCCGCTCATCCCGTAGTTGATCACGCCCGACCGGCCGTAGTCGTGCGTCGAGACTCGCGGCTGGATTTCGCTCGGGCAGATGAACCCGGCGATCGTCAGCGAGATCACCGTCGAGTTCACGGGGTCCTCCTTGAATACGACAATGTTCGCCGCGTTGTACAGCGGGTTTCCCTCGAGGTACGGCAACAGCCGCGCCTGGGCGCTCCACCCCGTGTCGTAATCCACCGTATTGGCCACGCCCCGCATCGACATCGTCATCGGCAGGACGCCCAGGGCCGACTCGTAATTGTGCAGCGCCAGGCCGAGCTGCTTGAGATTACTGGTGCACCGGATCCGCCGCGCCGCCTCGCGCGCCGCCTGCACGGCCGGCAGCAACAGCGCGAGCAACAGCGCGATGATCGCGATCACGACCAGGAGCTCGATGAGCGTGAAGCCCCGGCGCGTCGGTGTCCTCGCCATCGTCATCGCGGGGCCGCCTTTCTCGATGGCTCACTTCGATGCGGAGTCGCTCACGCCGAGGTCGTCGAAGCACGTCCGCGCGTCGGACTTCGTCCACAGGCCGATCATCCCGGCGTCGGAGAAGGTCGAGTCCTCGGCGACCAGGAGCTTCTTGCCGTCGAGGTAGCCGAGGATCTCGCGGTCCTTCATCGTGATCCGCAGCGTGTGCCACTCGCGGTCGCCGGGCGCGTCGGCATGGTCGAGCTGCGTGCGCTTGCCGTCCTCGACCTTGTAGACGCGCAGGTTATCCTCGAGCGGGTTGTAGCGCGCAATGTAATAGTTCCGCGCGTCCTTCGCCCGCCAGACGATCCCCCCGCCCTGGTCAATATTTCCCGAGCCGGCGCGAACCCGCACGCTGAGGTCCAGGTCCCTGTAGCTCGTGCCGTCGACCAGCGCCAGGTTGAACGTGCGATCCTCGTTCTCGGCCCTCTGGCAGAGGACGTGCCGTCCGCCTTTCTCGGAGACCTCCCAGCGCCCGACCGCGACGGTGAAACCCGACGCGATCCGGCCGGGAGCGTCCTTCTCGAAGTCCCAGGTCCTGCGCCCGACGCCGACATCGCCACCACCCGCGGCGGCCAGGCCAACGGCTCCGATCACGGCCAGCGCCGCGAGGATGACACGCGGAGCAAGGTTCGCGGACAATCGCATCGTCAGCCTCCGAACTCATCCACGAGGAACGCCGCGACCCTGTCCCACAGGTTGGCCGCGGCCTGGAAGTCGGCCGCCATCGCGTGCACGGTCCTCGGCGTCTCGACGCGAGCCGGGGCCTTCGTGCTGGTGAGCAAGGGGATCTGCGCCGCGGGCCCGTTGGCCAGCTCCGCCTCAACCTCGGGGCTGAGCAGGTAATCGGCCAGCGCGCGCGCCGGTCCGACATTTTCCGCCCCCTTGATGATGGCGATCGTGTTGGGGATGAACAGCGTGCCCAGCTCATCGGGTGCGCGGTCGGGATACACGATCGCGACCGGGCTGCCGGCATCGACCTCGCCCATGGCGTCGTCGGTGTCGGTGATGCCGAAGGCGATCTGCCCCGATCCGGCCGCGGTGGCGACCTGCTTGTTCCCCGAGAGCACCTGCACACCGTTGGCCCTGAGCGCCCGGTAATAGTCCCTGGCCTTCTCATCGCCCCAGGCGGCGAACAGGCAGGCGGCGTGCGTTGCCGTCGTGCCGAACAGCGGCTTGGCGATGCCGACCTTCCCCTTCCACCTCGGGTCCAGCAGGTCGCGGATCCCCTTCGGTCGTTCGCCTTCGGGGACGAGCTTCGTATTCACGACCAGGACGCGGGCGCGGCCGGCGAAGCCGTACCAGGTTCCGTCATCCGCCCTGAACGTCGCCGGGATCTCCCCGGCGTGCGACGGCCGGAACGGCTCGAGCAGCCCCTGCTTCTTCAGCCGCAGCGTGTTGAGGATCTCGTTGTTCCAGAACAGGTCGCACCGCGGCCTCGCCTTCTCGGCGATGATGTCATTGGCCAGGCCGACCGTCTTGGTGCTCTCGACGTCGAACTTGGGCAGGAGCTTCACACCCGACTGCTTGCGATAGGCGTCGAGGATCGGCTCCGCGAACACGCGGTCCTGCGCCGAGTACACCCGCACCACCGCCGACGGCGGCGAGCCCCCTGCCCCGTCGCGAGCGCCGCCGCACCCGGCCAGCACGACCGCCGCCATCCCGAATCCGAGATTGAACCACCCGCGCACCTTCGCCCGTCGTCTCACGATCCGCCCCTCAAAGAGTACGCCGCAGGGCCCGTCATCTTGCGACGGATATGAAAGGGTCTCGAGTAGGTCGGGCATTCTTGCCCGACGGGGCCCTGGGCGCCGGGCAAGACTGCCCGACCTTCTTTCATGCCGGAGTCGTCCCGCCCCGACTCGTGTCTCCGGCGAGTCTATGACGTCCGTCGGACGAGTGTCAATCCCCCTGACGAAGTCATTCGGAGTCGCCACCGGGACGAACGGGCCGAATGCCCGACTCAGAACTGGTCGGCCGAGAGGACCTCGCCGCCGGCGCGGGTGGCGAGCGCCTGGAAGACGCGGAAGCCGACCTGCTCCTTGATGAACCGGACGCTGCCGTCGGCGAACAGGAAGTTGGCACCGCCGGGATGCATCGCCCAGTACTGGTCGCCGTGCGCGAGCCCCGAGGGGGAGTTGGGCCCGTGCCCCTCGCCGGTGTGCGAGAGGACAAGCGCGCCGCTGCCCTCGGGGTCGAGGCCGGCCTCGGCCTGGAGCAGGACCAGCGGGACCGCCGCGTTGGTGACGGCGCCGGTCCAGGTGGCGCGCGACAGGTTCTGGCTCCGCTCTCCCACGGCGAACGTCTGGCTGGTGCCGTCGGTGATCGACGCGATCCGGATCGAGTGGTTGCGGAAAAATAGTCCGTTGCCGTTGTCGCGGCCGGGGGGCGCGTCTGTGTTGATCCAGGGATACAGGCTCGACGGGTCGCTGTTGCCGACCGAGCCGACGTAGTTCGACGACGCGACCTGGCAGATTGGCGCGCCGGGCGTGGTGTTCGACGTCGACGAATCGACCACGGTAAAGAGGTCCTCGCGCCAGGCATCCGACGGGCAGAGGAAGCTCTTGAGCACCGTGACCCGAGCGGTCTGATTCGCGGGGTACTCGATGTTCATTACGAAGTTGATGCTGTTATAAACCGGGGTTCCTTCCATCTGGTTCATGGCGAGGGCCGCCCAGCCCCAGCCCGGCCCGTCGTTGCGATAGGTGACCCGGTCCATCAGCGAGAGGTACCCGGGCGGGAAGGCGCCGCAGGTGTCGTGGTAGTTGTGCAGCGCGATGCCGATCTGCTTGAGATTGTTGCTGCACTGCATCCGCCGCGCGGCCTCGCGCGCCGACTGCACGGCGGGCAGCAGGATCGCGATCAGCACGGCGATGATGGCGATGACGACCAGCAGCTCGATCAGGGTGAAGGCGCGACGCGGTTGCATGGGACGGGCTCCGGGAAAAGCGGCCTCGGCGCGGCGCACGCCATCGCCCCGAGCCTCTCCGCATCGTCCGGAGGACGACGCGAGGAGCCGGCGCGGCGCACCGCGATGTCTGTCGGTCATGCGACGAACCGTCTCGCATCCCGCCGCCGCGCCGGCCCGATGGCCGGGCGCGCGGTCTGACGAGGATCACGAGGAGGTAACAACGACAGCCTGAATACGATCAGGAGGTCGCGAGGCGCCTCGGGGGCCGGTCGAGTCGAGAGGGGCGCCGGCAGGGGAGGATGGAATCGGAGGGTCGGGACAGGAAGCGGACAACCGCCGCGAACCGCCGCCCGGCGATCGACGGCATTGCCGTGGCCTTGCCGTACGGCCCGGCCGGAGCGCCGGCCGGCATCGCGGGGTCGCCGCACGGCGACGACGCCACGCACGGGCCCGACTGCGAGCGGGAGCTCGAGCTCGCGTTGTTGCCGGCTGAACTCGCATGATCCACCGGCCGCGGCTCCGACCGTGCTGCGGCTGCCCCGCGCGGCCCGCAGCAGCACGAGGCGCCACGGCAACGCTCGCGGCACTTGCAGTGATGATGCGCGTCGTCGCCCGGCGATGTCGCCGCGGCCACCCCGAGCGACTCGACCGCGGCAGTCGCCCGGCCCGGGGCCGGCAGCGCGAGCGCGAGCACAAACGCCAGCGCCAGTCCCACCGCCAGGATCGACCGGCGCTGGGGCTCGGCTGGGGACAGCGGCTCACGGGATCGCGACGCAAGGCTCACGCGATTGGGCCCTGTCGGAGGGTGGTAGGATCACGGGGCGGGAATTCCACGTCCATCACGATTCTGGGGGGCGGCCCGTCCGGCTGTCAAGAACATAGAGGGCCCCGGCCGGGTTGGGTTGCAACGACCGGCCAATTGCGGCACCCCCGCGCACGGGTTAGATTGGCGCCGCGCGATCGGCCCACCCCCGGGCTCGCCCGGGAAATTCCTCCCCCGCGGGATTCTCCCTCCCCGAAAGGAGCTCGATCCATGCAACGGCGCGACGTACTGGGCTGGCTCTCGGCCGGATTCGCGGCCGGCGGCGCGGGCCTCGGGGCGATGTCCCCATTCGCCCGGGCCGCGGCCGGGCCGGACGACAGGGACAAAGCAACGCCCTCGACGCACCGCGGCCTGCCGCCGCTGAAGATCACGGATATCACCACGATCCTCACCGCGCCCAATCGGGTCCGCCTGGTGATCGTCAAGGTCGCCACCAGCGAGCCGGGGCTCTACGGCATCGGCTGCGCCACGTTCACCCAGCGTGCCCGCGTCGTCCAGACGGCCGTCGAGAAATACCTCCGGCCGTTCCTGATCGGCCGCGACGTCGACCAGATCGAGGACATCTGGCAGTCGTCGTATGTCAGCTCGTACTGGCGCAACGGCCCGGTGCTGTTCAACGCGATGAGCGGCGTCGACATGGCCCTGTGGGACATCAAGGGCAAACGGGCGAACATGCCCGTGTATCAACTGCTCGGCGGCAAGTGCCGTTTCGCGGCGCACCTGTATGCCCACGTCAGCGGGTGGAGCATCAGGGAGGTCGAGGACAACGCCCTCGCCGCAATGGCGAAGGGCTACCGGCACATCCGCGTGCAGGTCGCGATCCCCGGATTGTCGACGTACGGCACCCGCGTCGCCAACGAGCCGGCCAGCCGCGAGATATCCGGCCCGACCGAGCCCCGCAACATCTGGGAGCCCGGGCCCTATCTCCGCACCGTGCCAAAACTGTTCGAGCACCTGCGCACCACGCTCGGCGACGAGATCGAGCTGTTGCACGACGTCCATGAGCGGATCACGCCGGCGCAGGCCGTCCGGCTCTGCAAGGAGCTGGAGCGCTACCACCCGTTCTTCATCGAGGACCCGCTGCCGCCCGAGGAAAAGGACCACTTTCGCCTGATCCGCCAGCAGTCGAGCGTCCCGATCGCGATGGGCGAGCTGTTCAACACGCAGCAGGAATACGTGCCACTGATCGCCGAACGCCTGATCGACTTCATCCGCATTCACATCTCGCAGATCGGCGGGCTGAGCATGGCGCGCAAGGTCGCCGCGCTCTGCGAGTTCTTCGGCGTCAAGACGGCCTGGCATGGACCCGGCGACGCCTCGCCGGTCGCCCATGCGGCGCAGCTCGCGCTCGAGCTCGCCAGCCCCAACTTCGGCATCCACGAGGGTTATGTCTTCCCCCCCGAGACCCGCGCGGTTTTCCCCGGCGCCCCCGAGACGAAGGACGGCTACATGTACGCCCACGAGGCGCCGGGACTGGGTATCGACATCGACGAGAAGCTGGCGGCCAAATACCCCGTCACGGATGACCCACCGTTCGATTTTCGCTGGGGGTCGACGCGCCACCGAGATGGATCGGTGATTCGGCCGTGAGTTTTCGGTTTTCGGTTTTCGGTTTTCGGTTTTCGGTTTTCGGCTTTCGGTAGGAGGTCTCTGTGTACCGATCTTTTGAGGAACTGGACGTCTGGAAGCGGGGATGCCAGCTTGCTGTCGCCCTGTACGAGGCGCTGAGGGATTGTCGCGAGTTTGATTTGAGAAATCAGATGCAGCCAGCAGCCGTGTCGATCCCATCAAACATCGCCGAAGGCGTGGAAAGGGGCGGGCGGGATTTTCAGCGATTCCTTCGCATCGCTCGAGGCTCCGCGGCAGAGCTACGCACTCAGCTCTACATCGCGAGGAGAATCGGCGTACTCCAGGAACAACCATTCACCATGGCCCTTTCCGAGCTCAGGAGGATCTCCAAGATGCTCACGGGCCTCGCATGATCGCTGGCCCTGGAGTCAAGAACCGAAAACCGAAAACCGAAAACCGAAAACGAATCATGACCTGGAACCAGAACTACGACCCGCTGAACTCGTGGCCGCTGTCTACACTGATCTCGGCCCTGCCCGTGGCCACGCTGTTCTTCGCCCTGGTCGTGCTCAGGCTCCGAGTCTGGACGGCTGCCTTGCTGGGTCTGGTGGTGGCCGTGGTGCTCGCAATTGCCGTGTTCGGCATGCCGCCGGTGCTGGTGTTCTGGGCCGGCGGGCTGGGGTTCGTCTTCGGCCTGCTGCGGATCGCCTGGATCATCGTGGCGTCGATCTTTTTGTACAACATCGCCGTCGAGACCGGGCAGTTCCAGGTGATGAAGGAATCGATCGCCGGGCTATCCACGGACAAGCGGCTGCAATTGATCCTCGTCGCCTTCTGCTTCGGGGCGTTCCTTGAAGGCACCGGCGGCGGAGGTGCCCCCGTCGCGATCGCCGGGTCGTTTTTGATCGGCCTGGGCTTCGACCCGTTTCGCGCGGCGACGCTCTGCCTGCTGGCGAATACCGCGCCCGTCGCCTGGGGCGCCGTGGGCAATCCGATCCGCGTGCTCACGGGAGTCACCGGACTGCCCGAAGATGCCCTGAGCGCCATGACCGGGCGGATCCTGCCGCCGATCTCCTTGATCCTGCCCCTGTGGCTGGTCCGCAGCCTGGTCGGCTGGCGCGAGACCTTCCAGGTCTGGCCGGCGCTTCTGGTCAGCGGCCTGTCGTTCGCGGGCATGCAGTTCTACTGGTCCAACTACCAGGAATCGGGCCTGGTCGACATCGTCGCCTCGCTGTTCAGCCTGCTCGTGATGGTCGCCTTCCTCAAGTTCTGGCGGCCGAAGGCCGTGCTCGAGAATCATGCCGAGGAAAGTGAGTCCAGAACGCACGACTCCTCAGCCGCACGGATTGACTCGACCCGCCGGCACTCGACCTGGTCCGTCCTGAAGGGCTGGTCGCCGTTCCTGCTGGCCTCGGTGCTGATCTTCGTCTGGGCACAGCCGAAGGTCGCGGGCATCCTGACCCGCGAGGCGTTCAAGCGGCCGGTTCCGATGCTTCACCAGGCCGTGATCCGGGTACCGCCCGTCGCGCCGCGGCCGACGCCCGAGGACGCCGTCGCCGACCTGAACATCGCGTCGCTCCCCGGCACGGCCGTGCTGCTCGGCGCGGTGCTCTCGGCCCTGGCCCTGGGGATGAGCCCGGCGCGGATCGCGCGGACGTTCGGCCGCACGGTGGTCCAGATGTGGCCGTCGCTGGTGGCGATCAGCTTCATGGTGGGACTGGCCTATGTGACAAAGTACGCCGGCATGGACACGGTCCTCGGGCTGAGCCTTACGCGGACCGGCCCGGCCTTCCCGTTCTTCGGCACGCTGATCGGCTGGCTGGGCGTGGCGCTGACGGGCACCGACGCCGGCTCGAATGCGCTCTTCGGCAACCTCCAGAAGGTCACCGCCGAACGCCTGGGCCAGAGCCCGATCCTGATGGCCGCGGCCAATTCCAGCGGCGGCGTGATGGGCAAGATGATCGACGCGCAATCGATCGTGGTCTCGAGCACCGCGACCCGCCAGGCCGGCCGCGAGGCCGAGATCTTCAAATATGTCTTCAAGCACAGCGTCGCCCTGGCCTGCCTGGTCGGAGCGATCGTGATGTTCTATGCCTTCGTCGTGCCCTCGGCGATCCCGGCCGGTCCGACGCCGGCGCCGGCGAGTGTGCCCGGCCAGTCTGCCCCGCGAGGGAATTAACCCCGCGCCGGCGGATAGAGGGCATACCCGGCGACGGCGGTCGGGACCTTGTAGACGGTCTTGCCCGCGGTGACGTGCAGGACCCGGCGGCCGGGTCCGCCGAAGGCCAGGTTGGTGCAGAGATCCTCGGGGATCGGTATGCGGCCGAGCAGGTCGCCTCCCGGCGTGATGACATAAACGCCCGCCGGCACGTCGGCCGTCTCGCCCTCGTGGCGGGGGAGCAGGATGCCGGCGGCGACCCAGAGATTACCCCGTTCGTCGAGCCGCATGCCGTCGCCGCCGCGACCCCGGCCGAAGTCGAAGACGGGTCGCTGGCCCGAGAGGTTGCCCCCGGCGTCGACGTCGAGCGCCCAGACCTTCCGATTGCCGCCGGGCCGGGTGTGGTAGTCCACGACGTAGAGCGTCCGCCCGTCGGGCGTGATCGCCAGCCCATTGGGCCGCTCGATGGCCGGCTGCGTCAGCACGCGCCGGACGTTCCCGCCCGGGTCGATCCGATAGACCGCCTCGTGGCCCATCTCGAGCATCGACCGGTCCTTCTCGTAGTACGGATCGGTGAACCAGATGGCGCCGTGGATATCCACGACGACGTCGTTGGGGCTGTTGTACCGCTTCCCCTCGTAGCGGTCGGTCAAGACCTCGACCTGGCCGGTCGTCATGTCGGTGCGCACGACCCGGCGCCGGCCGCCGGGCCCCTGCTCGGCCCCCTCGCAACTGATCAGCCGCCCCGAGGCGTCGAACGTGTTGCCGTTGGTCCGCCCGCTATCCTCGCGGAAGACCGAAAGCGACCCGCCCGGCGTGAGGCGATAGATCCGGCTCGCGAAGATATCGCTGAAATACAGGTTGTCCTCGGCGTCGAACGCCGGGCCCTCGAGCAGGCCCGTCCGGGCGGCGATGGTGGTCGCCGCGCCAGGCGCGAGAAGATCCACCGGGGGCGGCGTGCGGGACAGGTCGATGCGGTCGAGCATTTCGACTCCCCAAAGTTTCCTGAGACCCTTGCTCTGGGATGCCGGGATCGGCGGACGTCCGTGATCGCTCGGGGCTATCGTCTCGCGCTCGGGTACCCGGATCAACCCATTGATCTCGCCGGCCGGCGAGGTGGCGACCGGCTCGATCGGCCGCGCCGGCGGGACTCCCCCGGATCGGGTCCTCGGTTTTCCTGTAAGATCCCGGTGCAGGCTGCGTATCAATGGCGTGGGAGTTCGCCGCCGGGTTGGCGCAGGCGTTCGGCTCATTGTTGTGGAATCTACATTGCGGAACGCGTAAGTTGGGTGGAACACGTCGACGAGGGATCGGGACCGCGGTGAGGCCCGATTTTTTGTACGCATGTTCGCACAATGGCCGTCGGGACGTTCGCCATGTCCGAGACGCGGCTCTCACTGCTGGTCCGGGTCCGAAACCTCGGCGACGGCCGAAGTTGGGGCGAGTTCCACGCGATCTATCGCCCGCTGATCTTCGGCTACCTGCGCGGCCTGGGCCTCAGGGAGCACGACGCCGACGACCTGACGCAGGAGGTCTTCCGGCGGCTGATGGTGATTCTGCCGACGTTCGAGCTGGATCGTCGGCAGGGCCGATTCCGCACCTACCTGTGGAGGCTGACCCACAACATTCTGGTCGATCGGGCGCGTCGGCGGGAGGTCTGCGACCGGGCGGAAGGGGAGTGGGTGCGGCGATTCCGCGAGACCGACGAGGCCCAGAGCCGCGAGCTCGAGCAAGCGTGGGTCTTGCAGCACCGGAGGCGAATCCTGGAAGTCGTCCTGCCGCGGGCCCGGGAGAAGGCGTCGGCGACGGCCTGGGCCTGCTTCGAGGGGCGGCTGGTCCATCGCCGACCGGCCGCGGAGCTCGCCGCCCGGCTGGGGATCACGCCGAACGCCGTGTATGTCTACGCCTCGCGGGTCCTGCAAGACGTCCGGCGCCGCTGCGCCGAGCTCGAGGGGGAGACGAGCGATGGGTGCGATCTCGACCTGTCCTGACGAGCACAAGCTGCTGCCGATCGCCCTGGGCGACCCGGCCGTTGGGGCGGTCCAGGACCACCTCGATGCCTGCCCGTCCTGTCGCGGGCGCATCGAACGCCTTCGCGCGGAGCTGTCGGCCCTCCAGCTCGATCTCGACGGCGAGGTGGACACTCCCTCGACCGAGCCGGACCCGGCGATCGACCGCACGGGCAAACCGACGGGCGGCACCACGACCGTCAGCATCGAGCCCGAGGCGGTCGCCGCGGCCCGCGCCATCGCCGAGGGCCGGTCCGAGCGGCCCGGCGCGATCGGCAAGTACCTGGTCGTCGATCAGCTCGACGGCGGCGCGCAGGGGCAGGTCTTCCTGGTCATGCATCCCAGGTTGCGCAAGGAGATGGTGCTCAAACTGGGCCGGCAGCCCGTCGGCGACGACGAGCGGACCTCGCTGGTCG
This sequence comes from Planctomycetales bacterium, assembly GCA_027452145.1. GTDB lineage: Bacteria > Planctomycetota > Planctomycetia > Isosphaerales > Isosphaeraceae > JAKAUH01. The sequence goes on from DAIDHB010000418.1 coordinate 50,426, forward strand.
GCGAGGGCCGGCTTCTGACCGACCTGGAGCACATCAACCTGGTGCGCATCTACGACCTGGACTTCCACAACGACCGGCCGTTCCTGGTGATGGAGTATATCCACGGCCGGAACCTCGAGGACTACGCCCGCGACGAGCCGATCACCGCGCGCCGGGCGGCGGAACTGGTGGCGAAGCTGGCCGGCGCGCTGGCATTGGTGCATCGGAAGGGGGTGATCCATCGGGACATCAAGCCGCGGAACATCCTGATCGACGAGGCGGGTGCGCCCCGGCTGATCGACTTCGGCCTGGCCCGGCTGCGGAACGCCTGGGCCGACCCGTCGGTGACCACCTGGGGCGGGACGCTCGCCTTCATGGCGCCCGAGCAGGCCCGGCTCGAGCACGACCGGATCGGCCCGCGGAGCGACCTCTTCGGCCTGGGTGCGGTGCTCTACTTCCTCCTGACCGGCCAGGCTCCTTTCGTCGGCGAGAGCCAGGACGAGGTCTGGGACCGCGCCCGTCGCTGCGACTTCCCGGCGAATGGTCTTCGGCTCGCCAGGGTCCCGCGCCGGCTGGAACGGATCTGTCTGAAGGCGATGGCCGCCGACCCGGCCGAGCGGTATGCCACGGCCGACGAGCTGGGCAAGGCCCTGAAGCGGTTCGTCGACCGGCCGAGGCGGGTCGGCGCGGGGGCCGTGGTCCTGATGGGTGCCGCAGTCCTCTTCTTCGGAGTCTTCCATCGCCCCTCGCCGACGGCCGCCCCGGGCCCGAAGCCCGATCCGACCTCCATCACACCCTCGCCGGCGCCCGTCCCCGACGCAACGCATGTCGAGCCGCTCCGCGGCGGGATCACGCTCTGGGTCGACGAGGAAGGGAACAGCCGTCGCCGGGGCGTGCGGCTGAACCAGCCCGGCGCTGTGCCGGTCAGGTCCGGCGACGCGGTGCGCGTCGAGGCGTCGGTCAACCGCCCCGCCTATCTGTATCTGTTCTGGATCGGCTCCGACGGCAAGGTCGCGCCCCTGTATCCCTGGAAGGATCGCGACTGGACCCAACGGCCGGACCACGAAAAGAAGGTCGAAGGGGTCGAGCTGCCCGAGGTCATCACCGACACGTGGGAGCTGGGCCCCTCGGCGCCGGGGCTGGAGACCCTGGTCCTCCTGGCCCGCGAGGACAGCCCGCTCCCCCGCGACGCCGACGCGACGCTGGAACGGGACCTGACCGGCCCGCGGACGACCTGGAACCCCGACGCGAAGAGTCCGGCGGTGTGGATCGAGAACGGCCGCGAGTTCGGCGTCGACGCCGGGGGCAATAGCCGAGAATTGCCCGGCCCGGGGACGCGCAAGAGCAACGACCCGGTCCTCCAGATCCGCCGGCTCCTGAAGGACAAGGTCGCAACCCTCGGCGGGTATTACCGAGCGGTCATCGTCCCCAACCAGGGCGGCCCACCGGCCGCGGCACCTATCTCTCACTGATCGATGTCACTCTTCTTCTGAAGGGGGCTTTTGCCATGCGTGATCCCGCCGCGAGTCGGATATGTTCGGGTAGGGTACTCGTCGCCCTGGCGCTCCTGATCGTGCCCGCTGCCGGCTTGCTCTCAACGGCGGCGCGCGCGGACGACCCGCGCAAGCCGTTGACGACCGAGCAGCGGCAGGACCTGGAGAGTCAGGCCGCCGAGCTAAAGAGAGCGGGTTACCAGGCCTACCAGCGTGGCGACCCGACCACGGCAATCGAGAGGTTCAGGCAGCGCCTCCAGATCGTGGAACGTCTCTATCCCAAAGACGACTACCCGCACGGGCGCCCCGAGCTGGCCGCGTGCCTGAGCGTGCTGGGCGATCTGCTCCTGGTCGAGGGGGACTATGGTGCGGCGCGGGGGTACTACGAGCGGGCGCTGGCGATGTATCAAGCCCTCTACCCCAAGGATGGCTACGCGAGGGGGCACCCCGACCTGGCCGAAAGCCTGAACAGCCTGGGCTCTCTGCTCCGGGCCCAGGGGGACGATGGTGGAGCGCGGGGGTACTACGAGCGGGCGCTGGCGATGAGAGAGGCCCTCTACTCCAAGGATACCTACCCCCACGGGCACCCCGACCTAGCCGAAAGCCTGAACAGCCTGGGCATGCTGCTCCAGGACCAGAGGGACTACGTCGGGGCGCGGGGATATCTGGAGCGGGCACTGGCGACGAGAGAGGCCCTCTATCCCAGGGGCCGCTACCCCCAGGGGCACCCCGAACTGGCCACGAGCTTGAACAATCTAGGCTCTCTACTCCAGGCCCAGGGGGACTACGTCGGGGCGCGGGAATACTTCGAGCGGGCACTGGCGATGGATGAGGCCCTCTACCCCAAGGAGGGCTACCCGCAGGGGCACCCCGACCTGGCCAAGAGCCTGAACAACATGGGCTCTCTGCTCCAGGACCAGGGGGACTACGGCGGGGCGAGGGGATACCACGAACGGGCACTGGCGATAGATGAGGCCCTCTACCCGAAGGATAGGTACCCGCAGGGGCACCCCGACCTGGCCACCAGTCTGGACAACCTGGGCGTGCTGCTCCATGACCAGGGGGACTACGTCGGGGCGCGGGGATACCTGGAGCGGGCGCTGGCGATGAAAGCGGGCCTGT